>CACIVL010000063.1 GCA_902590125.1 uncultured Pelagibacteraceae bacterium | reverse complement strand
TTTATATCAAGATATGCAATTTTTCATCAGAGATTTTCTACAAATACATTTCCAAGCTGGAATTTGGCGCAACCTTTTAGAGCTATTGCTCATAATGGAGAAATAAATACTTTTAGAGGCAATTGTAATTGGATGAAAATTCATGAAGATGAAATAAAAAGTTCATTATTTGAGAATATAGAAAATTTAAAACCAGTGATACAACCAGGAGCCTCAGACTCTTCTGCTTTAGATAATGTTTTTGAATTATTAAATATTTCAGGACAACCTGCACCTTTGGCAAAATTAATGTTAATTCCAGATGCTTGGTCCAAAAAAAGCAAAATTTTAACAAGGGATCATCAAAAGTTATTTAATTTTTTAAATAGTACAATGGAACCATGGGATGGACCAGCTGCAATTGCAGCAACTGATAATGAATGGGTAATAGTTGCTAATGATAGAAATGGTCTGCGTCCCCTAAGATATACTATAACAAAAGACAATTTACTTTTTGCAGGATCAGAAACAGGCATGATTAAACTAGATGAGAAAAAAATTATTTCTAAAGGAAGATTAGGGCCTGGAGAAATTATTGGAATAAGAATTAACAAAGGAAAAGTTTTTAATAATATTGAAATAAAAAACTATTTAGCAAAAGAATATAAACATTTTAACAATCAAATTATTGATCTTGATAAAAAAATTTCAATTAATAAAGAAAAATTTATTTTTACTGGATCTGCACTAAGAAAAAGACAACATGCTTTTGGAATAAGTATTGAAGACCTTGAGTTAATTCTTCATCCAATGGCAGAGGATGCTAAAGAAGCAGTTGGATCTATGGGAGATGATACTCCACTTGCAGTCTTATCCGATCGTTACAGACCATTGTATCATTTCTTCAGACAAAACTTTAGCCAAGTTACAAATCCACCAATAGATTCATTAAGAGAAAATAAAGTTATGAGTTTGAAGACAAGATTTGGAAATTTAGGAAATATATTAGATTTTGACAAATTAACAAAAGATAATATTTATGTTTTGGAAAATCCTATTTTATCTAATTCACAATTTCAAAAATTTGTAAGCTTTTTTGGTAAGAATTCAAAGACTATTGATTGTACTTTTAAACGCGATCAAACTCTTAAAGAATCTTTAGATTATATTCTTAAAGAAGCTGAAATTCTTGTAAGGCAAGGAACAACTCAACTAATATTATCTGATAAAAAAATATCTGAAGAAAAAATAGCAATTCCAATGCTTTTATGTGTTGGAGCAATTAATAAGCATTTAATTGATAAAAAATTAAGAGGTTATGTTTCTATAAATGCTGAAACGGGAGAAGTTTTAGATACGCATTCATTTGCGACTCTCTTAGGAGTTGGTGCAACAACTATTAACCCATATTTAGCTCTAGATAGTTTGTATCAAAGATATGAAAAAAAACTTTTTGGAAAGTTTAGATATGAAGAATGTATTAAAAGATACATTAGGTCGGTAAATTTTGGACTTTTAAAAATCATGTCTAAAATGGGAATATCTGTTTTAAGTTCCTATAGAGGCGGATGTAACTTCGAAGCTGTTGGACTAAGTAGAACTGTAGTTTCTGAATATTTTCAAGGGGTAACTTCAAAAATATCTGGAATTGGTCTGAGTGGGATAGAAAAGAAAGTAAAAAATATTCACAAAGAAGCATTTCAGAATAATGATAGTGTACTGCCTATTGGAGGAATCTATAAATATAGGGAAAACGGAGAAATTCATCAATACCAAGGTAAATTGATTCACTTGCTTCAAAGTGCGGTGACAAAAAATTCATATAATACTTATAAAAAATATGTGAAAGGAATTTACGATCTTCCACCTATACATTTAAGAGATTTAATGGATTTTAGAAAGAGATATTTAAAATCTTCTGTTGATATTTCAACAGTTGAACCAGTATCAGAAATATTAAAAAGATTTGGCAGTGGTAGCATGTCTCATGGCGCATTATCTAAGGAAGCTCATGAAACCTTAGCAATAGCAATGAACAGAAT
>CACIVL010000062.1 GCA_902590125.1 uncultured Pelagibacteraceae bacterium | reverse complement strand
ATTTTATAGAATTTATTATAGGCACAGAGCTGAAAAGGCTTCTTATATATTAAAATTTTATCTTTTTTTAATAATTCCATTTGTTTATTTTTTGAATTTTTTTTTTTTAAACAAAAAAGTTAATTTAGATTTATTTTCAAAAAGAAATGTTTCATTATTTGAAAAAAATTTAGATTTTCTTTTTGAGTTTTTTAATTCTGATAAAGGAGAATATTATATTGATCAATATGTACAACCTATTAAAAGAAAAAATGTTAAAATTAAATGTCATGGTTATTCTAAATTCTACGAAAAATATTTTTTTGAATTAAAAAACAAAAATATTAATATATTGGAAATAGGGTCATTTTATGGGAATGCATCGGCTGCTTTATTTTTTTATTTTAAAAATGCAAACATATATGGAGGAGATATTAATCCTGATATGTTTAAATATTCTTCAAAAAGAATAAAAAGTTTTTTTATAGATTCAAGTAAAAGATCTTCAATTGATAGCAATATACTAAGCAAAAAAATTAATTTTGATATAATTATTGAAGATGCCAGCCATATGCTTAAGGATCAGATAATTTCTTTATTTATGTTATTTAAAGTTTTAAATCCAGGTGGATATTTTATAGTTGAAGAATTAGATTTTCCTGAAACAAAAGAAAATATGAGGGTCAATCAATTGTTACCTGATTTAAAATCAATTTTAAAAAAAATATTAAAAAATGAAGATTTTACTTCAGCATATGTTAATCAAGAAGAAAAAGAATATTTTTTAAAAAATTATGAATCTATAAAATTTTACAAAGGAAATATTAACGAATTTGCCATAATAAAAAAAACGACTAAATCAAAATAATTGAAATTATTTTTCATTAGAGTCATTTTTCGGTTAAAAAGCATGTTATTTTTGAAATTTTCAAGAAATACAAAAGAAAAATAATTATTGTTAGATTTTGATTAATTACCAATATAAATTTAACATAGCATTATTAGTCAATTTTATTTAACTACAAAAAAGTGATAAGATAAATTTTTCCGTAAAAAATAAATATGAGCAAACAAATAGAAAATTCAAATTATAAAGCAGACTCAATTAAAGTTTTAAAGGGCTTAGATGCAGTAAGAAAAAGACCTGGCATGTATATTGGAGATACTGATGATGGTACAGGTTTACATCAT
Organism: uncultured Pelagibacteraceae bacterium; assembly: GCA_902590125.1. Classification (GTDB taxonomy): domain Bacteria; phylum Pseudomonadota; class Alphaproteobacteria; order Pelagibacterales; family Pelagibacteraceae; genus Pelagibacter. The sequence continues at coordinate 913 of CACIVL010000062.1, read as the reverse complement.
ATGGTTTATGAAGTTGTAGATAATTCTATAGATGAAGCACTTGCTGGTTATTGTAAAAATATTGAAATTGATATTAATTCTGACGAAACTATCACAGTAAGAGATGATGGAAGAGGAATACCAGTAGATATCCATAAAGGAGAAAAAAAATCTGCTGCAGAAGTTATAATGACACAGTTGCACTCTGGAGGTAAATTTGATCATAATTCATATAAAGTATCTGGAGGATTGCATGGTGTAGGTGTTTCTGTTGTAAATGCATTATCTAAAAAATTAGAACTTCAAATAGAAAGAGATGGAAAAAAACATTTTATTGAATTCGAAAATGGAAAATCAAAAAATCCTTTAAAGGTTACAGGAAAATCAAAAAATACGGGCACACAAGTAAAATTTTTACCATCAAAAGAAGTTTTTTCTTCAACAAAGTTTAGTTTTAACACTATTCAAAAAAGAATGAGAGAATTAGCTTTTTTAAATAAAAGCATAAGGATTACTATAAACGATCTATCTCAAAAAAAATCTAAAAGTGTAAACTTTAAATTTGATGGAGGAATTTTAGAATTTGTAGAATTTTTGGACAAAAATAGAGAAAGCTTAAAAAATAAAAATGGAAATGACTTATTTAAAAAACCAATATTTATTGAAGGTAAAAATAAAAATATAGAGTTGGAGTGTTCATTAAAATGGAATGCAGGATATACTGAAGATGTTTATCCTTATACAAATAATATATTTCAAAGAGATGGAGGAACTCATTTGCTTGGATTTAGAAGTGCTTTAACAAGAGTAATAAATAAATATGCAACAGAAAATAATTTACTAAAAAAGAACAAATTAACAATTTCTGGCGAGGATATTAAGGAAGGTCTTACCTGCGTGCTATCTGTTAAAATCCCAGATCCTAAATTCTCAT
>CACIVL010000061.1 GCA_902590125.1 uncultured Pelagibacteraceae bacterium | reverse complement strand
TACAAAGAATCTAAAGAAAAAATTGAAGAGTTATAATCCAAAAATAAAAGAAGAATGTGGAGTTTTTGGAATAAGTAATAGTACTGATGCATCTGCTCTTACTGCTTTAGGTCTGCACGCTTTACAGCATAGAGGTCAAGAAGGATGCGGTATTGTTTCTTTTGATGGTAAAAAATATCATTCAGAAAAAAGATTTGGATTAGTTGGTGATAACTTCAATAAGGAAAAGGTATTAAAAAATTTACCTGGTAGTTATGCTATAGGTCATAACAGATATAGTACCACTGGTGGAACAACCATAAGAAATGTACAACCTTTTTTTGCTGATACTAATGCTGGAGGAATAGGAGTTGCTCACAATGGCAATTTAACAAATGCAATTACTTTAAGAACTAAATTAGTAGAAGAAGGTGCAATTTTCCATACAACATCTGATACAGAAACAATTGTTCAGTTAATAGCAAAATCAAAAAGAAATAAAACAATTGATAAAATAGTTGATGCGCTATTTCAAATTCAAGGAGGTTACGCATTGGTAATGCTTACACAAAAAATTTTGATTGGAGTAAGAGATCCTTTTGGAATAAGGCCTTTAGTAATTGGAAAAATAAAAAATTCCTATGTTTTTGCATCGGAAACGTGTGCTCTAGATATCATAGGAGCAAAATTTATTAGAGATGTAGAAAATGGTGAAATTGTTTATGTAGAAAATGGTAAGCTAAAAAGCATTAAACCTTTTACAGCTAGAAAAACAAGACCTTGCGTGTTTGAATATATTTATTTTTCAAGACCAGATAGCATTCTTAATGGAAAGTGCGCTTATGAATATAGAAAAAATTTTGGTGTTGAGCTTGCTAAAGAAACAGACGTAGAAGCTGATTTAATTGTACCAGTTCCAGATTCGGGGAACGCTGCAGCAATTGGCTATAGTCACAATACAGGTAAAAAATTTGAACTTGGCTTAATACGAAACCATTATGTTGGAAGAACTTTTATTGAACCAGCTCAAAAAATAAGAAGCCTAGGAGTTAAACTAAAATTAAATGCAAATAAATCATCAATTAAAAATAAAAAAATTATATTGGTTGACGATTCACTTGTAAGAGGAACTACTTCACATAAAATAGTAAAAATGCTTTATGACGCAGGAGCTAAAGATGTTCATGTTAGAATTGCTTCTCCAGAAATAAAATTTCCTGACTTTTATGGTGTTGATACACCTACTAAAAAAGAACTTCTAGCTGCTAACAAAACAAATGATGAAATTTGTAAATATATAAATGCAAAATCATTAAAATTTTTATCAATAGATGGAATGTACAAAGCAATGGGATTTGAAAAAAGAAATAACACGTATCCTCAACTTACAGATCATTATTTTACTGGAGAATATCCTGTTGAACCAATTGACAATCTAGGAGATGATAAAATAACTCAGTTATCATTATTAAGTACAGCTACCAATAATTAAATATGAAAACAGTAAATTTTACTGAGATGAAAAATGGATCTAGGGAAGATTATCTTTTATTAGATAACCACGAAAGAAAATACATTGAAGGCACAGCAGACAGGTTAATTAAATTTATGAGTGGATTAAGTAATACGTTGGAAGGTTATAAAATAACAAGATTAGAACATTCTCTACAGTCAGCGACAAGAGCTTTAAATGATAAAGCTAATGATGAAATGATTGTTGCCACACTTTTACATGATATTGGAGACGAACTAGCTCCATTAAATCATTCAGAATATGCTGCTGCTCTTCTTAAGCCCTACGTAAGTGAAAAAACTCATTGGATTATAGAAAAACATGGTGAGTTTCAAATGTACTACTATGCACATCACTTAGGTGGCAATAGAAATCAAAGAGACAAATATAAAGGACACAAATATTATAAGGATACTATAGATTTTTGCGAAAATTGGGATCAAAAATCTTTTGATCCAAATTTTAAATCATTGCCTTTAAAAGAATTTGAGCCTCTTGTAAAAAAAATATTTTCTAGAAAACCTTACTCGCAATAAAATTTTTTATTTAATTGGCAAGCCAGTTTTTTTCCAACCTGGATTTTCAGAATTGCCTAAAAAACCATCTG
>CACIVL010000060.1 GCA_902590125.1 uncultured Pelagibacteraceae bacterium | reverse complement strand
AAGAGTTTATGATCTGCCAATTAAAAAATATCAAATAAAAAAAAATGAAGCTGTGTTTTTAAGTGCAAATACATGGGATGTTTCTGGTGGAGGAAATTTTGGATATAACGCTGTTTGGGTAAACCGAAATAACAAAATTTTTGATAAACTTGATTACGAACCAAAAAAACAAATTAAGCGTCTTGATGAGCTGCTTGATTTAATTTAATTAATTACTATTTGCTGTTCTATGAAAAAAGTTGAAGTAAGTAAAATTATTGATCCTATTCCAGCTTCAGATGGTGCTGGAGTAAAACTAAAAAGAAGTATTGGCATTGATCCAGATTATTTTGATCCATTTTTAATGTTGGATGAATTTGGATCTAAAAATAAAGATGATTACATTGGAGGATTTCCTCCCCATCCCCACAGAGGAATTGAAACAGTAACCTATATGCTTGAAGGAGAGTTTGAGCATGAAGATAGTACTGGTGCAAAAGGAAAAATGACTTCTGGAGATGTGCAATGGATGAAAACAGGAAGTGGAATAATTCACTCTGAAATGCCGGCCATGACCGAAGGTAGACTGCATGGTTTTCAGCTGTGGGTAAATATGCCTGCAAAGTTAAAAATGAGTAAGCCTAATTATATTTATATAGATTCAGATAAAATACAAATACATAAAGACATTGATAAACAAATAAAAGTTGTTGCAGGTAAATTTCAAGATACCGAGGGCCCTGTAAAAAAACATAACATCGAACCTGTTTATTTTGATGTAGAGCTTGAAAAGGATAAAGAATTTAACTTTCAATTACCTCCGACTCACAACTCTTTTATTTATCTAATAAATGGCGAAATTAAAGTGGGAGAACAAACTCACAATAAAGTTAAAGATTCAACTTTAATCTTGTTATCTAAAGGTGAAAAACTTCGTGTCTCAGCTTTGGCAAAAGCAAAATTTTTGCTAATATCAGGAAAACCAATTGGTGAACCAATATCAAGAGGTGGTCCATTTGTGATGAATACTAAATCAGAAATCTTGCAAGCTGTCCAAGATTATCATAATGGTACATTTGTGAAATGAAAGCTGTTCAAATATCAAAAACTGGTGGACCAGAAGTATTGGAAATAAAAGAAATTACTTTAAGCAAACCTAGTGCTGACGAAGTAACAATAGAGCATAAAGCAATTGGATTAAACTATATTGATACCTATCACAGATCAGGTCTTTATCCTTTAAAACTTCCGTCTGGAATAGGTGTTGAGGGTGCTGGAGTAATAAAAGAAATAGGTTCTAATGTTAAAGAATTTAGCGTTGGTGACAAAATTTCTTATTCTGGCACACCATTAGGAGCTTATTCAACACATAGAAATTATCTAACAAAAAATCTTGTAAAAGTTCCAGAAAATATTGATCTCGAAGTTGCTGCAACTTTAATGACAAAAGGTTTAACTACTTTTTATTTATTGCACAAAACTTATCCTGTTAAATCTGGAGAAACAATTCTGTTTCATGCTGCGGCTGGCGGAGTTGGTCAAATATTTGGGCAATGGGCAAAAACTCTTGGATGTATAGTAATTGGAACTGTTGGAACTGATGAAAAAATAGATAAAGCTAAAAGTTATGGTTATGATTATATAATAAATTACAATAAAGAAAATTTTTCAGAAAAAGTTTTGGAAATTACTAACGGTCAAGGTGTTTCTGTAGTTTATGATGGCGTTGGAAAAAGTACTTTTGAAGGATCCTTAAAATGTTTAAGTATAAGAGGAATGATGGTATCATTTGGAAATGCTTCTGGAGCTTTGTCTCCTATAGATGTTCCAAAATTATTACAACCAAAAGGTTTGTATTTTATTAGACCTTCGATGCAACAGTATTTAAGCAAAAGAAAAGAAATTAATGAAGGTGCAAAAGTTTTATTTGAAAAAATTGGATCAGGAAAAGTTAAAATTGAAATATATAAAAAATATAAATTAGAAAATATTGTTGAAGTTCATAAAGATTTAGAATCTAGAAAAATTCTTGGGCCAGCTATAATTATACCTTAATCTAAATCAATTTTCATATCTGATAAATGCAATTTCAATGTTTGAGTTGATAGATGTATGTCTCTAATAA
>CACIVL010000059.1 GCA_902590125.1 uncultured Pelagibacteraceae bacterium | reverse complement strand
GTGTGTCCTGGAATATGTTTTATTTTAGCTTTAAAGTTGTTTTTTGACCAAATTTCTCCATCTTTTACTTTTATATCAATCTCTGGAATTCTTTCAGCATCATCAATGTATCCAACTACTTTTGCATTGTATTTTTTTTTTAACTTACTATTTCCTCCTATATGATCATAATGGTGATGCGTGTTTAAAATAAATGTCAGCCCAATATTATTTTTCTCTAAATAATTTATTACTGGTTGTGCTTCACTTGGATCTACAACACAAGCTTTATTATTTTCTTCATCTATAATTAAATATGCGTAATTATCTTTTAAACAGGGAATTATCTCAATTTTCATTTTAATTTTCTATTAAAAAAATCCCTAATTCTGAAGAAAGATTTTTTAAATTAAGATTAAATTTATTAATATTAGAAGTTTTTTCTTCATGCAATGCAATTGATTTATATAATTTAATGTTCTTTTTTGAACAAAAATTAAAAAAATCTTTTATTGTACACATATGTAAGTTTGGAGTGTTATACCATTCATCAGGTAAATTTTTTGTTATTGGCATTGTTCCTTTAAATAATAATTGTAGTCTAACCTTCCAATATCCAAAATTAGGAATTGTAACTACTGCCTTATTAGCAACTTTTAAAAGATCATTTATCACTTTTTCAGGTCTATAAAATGCTTGCAATGTTTGACTTAAAACTACGTAATCAAAAGATAAATTAGGAAACTGTTGCAAATCTTTTTCTGCATTACCCTCAATAACAGCCAGTCCTTTTCCTATACAAGTTTGAACATTATTTTTTGATATTTCCAATCCTCTAACATCAATATTCTTATTGTCTTTCAAATGTTTCATTAAAGTACCGTCACCACAACCTACGTCAAGGACTCTGGTATTATTTTCTATTAATTGGGTAATTATTTTAAATTCTTTTTTCATTTTTTAGTAATTTGCCTCTAAAAAACTTTTAATTGATTTTAAAAAATCGGGTACATCTAACAAAAAAGAATCGTGACCTTTGTCACTGTTTATTTCTAAAAAACCAACATCTGCACCAGATGAGTTTAAAGCAATTACAATTTCTTTATTTTCAGATGTGGGGTAAAGCCAATCTGATGTAAAAGAAATTATAAGAAATTTTGCTTTACTATCTTTAAAAGCGTTAGATAGATTTCCATTATACTGTTTTGTTAAATCAAAGTAATCCATAGCTCTTGTTATATAAAGGTAGCTGTTAGCATCAAATCGATCTACAAATACTGAACCTTGATGTCTTAGATAACTTTCAATTTGAAAATCAGCATCAAAACTAAATTTTAAATCATCTCTTTTTTGGAGTTTTCTACCAAATTTTTCTTGTAAGCCTTTTTTTGAAAGATATGTAATATGTGCTGCCATTCGTGCAACAGCTAAACCTTTGTCTGGTGACGAACTTGTGCTTAAATAATTTCCTTTATCCCACTTTTGATCTGCCATTATTGCTTGTCTACCTAATTCATTAAGTGCAATATTTTGTGCAGAATGACTAGCTGAGCATGCAATTGGTATAGCAGTTTTAGTTTTATTTGGAAAATTAGCAACAAATTGTAAAACTTGCATACCTCCCATGGATCCGCCTGTTAGACAAAATAATTTATCAATTTTAAAAAACTCTAGTAAATTGTACTGAGCATTTACCATGTCGTTAATTGTAATAACTGGAAAATTTGTACCAAATGGATTGTTAGTTGTTGGGTCGGTATTGCTAGGTCCGTACGATCCCATACATCCACCAATAACATTTGCACATATTACAAAAAATTTATTTGTATCTATTGCTTTATTAGGTCCTACTAAATATGACCACCATCCACTTTTATTTGTTATTGGATTAGTTCCACTAACAAATTGATCTCCTGATAAAGCGTGAAAAGCTAGAATTGCATTGTCCTTTTTTTCATTTAACTTGCCATAAGTTTCATATGCAAGAGGATAATTATTTATAGTTCTTCCACAATCCAAAGTGAGTGGTTTTTTTATAATTATTTTTTTTATATTTTCTTTGTTATTCATAAATATTGCACCAAAAATGAATTGTGAGAAAAAAACTTATTTAGCGGTTTTTTTTAAGCGCTCGCAATT
>CACIVL010000058.1 GCA_902590125.1 uncultured Pelagibacteraceae bacterium | reverse complement strand
ATTTCGAAAGATTGTCTATTTGCAGAATATTTGAATCTGACTGCATAGAAAAACTATACTTTGTTTAATCTTTTAAGAATACTATTTAATGTTTTTTCAGTTGATCTGTAGAATCCGGCTTTTCTTAGTTCTTTAACTCCTTGTTCATTAAGCCCTCTTGGAGTTTGAGATTCTCTTACTAAATTTTTCAAATCTTTATTAGAATTTACAACTGCATCTTCTGATAAAGCAACAAAAAGTGAAGTAATATATTTTTGTGCTTTGTCTCTTTTAATACCACGTTTAACTAACCAATTAGACATTGTACTTAATAATTCATAAAATGGTGCCATCATTCCTGAAGTAGACCAAAAGTTTTTTGAAAGTTTTTCATTTGTAATCTCAACAGTTGTCCCAAGTTTATTAAAAAAGTTTTTAACTTTTTTATTTGGTGGAAAAATAGGAACTGGTCCTTTTTTTAATGAAATTGGTGGCAATGGTATCGCTCTTACAATTTTTGCTTTAACTTTAATAGCCTTTTTAAGTTGAGGCAAAGTCATTGTTGAAATAAAGCTAATAATGGTTTGACTTGATCTAAATCTTAAATGTTTAATAATTTTTTCACCTACAGTTGGAGTAACTGCTAAAAAAACCCAATTACAAGAATTAATTAAATCTTGATTATTTTTTGCAATAGAAATTTTTTTAAATTTTCTTTTAAGTTTTTTAGCAATACTTCTGTTTCTAGGAGACAAAAGTATTTTTTTATAAAATATTTTTGATCTACATAGACCAGTAACTACCGATGATGTTATTTTGCCTGTTCCTATAAAACCTAATTTCATGATTGAATAATATATTTAGAATTTTTTTGTGAGAAAGGATAGTCCTAAAAAACCGAGAGCTAAAGATGGCTAGATAGGACTATCTAAGGGCATAATATCAGGAAGAATAAAAAATGCATTAATCATTTTTTTAAAATTCAAAGATTTTTTGTGAAAAAAAGTCACAGTCAAATCTCTTTTGATTTAAAAAATTGAGAAAATAATAAAAATGTCCAAAATGGGTTTTTTGATATTTTGAAATATTCTTTAAATTTTAAAATTGAAAAATAAATCAAGCAATATTAAAAAAAATGTTTATATATAAATTATGAAAACAGTTACCGTCTATATGGGTCCTATGTGTGGTTATTGTGACGCTGCAAAAAAATTATTAACTAGAAACAATATATCCTACAAAGAAATAAACATTGCGCTCGAAGAAGGAAAAATGGATGAGATGTTAAAAAAATCTAATGGTAAAAGAACCATTCCACAAATATTCTTTGATGATTACCATGTGGGCGGTTATGAAGAATTAAGAGCTTTAGAAAAAGAAAAAAAATTAAATAATCTTTTAAAATAAATAATATCAAACTTTTTCTTTAAAAATTAAACAAATACCATTATTGCAATATCTTTTTCCTGTTGGTTTTGGTCCATCTTCAAATATGTGTCCATGGTGACCACCACAATTTTTGCAATGATATTCTGTTCTAGGATAACCCAAAAGATGATCAGTTTTTGTTTCAAAAACATCGGGTAAGGATTGAAAAAAAGATGGCCATCCAGAGCCACTTTCATATTTTGTTTTTGAATCAAATAACTTTACTCCACAATTTACACAATGATAAGTGCCTTCCCGCTTTTCATTATTTAATTTACTAGAGCCTGGTGGTTCAGTTTCTTCTTTAAATAAAACCAATTTTTGTTCAACAGTCAAATTTTTATTATTAGACATTGTTAATAGTTTTTTTGTTTGAAAGAGTTATACCGGCAATAATAAATAGTGCTCCAAGAAAATGGTAAAACATAAATTTTTCATCAAATATTATCATCGCCATTATTGCTCCAAAGATTGGCATTAAGTGTAAAAAAATTCCTGCTCTGTTGGCACCAATTATAGCAATACCTTTGATCCAAAAAAAGAATGAAGCAAGTCCTGGAAAAATCACTACATAAGTTAAAGTTAAATAAAATGGCTTTCCTAGTTTAATCAAGTAACCCATATTCATTTCAATAAAATAAATGGGGATTAAAAATACCAATCCACAAATTATAACAACTTGAAGTAGTGCAATTTGAGACATTTCATATTTCTTTTTTTTTAAAAGTGCTGAATAAATTGCCCAAGAAAACATTGCAACTATCATTGTTAAGTCGCCTTTATTAAATTTTAAATTTCTTAACAAATCTATATCTGCTTTTGTAATTATAAATACAACTCCAATTAAAGATAAAATTACACCAAAAATTTGAAATATATTGGTTTTTT
>CACIVL010000057.1 GCA_902590125.1 uncultured Pelagibacteraceae bacterium | reverse complement strand
TTCAAGAATAGAAAGAAATTTTGGAATGATGAGACCTGAAGGTTATAGAAAAACTATAAGACTAATGAAACTTGCTGACAAATTTAATATTCCAATTATTTCATTTATAGACACACCAGGAGCTTATCCTGGTGTTGGAGCAGAAGAAAGAGGCCAAGCAGAAGCAATAGCAAAGTCTATTGAATGCTGTATGCAGTTAAAAGTTCCAACTGTATCAATAATAATTGGAGAGGGTGGTTCTGGTGGAGCAATAGCTTTGGCATCATCTAACAAAGTATTAATGCTTCAAAATGCAATTTATTCTGTAATTTCTCCTGAGGGCTGTGCCACAATACTTTGGAGAGATCCAAAAAAAACATTAGAAGCTTCAGAAGCAATGAAACTTTCTGCAAAAGATCTTTTAAATTTAAAAGTTATTGACGAAATTATACCCGAACCGGTTGGTGGAGCACATAGAGATAAGGGTTTAATTTTAGACAATATTAGAAACTCCATCATAAATAATTTGAATGAATTTAATTTTATGAGCAAAGATGAAGTTTTAAATCATAGAAAAAATAAATTTTTATCTATTGGCAGAAGCAAAGGTTTTATTAGTGAGTCTATAAAAGATGATTCTTTACACATGAAACAAAATTTTTTAGATATTTTAAAAGTTAAAATTGCTAAAAATAAAAATCAATTAATAATTGCAACAGTTATATTGGTCTTAGCAGTATCTATCTATTATTTATTATAAAGTACCACAGCAGTGTTTATATTTTTTACCTGAGCCACAGAAACAAGGCTCATTTCTTCCTATTTTTTTTTTAGCCAAGTTTGGAATATTTTTTGTTGGTTTATTTTTTTCTGTTTTTTGAACTGGTTTTTCAATAACTACAAGATTAATCAAAACAGTAATTAAATCTGTTTTTAATTTATTTAGTAAATTTTCAAATAAATTAAATGCTTCTTTTTTATATTCTATTAGTGGATCACGCTGAGCATAACCACGAAGACTTACTACTTGGCGTAGTTGTTCAAGGTATTGAATGTGAGACTTCCAATTTAAATCTACAGTTTGTAAAAAAATTCTTTTTTCAATTTCTTGAGCTTGATTTTCGCCTAAATATCTTACTCTTTCATTTCTTCTTTGTTTAAATTTTTCCTGGATCTTTTCTTTAAATTCATGACTTTTTAATTGAATTAGTTCTTCCATTTCTTTTTCATCAAAGCTTTTCCCTAATATAGATTTTAATTGATTACCGAATTCATTATTTTTTGGATTCATTAGATATTTTTTTTTTAAATTTATTAACTTTTCAATGATTTCGGACAAAAAATCATCAGAATAACTGTATATTTTTTCACTTTTAATTAAATCATTTCTTTGAGAAAAAATTACCTGTCTTTGGTCATTTAACACGTTATCAAATTTTAATAATGTTTTTCTAATATCAAAATTTCTTGCTTCAACTTTTTGTTGTGCGCGCTCTAATGCTTTGTTGATCCATGGATGGTCTATACTTTCTCCATCTTTTAAACCAAGTTTTTCTAGCATACTATTCATGGATTCTGATCCAAAAATTCTCATTAAATCATCATCAAGACTAACGTAAAAAATTGAATTACCTTCGTCGCCTTGACGGCCCGATCTTCCTCTTGCTTGATTATCAACTCTTCTAGACTCCATTCTTTCTGTTCCAATAACAAATAAACCACCTAAAGATTTTATTTTTTCTTTTTCTTTTTTTAATTCATTTTCATTTGTACTATCTTTTTTACCTCCTAGTTGAATGTCAACTCCTCTACCCGATATACTTGTTGTAATTATTACTGAATTTGTTTTTCCTGCATTAGCTATGATTTCAGCTTCTTTTTCATGATTTTTAGCATTTAAAACTGTATGTTTAATTTTTTTGTTCTTAAGAAGATTTGAATATTGTTCTGATTTATTTATACTTGATGTAAAAATTAGAATTGGTTGACCTTTTTTATTTGTTTCCAAAATTTTTGAAACAATAGCATTGTTTTTTTCAGATTCAGTCCTAAAAATTTGATCATTCCAATCTTTTCTAATCATTTTTTTATTTGTTGGAATAGTTACGACCAACAAATTATATATTTCATAAAACTCTTCTGCTTCTGTGGTCGCTGTACCGGTACATCCAGAAATTTTTTTATAAAGTTTGAAATAATTTTGGTACGTAATTGAAGCTAGAGTTTGATTTTCAACTTGAATATCAATTCTTTCTTTAGCTTCAAGTGCCTGATGTAGACCATCTCCATATCTTCTGCCTTCAAGAATTCTACCAGTCAATTCATCAATTATTTTTAAAGAACCATCTTTAACAATATAATCTCTACCTTTTTCAAATAAATGATTTGCTCTTAGTGCTTGATTAACATGATGTACTAAATTTAAGTTTTCTGGGTCGTAAAAATTATTATTTTTTAAAATTCCAGCGTTAGAAAAAATTTTTTCAACATTATCAATTCCTTGATTTGTGAGT
>CACIVL010000056.1 GCA_902590125.1 uncultured Pelagibacteraceae bacterium | reverse complement strand
CGAATAAAAATGACATTGTAAAAGCTCTTGGACCTGCATCAACAAAAAGTACATTTGATAATGATGTGTGGATTTATGTAGAAAGAAAGACAACAAGAACTAGTCTACTAAAACTTTCTAAAAAAAAAATATTGGTAAATAATGTTTTAGTTTTGGAAATAAATAATTATGGATTATTGGCAAAAAAAGATTTTTATAATTTAAATAAGATGAATGATTTAAAATTTTCAGATAGACAAACTGGTGTTCCATATACAAAAAGATCTTTTGTTTATGATTTTCTTAGTAGTATGAAACAAAAAATTAACGATCCATTAGGAAAAAGAAAAAAGTAAATTACCCAGCTATTACTGCTAACAATAGTAGGGCAACAATATTAGTAATTTTAATCATTGGATTTATCGCTGGTCCTGCTGTATCTTTATAAGGATCACCGACAGTATCACCTGTAACTGCAGCTTTATGTGCATCGGATCCTTTACCTCCAAATTTACCATCTTCAATAAATTTTTTTGCATTGTCCCATGCACCACCACCAGCAGTCATTGATATTGCAACAAATAGTCCAGTAATTATAACACCTAACAACATAGCGCCAACTGCTGATAAAGCAGCAACTTGACCACCTATCTGTAAAATAATTAAATAAAGCACAATTGGAGATAACACTGGCAATAAAGACGGAACAATCATTTCTTTAATTGCAGCTTTAGTTAATAAATCAACAAGTTTTCCATAATCTGGTTTTGCTTTTCGTTTCATTATACCTGGAATTTTTTTAAATTGTCTTCTTACTTCAATTACAACAGCTCCACCTGCTCTACCAACAGCTTGCATACCCATAGAGCCAAATAAATATGGAAGCATTCCACCAACTAGTAAACCTACAACCACAAAAGGATTTGAAAGATCAAATGTTACAGTTACATTTTCTAAATTTGACCCTGATACCTGTGAAAAAAATTTAATGTCTTCAGTGTATGCTGCAAATAATACTAGAGCACCTAACCCAGCTGAGCCAATTGCATAACCTTTAGTTACAGCTTTTGTAGTATTTCCAACAGCATCTAAAGCATCAGTAGTTTTTCTTACATTTTTTGGTAGATTGGACATTTCAGCAATTCCACCGGCATTATCTGTTACAGGTCCGTATGCATCCAAAGCAACGACCATTCCGGCTAAAGCTAACATTGTAGTAACAGCAATAGCTATTCCATAAAGTCCAGCTATTGAATTAGTAAAAAGAATACCTGCTACTATAATTAATGCTGGTATAGCTGTTGCCTCCATTGAAACAGCAAGACCTTGAATAACATTTGTACCATGACCGGTTGTTGAAGAACTAGCTACACTTTGTACAGGTCTATAACTAGTTCCTGTATAATATTCTGTAACCCAAATTATTAAACCTGTTATTAACAAACCAATAATTCCACAATAATATAAACTCATACCAGTAAAATTTTTATTATTTGCTGTATAAATTGAATCAAGACCAATTACCCAGTCTGTGACTGGATACAAAATTGCTAATGAGGAAATAGCAGTAACAATAAATCCTTTATATAAAGCTGCCATTATATTTTTTGATTTACCAAGAGTAACAAAAAAGGTTCCAAAAATAGATGTAAGAATACATGAACCTCCTATCGTTAATGGATAAATCATCATATTCATGTCACCATGAAAGAAGATTGAAGAAAGAACCATTGTCGCTACAATTGTAACGGCATAGGTTTCAAATAAATCTGCTGCCATACCAGCACAGTCTCCTACGTTATCACCAACATTATCAGCTATAACAGCTGGATTTCTTGGATCATCTTCAGGTATTCCTGCTTCTACTTTACCAACTAAATCTGCACCAACATCAGCGCCTTTTGTAAAAATACCTCCACCCAACCTTGCAAAAATAGAAATTAATGATGCTCCAAAACCTAATGCTATAAGAGCATTAATTAATTCTCGCTCATTAACATTAGATTTTAATAAAAAATAATAATAAACAGAAATAGATAATAACGCTAAGCCAGCAACCAACATTCCAGTAACTGCACCTGATTTAAATGCTATTGATAAACCTTGCGATAAACCTTTTCTTGAAGCTTCTGCTGTTCTTACATTGGCTTGTACTGAAACTAACATACCAACATATCCTGCTATGCCTGAAAGAGCTGCTCCAATTAAATATCCTAAACCAACTAAAATACTAAAAGCATAACTAATAATCACCAATACAACAACGCCTACTATAGCTATTGTTTTATATTGTCTGTTTAAATAAGCTTTTGCTCCAACTTGAATAGCAGAAGCTATTTCTTGCATTTTTGAATTCCCCGCGCTTGAATTTAAAATATGTTTACCTGTAAAATAACCATAAACAACCGAAATAATGCCTGCTAAAATTGTGCAAATTAAAATATTTTCTACAGATAAATTCATAAATTCCTTACTTATTAGTTATTAATTTTAATTATTTAAAATGCGGACATTACAAAAAAAAGGACAAAAGGCA
>CACIVL010000055.1 GCA_902590125.1 uncultured Pelagibacteraceae bacterium | reverse complement strand
AAGTTAATTTAGAGTTTGAAGCTGCTGTAGCGGGTGGAATTCCTATTCTCAGATCAATTAAAGATGGTCTAGCAACAAATAGTATTAATAAGGTTGTTGGAATCTTAAATGGAACATCAAATTATGTTTTAACTGAAATGGAAAATAGTAACAAAACATTTAAAGAAGTTTTAAATAAAGCGCAACTTTTGGGTTATGCTGAAACTAATCCAAAAAATGATTTAGACGGTAATGATGTTCTTTCAAAAATAAGAATTTTATCATCACTTTCATTTAATACAAAAATATCAAAAAATAATTGTCTAATGGATGGAATAGAAAGTATTGAATTAAAGGATATTAAAATTGCAAATCAATTAAACTTAAGAATAAAACTATTAGGAATAACTGAAATTTTAAAAAATAAATTATTTGAAAGAGTTCATCCATGTCTAATTGGTAAAGAAACATATATTGGTAACATTAAGGGTGTTATGAACGCAGTAATTCTTAATGGTAAACCAATTGGTGAAACTGTATTGCAGGGAGAAGGAGCTGGTCCAGGACCTACTTCATCTGCTTTATTATCTGACTTACTATCAGTTCTTAGAGGCAATATAAAATATCCATTCGGAATCCCTTATAAAAATAGAAAAAAAATAAAAAGTTATGCTAATGATAATTACGTTAATTCACTGTATTTACGTTTTGAGGTTAAAGATAAACCAGGTGTACTTTCTGAAATTACTAAAAGACTAGCTAGATATAAAATTTCGGTTAAAAGAATTATACAAACTCCTGACAAAAAAAGAAATACTGCAACTATAGTTATAATTACTCATAAAACTAAAGAAAATAGTTCAAAAAAATGCTTATCTGCCTTTAAAAAGGATAAAAATATCCTTAAATATCCGACTTTAATACGCCTATATAATTAATGGATATTTACATAAAGCTATTTGAAGTTTTATTTCCAGTTTTTTTTATTGTTGGAATTGGCTATTTTATAGGAAAGAAAAATCCTAATTTGGATACTTCTTTTATAACTGACTATTCAGCAAATTTTGGAACACCCGCTCTTGTAATATTTGCCCTAACATCATCGGGTGTAACTTTTGCTATTTTTGCTGAATATTTTATTTATTCTTTAATTGCAATAACATGTTTTGGAATAACAGGGGTTGTTTTTTTAATATTTCAAAAAAAAGATTATATTAGAGAATTACCACCATTTATTTTGCCTAACACTGGAAATATGGGTATTCCAATATGTCTTTTTGCTTATGGATCGTTGGGCATGGGTGTTGCTGCTGCTATTTCTTCTATAGTTGTTCTTTTACATTTTACATTAAATATATTTCTAGCTAGTAAAAAATTTGATTTTAACATCATTATTAAAAGTCCTTCTTTTTATGCAATTTTAATTACAATACTTTTGCTATATTACAAAATTCAAACGCCAACATTTATCCTTAATACTGTTATGCTGTTAGCTTATGCTATGATTGTTATGATTTTAATGTCATTGGGTGTTGCTTTAACGCAATTAAAAGTATTTTCTTTTAAAGATGCTTTATTTTCATCCATTGGCAGAGTTATTATTGGTCCTATTATAGGTTTAGCTATAATAAAAGTATTTAATTTATCTGGTTTTGCTGCTGGTGTTTTGTTAATTCAATCCTCAATGCCAAGTGCAATATTAACTTATTTGATTGCTTCAATGTATTCACCAAAAGAAATTGTAGATAATATTTCCAGTATGATTGTTGTATCCACCTTAATGTCTTTAATTACAGTTCCAATTATTGTATTCATTGCCTTAAAATATTTTTCTTAATGAAGGCTATTATTCTTAATTTGTCAGCATGGGCAATTTTGCCCTTTATGGATACAATTGCAAAATATTTGTCTGCAGAGTTATCTTTTTTTCAAATTACTTGGGCCAGATATTTTTTTACTGTTTTTTGGACACTTCCTTTTATGTTTATTTTTTTTAGAAAAAATTTAACATTTTCTGAAAGTCCTAAATTGCAAATTTTAAGAGGATTAACTCTATTTTCTGCTAACATTTGTTTTTTTTATTCAATTTCAATAATATCCATGGCGAAAGCTTTAACATTAGCATTTGTTGCTCCTCTAGTAACTACAGCATTGTCACCAATTTTATTGGGTGAAAAAGTTGGTATAAGAAGGTGGACAGCAGTTATAGTTGGATTCGTTGGTAGTTTAGTTGTTATAAGGCCTGGTTTCTTAGAATTTAATCTAGCAACAGTAGCTGCTTTAGCTACAGGTTGTTTTTATGGTCTTTATTTAATTATCACTAGAAAACTTCACTCAACAGATAATCCATTATTAACACTTTTGTTAACTGGTATAGTAGGGGTCACCATATCAACATTTTTAGTACCAATTGTTTGGGTTAACCCAACAACTATACAATGGTTATGGCTTGCTTTAATGGGTATTTTTGCTTGTTTAGGGCATATTTTATTAATCTATTCTTTAAACTATGCAGATGCTTCTAAATTAGCCCCCTTTGGCTATTTTGAAATTATTACTAATATAATATTAGGCTATTATTTCTTTAAAGATTTTCCTGATTTATGGAC
>CACIVL010000054.1 GCA_902590125.1 uncultured Pelagibacteraceae bacterium | reverse complement strand
CTGTAAATTTTATTTGTTCAATATTCTTAACAACAACAAAATCTCCATGATCCATGTGAGGAGTAAACGTATTTTTATTTTTTCCTCTAATTATTATAGAAATTATTGAAGCTAATCTGCCGACTACAGCATTCTTAGCATCAATTTCAAACCAAGAATTCTTAACTTCAGATTTTTTAACAAATTTTGTCATAAGAATGCGCATAAATACTTAGATTTGTTCATAAAGTCAATTTTTTTTGGCTTAATATTTGCTTTGATAAAATACTTTATTGTGCTAAATAACAGCAGCCGATTTGAACTGCTTGCGGGCTATAACTGCTAAAGTGATATAAAATAGTGTTAGAACCGCCGTAGTGGCGGTTTTTTTTTGTCGGTCAGGTATTTGAACTATATTGTGCACCTTGATAAACTAAAGCACTAAAAAAGGAGATAAATAATGACCAAAACGACTAAAAATCCGGAAACTATAGCCTTACACGGTGGAGATTACAGGAGTGACCCTGCTACAACTGCTGTGGCTGTTCCGGTATATAGAACTACTTCATATCAATTTAATAATGCAGAACATGCAGCAAATTTGTTTGCCCTAAAAGAATTTGGAAACATATACACAAGAATTATGAATCCAACTAATGACGTTTTAGAAAAAAGAGTTGCGGCAATTGAAGGAGGTTTAGCATGTGTTACAGTTGGCTCTGGGCAAGCTGCTTCAACATTTTCAATAGTAAATGTATGTCAATCAGGAGATAATTTTATTAGTTCAACTGATTTATATGGTGGAACTGTTAATTTATTTACACACACGTTAAAAAAATTGGGCATTGAATGTAGATACGCTGATCCATCAGATCCTAAGAATTTTGAAAAACTTATTGATGATAGAACAAGAGCTTTTTATGCTGAAACTTTACCAAATCCTTACTTAAGAGTTTTTCCAATTAAAGAAGTTGCTGATATAGGAAGAAAACATAATATTCCTTTAATAATGGATAACACTGCAGCACCAATAATTTGCAAACCAATTGAACATGGTGCAGCTATTGTTGTTCATTCTTTAACTAAATTCATCGGTGGACATGGAACAGTTATAGGTGGATGTTTGGTTGATGGTGGAAATTTTGACTGGACGGCTAATCCAAAAAGGCAACCACTATTTAATGAACCTGATGCAAGTTATGGAGGTGCTATTTGGGGTGAAGTTGTACCTCAGTTAACTGGTGCGAATGTGGCTTTTGCTGTTAGAGCTAGAGTATGTCTTTTAAGAGATTTAGGCGCTCCTTTAGCTCCAGATAATGCTTGGGGTATAATCCAAGGTTTAGAAACGGCTCCTTTAAGAATGAAACAACATTGTGCTAATGCTACAAAGGTTGTTGATTTTTTAACAAAACATAAAAATATAGATAGAGTTATATACCCTACCCTTCATAAAGGTGAATTGGCTGATAGAGCTAAAAGATACTTTAAAGGTGGAAATGGTGCTTTGGTAGGTATTGAAGTTAAAGGTGGTGTTGAAGCTGGTAAAAAATTTATTGAATCTTTAAAAATGTTTTACCATGTAGCTAATATTGGAGATGCTAGAAGTTTAGCAATCCATCCTGCTACAACTACTCATAGTCAATTAACTGAAGAAGAACTTTTGGCTGCTGGAGTAACACCTGGTTATGTTAGACTTTCAATTGGAATAGAGCACTCGGATGATATCATTGCTGATTTAGATCAAGCATTGAATGCTTCTGGAAAACCTGGTTTAAAAGCTGTTAGTTAGTGTTTGAATTTAAATAAAGAAAATAAGTACTAGAGCTAACTAAAAATATTGAACATGTTTGGTGCATGGATGCTAAAAAAATCTGTGCACCATATAATATAGTAAAGATTCCAAGAATAATTTGAATAATTAGTAAAAATCCTAATAAATTAATTGAATAAAAAAAATTATTTAATTTATCTCTATAAATTTTTGTAAATATAAAAATATAAAATATTAAAATTAGATATGCTAAATTACGATGAATAAATTGAACTAATGAAGGGTCGCTAAAAACATTAAAACTAAATAAACTGGTAAATTTACTATCATCAGGAAAAAAAGATTGTCCCATTAAAGGCCAAGAGTTATATATATTACCTGCATCCATACCAGATACAAATGCAC
Organism: uncultured Pelagibacteraceae bacterium; assembly: GCA_902590125.1. Lineage (GTDB taxonomy): Bacteria > Pseudomonadota > Alphaproteobacteria > Pelagibacterales > Pelagibacteraceae > Pelagibacter. The sequence goes on along the minus strand of CACIVL010000054.1, from coordinate 485 downwards.
CAATTGAAATTTGACAAAAAATTAAAATTAAAAAAGTTATAGGAATTAAAAAATTTAATTTTTTATCAGAAAAAGTAATATTTTTGAGTTTCAAATAATTCCATAATATTAATGACAAAATAAAAAAAGCAATCACCAAGTGTAAAGATAGTCTAAAATGACTAACATCGATTCTATTAACTAGTCCACTACTTACCATATACCAGCCAATAAAACCTTGAAAACAAATAAGAATAAAAATTAAATATAAATTAGCTAATTTTTTAAATCCAACGCGAAGCGAAAAAAATAAAAGTGGTATTAAAAATAACAATCCAATTAATCTTCCTAAAAATCTATGAATCCATTCCCACCAAAAAATCACTTTAAATTCTTCTAGTGACATTGAATAATTCTGAATTTTGTATTCAGGAATTTCCTTATACAAATTAAAATATGAATACCAATTTTTCTCATTCAAAGGTGGTAAAATTCCAGAAAACAAA
>CACIVL010000053.1 GCA_902590125.1 uncultured Pelagibacteraceae bacterium | reverse complement strand
AAATTCATTGCCAATAAATATACTTGGAACATTTGATACTTCATTCAAATTTTTTAACCATTTAATATTTTTATTTTTAAATTTTTGTTTTTGAATTTTTTTTAAATAAGTACTCTTTTCCAAAATATTTATTTTGCAACATTTTTTAAATAATGGAAATTTATCGAAAGTTCTAATTATTTGCTTCATCATCTCTCCATTGCCAGAACCTAACTCAATGAGATTAAATTTTTTAGGAGAATTCAAATTTTCCCAAAATAAAATTACCCATATGGCAATCATTTCAGAATATAATATTGATATATTTGGTGCTGTTATGTAATCGCCATTTTTTCCAAAGGGATTATTTTTCATATAATAACCAGACTTAATATTATATAGCGCTTCGTAAATATATTTGTCTAAAGTTAAAATATCATTTTTTTTAATTATCATTTCTTTTTTAAATATAAAGATATTCCTAAAAAGAAAAATATTACACTGATAAATTGTCCAAAGGTAAGTTGATAAGCCAAGTAGCCAATTTGTACATCTGGTGCTCTAAAAAATTCTAATATGAATCTAAAAAAAGAATAAAATATTAGAAACATTGATGAAATTAATCCTGGATTTTTAAAGCTGTCTTTTTTTCCAAAATAATTTAATAAAAAGAAAAGAACTGCACCTTCAAATATAGCTTCGTATATTTGAGAAGGATGTCTTGATAAATTATCAACGGCAACAAATTTTACTGACCAGAAAACGTCCGTTTCTCTTCCATAAAGTTCTGAGTTAATAAAATTTGCTATTCTTCCTAAAAACAATCCTATCGGAGCAACTAAAGCAATTAAGTCTAAAAAAATATATGAATTAATTTTATGCTTTTTTCCAAATATTATAGTTGCGAAAATAACACCTATTAGCCCTCCATGAAAAGACATGCCACCTTTCCATATCATTAATATTTCAGAAAAGTTATCCAAATAATATTCTAAATTGTAGAATATGATGTAACCTAAACGTCCTCCTAGAATAATTCCAACTATTAAATAAGCTATTAAATCGTCAAATAAATTAAGTATTTTTTCATCATTAATTAATTTTTTTTTACAATAAAGCCACCCAATTATGATTCCAAAAATATATGCCAATGAATACCACCTTATTTCAAGGGAAAAAATTTGAAATGCAATTGGGTCAAAATTATTAATAAACATTTTTAAATAATAAATATAGAATATATTAATTTTATAAATGAATATATGTCAAAATCAAAATTTGTAATTGATAAATTAGCAAAGTTATTTGAACAAGGTCTTATATCTTATAGAGATTTAAGTTCCGAGATTCTTAATATTTTAAAATCAAAAAGAGACGAAGTAATTTTTAAAATGCAAATAACCAGCAAAGAAGAAACAGAAATTTTAAATAAGAGAATTGAAAGTTTGGAAAAAAAGATCCATAAATTAGAAAAAAAAAAATTTAAAAAAAAAACTAATAAGGCAAGATAATCTTGACTCTAAGTCCATTTTGTGGAGATTTTTCCAAGACAATATTTCCACCATGTGATTTAACAACATCTGAGGCAATAGACATGCCTAGACCTACACTAGATTTGGATTCACTTCTGCTTTTGTCTATCTTATAAAACGGTTTAAAAACATTATTATATTCTTTTTTTGGAATTCCTGGACCATCATCATCGATTATTATTGTCAAGTAGTCATTGCTTTTAGTTAACCGTACATCAATATTTTTTGAATATCTTATACTGTTATCAATAAGATTGTTAAGACATCTTTGAATCAAATTTCTTCTACCATTCATGAAAATTGTTTTATCTAATTTTTTTGATATTTTTTTATTTCCATATTTTTCAATATTATTTGTTATTAACTCAGCCATATTAAATTTTTCTGTTTTTTCAGAAAAGCTTGAACGTGCAAATTGCAAATATTCATTTAACATTTTTTCCATTTCCAAAACATCATTTGACAATTTTTTCGCAATTTCTTCGTCTTTTATAAATGCCAATTGTAATTTTATGCGTGTTAAGGGCGTTCTAAGATCATGGCTAATTCCAGATAACATCTCCGATCTTTGGTTTAGATGACGAATTATTCTTTTTCTCATTTTATCAAATTCATACCCAGCCTGTCTTATTTCAAGTGCCCCAGAAGGTCTAAACTCATCTACATCCTCACCCCTACCAAATTTTGCAGATGCTTTAGCTAAATTTGTTATTGGTCTGGTTTGATTTTTTAAAAAAATCAACGAAATAGCAATCAATAAAAAAGCAGGTAAAGTGATCCACAGCGCAAACATTCTTGCTGAAGTGCTTGTTACTCTTTCTTTTGGAATATAGAATTGGAAATATCCATTCAGATATTTAATTTTTAAATCAATTAAACTTTTATATTTAGTAGTATCAAACCAATAATTTAATTGTTTAGATTTTAATTCTCTTCTTAAAGTTCTATCAATTGGACTGAACCATCTTTCTGGATCATCTTTAGGAAATAATTTTGATGGCTCAAACTTTACATGAAACTCTAAATTTTTTTTAAAAAGGTTAATTAATGATTCTTTATTATATTCTTCATTATCGTAAGCATTTATAAAAGTCTTAATCTCTCCAACTAATGCTCTAGTCATTCCTTTATTAGTTTTTATCCAAAGGCTATCAAAAAAAACTATTGAGATAGTTATTTGTAAAATTATTATAGGAGCGGCAACAATTAATAATGCTCTGTAAAACAATCTTTTTGGCAGAAGGTTTTTAATAAATTTACTCAATCCATAAAACATAACCAGCTCCTCTTATTGTTTGTAAATATTTTGGATTTTTAGGGTCAATTTCAATTTTTTTCCTTAATCTTGTTATTATAACATCAA
>CACIVL010000052.1 GCA_902590125.1 uncultured Pelagibacteraceae bacterium | reverse complement strand
TTGATGATAAAACAATTTTTTTTATTCTTTTTTCTTTAAAAATTTCATTCGTTGAAGGTATGAAAATATAATTTACTTTTAATTTTTTTAAAATATTTAAATCTCTAGATAAATTTCTTGGGTAACTAATAAAATCTTTTCTTTTATTAAATTGTTTTGGGTTTACATAAATACTAACCAAAGTTTTATAGCATTTATTTTTTGATTTTTTTATTAATGATATATGACCATCATGAAATGATCCCATAGTTGGAACAAAACCTAAATTTCTGACTTTGCTTATTGCCTCTTTTAGGTCATCTTTAGTTCTTAAAATTTTCATTTGTAATAAATAAACTTTATAAGTAAAACATTTAAATGATTAAACAAGCAATAATTCCTCTAGCAGGATTAGGAACACGATTACTTCCATTAACGAGTGTTTTTGCTAAAGAATTATTACCTATAAACGGAAAACCTGGTATTGAATATATTATTGATGAATGTATTGAAGCAGGAATTAAAGAAATTATTTTTATTATTTCTAATAAAATGATTAAAAATTATTTCTTTAATGATGTTTTTTTTAAAAAAATTATTAAAAAGAAAAAAGATAAAAGGATTATTCGAGAATATAAAAAAATATTAAAATATAAAAAAATGATTAAATTTGTTTACCAGAATAAACCACTCGGTACAGGTGACGCTGTTTTAAAAACTAAAAAATATATTAAAAATGATTATTTTCTTTTGTTGTTACCAGATGATTTAATTGTAAAAAAAAATTGCTCTAAAGCTATGATATCTGTTCATAAGAAATATAAATCTTCCATTATTGCAAGTATGAATGTTAGTAAGAAAAATGTATCAAGATGGGGCATTTACAGTATAAAAAAAAAAATTGATAAACGCAATTTTCTAATTAATGATGTTATTGAGAAACCATCAGTAAAAAAAGCTCCATCGAATAAAGCTGTAATTGGAAGATATATATTACCTAAAATAATTTTCAACAATCTTTCAAAACAAAAAGCTGGAAAAGGTGGTGAAATTCATATTACTGATGCTATACAATCTTTAATAAAAAAACACCAAAAATTTATTGGACATAATTTTACAGGAAAATATTTGGATTGTGGAACTATGGATGGATATATTAAATCATCTTTAGAAATAGCTAAAATATGAAACTTTGTATGATAGGCACTGGTTATGTCGGTTTAGTTAGCGGTGCATGCTTTGCAGATTTAGGAAATGATGTTGTGTGTGTTGATAAAGATTTTAATAAAATTAATAGATTAAAAAATGGAGTTATTCCAATTTATGAACCAGGTTTAGAAGAATTAGTAAAAAAAAATTATAACAATAAAAGGTTGAAATTTTCTACTGATCTAAATAAATCTGTTGCTAAATCCAATATTATTTTTATTTGTGTTGGAACACCTACTAAAAAAAATAGTAATTTTGCTGACTTGAGTCAAATTTATAAAGTAACTAAAGAAATTCGAGGATCTATAAATAAGTTTAAAATTATAATTACAAAATCTACTGTGCCTGTAACTACAGGCGATCAAATAGAAAAAATTATTTCAAAAAAAAAACCGAAAAAACTTTTTTCTGTTGTTTCAAATCCTGAATTTCTTAGAGAAGGTGAAGCTATTAGAGATTTTATTTATCCTGATAGAATAGTTATTGGCACAAATAACTCAAGATCTAACAAAATTTTAAAAAATCTTTATTCTCCATTAATTTCAAAAGGAGCCAAATATATAAATACATCTAGAAGAGCCTCTGAACTAATCAAGTATGCTTCAAATTCTTTTTTAGCAACTAAAATTACATTTATTAATGAAATTGCCAATTTATGTGAAAAAATTGGCGTAGATATTGAAGATATTTCTATTGGTATTGGCTTGGATAAAAGAATTGGAGGTAGATTTTTAAGGGCAGGACCTGCTTATGGCGGCTCGTGCTTTCCTAAAGATACAAAAGCAATTGTTACTACAGGTGATAAATTTAAAACTAATTTGTCATTAATTAAAAGTGTAATTAAATCTAATCAAAAAAGAACATCATTGATGTTAGATAAAGTAAATGAAATCTTAAAAGGACGAATTAAAAACAAAAATATATCTTTTTTAGGTGTTACTTTTAAAGCTAATACTGACGATATGAGAGATTCATCTTCTTTATTAATGATACCATCTTTAGCTAAAAAAGGTGCCAAAGTTAATTATTACGATCCAACAGGTGAAAAAAAAATTTTTAAAAAAATTAAAAATGTAACTTATTGTGAAAATATTAATACAGCCATCCGTTTCTCAGATTTAGTGATAATACATACTGAATGGAATGATTTTAAATCCATTAATTTTAATTCTGTAATTAAGAAGAAGAATTTTATTGTTTATGATTTAAGAAATATTTATTCACATTCAAAAATGAAGAAAGATAAAATTAATTACTTTGGTGTAGGCAGATAATCTAATTTAATTCAAAAATAGCATCAACTTCAACTGCAACACCTAGTGGCAAACTATTAGTACTTACAGCTGCTCTAGTATGCATACCCAAATTTCCAAAGACAGAAACTATAAGGTCTGAAGCTCCATTGATTACTTTTGGCTGTTCAATAAAGTTATCTGTAGAATTAACAAAACCAGTAAGTTTTATACATGATTTAATTTTTGATAAATCATCTCCACATGCTTTTTTAACTTGAGCCACTATACTTAATGCACATCTTTTTGCAGCATTATAACCTGAATTTACATCTAGATCTTTACCAACTTTTCCTTTAATGAGTTCACCATTTTCATCAATTGAAATTTGCCCAGATATAAATAACATTTTACCAGAAATTTTTGTTGCAACATAATTTCCTACAGGTGCCTTTGCTTCTGGCAGTTTAATGTTAAGTTTTTTAATATTTTCTTCAGCTGTCATTGGTTTAATATTTTTTTTTTTGTTTTATTGATTTTTTCTTTTGTTTTCATCATCTCTTTCTTTT
>CACIVL010000051.1 GCA_902590125.1 uncultured Pelagibacteraceae bacterium | reverse complement strand
AACATTGCGAACAATGCAGAATAAATTGCTCCTGTACAAAAAGAACTTACAGTACCTAGGGGGGAAATTTTATAAAGTTCTATTAAATTTAAAGTACCAATCTTTTTAAATTTTGGAGCAGGACGTTTTGTTAAAAGAATTGGCACTAAAGCTATAGACAATAAAATTGAAACTAAAATAAAAGGTTTAAAACTTTTTGGATCATCAAAATTTAATAAAAGTGCTCCGCAAGCTAAAGCGAAATAATTTATAATCATGTATACAGAAAGCAATTTTCCCCTAGTTCTATTATTTGCTCTATCATTAAGCCAACTTTCAGCTACCACATAACAACTTACTAAACTTAGTCCTGTTAAGAATCTTCCTAATGTCCAAACAACAGGATTTACATATACTGCAATAATTAAAATACTTAATGATGCAGTTGATGCAAAAGCAGCAAAAACTCTAATGTGACCAACTCTTGAAACTAAATTAGGAGTTAAATTAGAGCCAACGAAGTATCCCACAAAATATCCTGACATCATTATTCCAGTAGATAGAGAACTGAAATTTTCTATCACAGATCTTACTCCCATTAAATTACCTTGAAGTCCATTAGCTAATAGAATTATTCCTATTCCAGTAAATAGAGCCCAAGTATTTTTTAATATTCTTCCCATTTTTTGAGTGATTATGCCTTTTGTATAAAAAAGCAAGTAGTTAATTATTTATTATGTTTTTTTTAAGGTTAAAAAAGAATGAATTCCAATTGTTAATATTATCACCGAACCACCTAATATAGTTTCAAAACTGGGTTGTTCTTTAATAACCAACCATACCCAAACTGGACCCAGTATAGTTTCTAGCAGAAAGAAAAGATTAACCTCAGCAGCAGTAATAAATCTTGGAGCTATTGTTACTAAAACAAAAGGTATAGCAACGCACATAATACACATCAGAGGAACAAAAATTATGTCATTTCCAACCAATTCAAAGTTTTTTACAAAGAAAAAGGCAAATATAGCAACACATAACTTGCCTATTACTGCCGATGGTACAAGATCTCTATCTTTGGCATATCTTGCTAAATTAGCATTACAAGCAAGCCCAAATGCTGTCACTAGACCGAAAAAATCCCCATAGAAATTGCCTAAATTAAGCGAGTCATAGAAAATATAAACACAAGCTAGAAAAGTTATTATTATTGCAGTCCAAGTCTTTTTGTCAGGAGTTTCTTTTAAAAATATAGCTCCCAATATAGCAGAAAGCATTGGAGCTAGTGCAATCATTACCAAAGTATTGGCAACGTTAGTATTTTGAATAGATATTATAAAAGTAATGTTACATGCAGAGAAGCTGAAAATATAAAATATTCCTGGATAACCTATTCCAAATAGAACTTTAAGAAAATTTTTATTATAAAAAACTAATGTGCCAATTAAAACAAACACAAAAGGTATTGCCCCTCTATAGAACAACATTCCCCAGGTATCTATACTGGATAATCTAATTAGCAGAGAGTCTGGTGTAATAAGAAATACAGCTATAAACGCTAAAAGGGAGCCTTTTTGTTGATTTGTAAGGTTCATTTAAAAATTGTTATAAATTTATATATATATTTTTTATCATTGTTTTGTTAATTTGCTTATAATATCTTTTCATTAGCGCCGATTTAAGTCGAATTGCGGGGCGCTATATAAAATCCTGCTAAACAGATGTTTCCATGTGAACCACCTCTTTAGCAGGTGGTTTTTTTTTGAATCATTTCTCAATTAATAAACCGGGTATTTGAACCATATTGTGCACCCAGCAAAAAGCTAAAGCACTAAAAAGGAGAAAAGGGCTCAATTTATTTCCCTTGTAGATAATTTATGAGCTTCTTTTCTCCATTAATTTGGAGAAAAAGATGAAAAAAAGAAGTTTAGAAGAAAGGTTAGATTCAGGTCCTGTAATATGTGCCGAGGGTTTTCTTTTTGAAATAGAAAAAAGAGGGTATATGTCTTCTGGAGAATTTGTTCCAATGGTTTCATTAGAAAATCCTGAAGCTCTACTAAATTTACATAGAGATTTTCAGCACGCAGGCTCAGATATTGTTCAGGCATTTACTTATAACGGACACAGAGAAAAAATGCGTGTTATTGGAAAAGAGGAGTTACTAGAACCTCTCAATAGGGCAGCATTACAAATTGCAAAAGATGTTGCAATTAGTCCAATGGGTGAAGAAGAAAATTTAATGGCTGGAAATATTTCAAATTCAAACATTTGGAATCAAAATGATAAAAAGTCCCAATTAGAAGTAGAAAAAATGTTTCAAGAAATGGTTGGTTGGGCAGTTGACGAAGGTGCAGACGTTTTAATTGGTGAAACTTTTTATTATGCAGAAGAAGCTTACACGGCTTTAAAAGTAATGAAAGAAACTGGACTTCCGTCTGTGATTACTATTGCTCCATATGGTGAAAATATTATGAGAGATGAAATTTCTATTCTTGATACTTGTAAAGAATTAGAGCAAATAGGAGGCGATGTAGTTGGAATGAACTGTCATAGAGGACCCAATACAATGATGCCTTATCTGAAAGAAATCAGAAAAGCATTAAAGTGCCATGTAGCTGGCCTACCCATCACTTATAGAACAACTGATGATCATCCAACCTTCTTTAATTTGCCTGATAATAATGGATGTTCTTGTCCTTCACCTCATGAAACAACTTTTCCTACAGCCTTAGACCCAATGCAATGTAGTAGATATGAAATTGGACAGTTTGCAAAAGAAGCTTATGATTTAGGAATAAATTATTTAGGTGTTTGTTGTGGAGCAACTCCTATGTTAATTAGAGAAGTTGCAGAAGCAGTAGGATTAAAGGTTCCTGCTAGTAAATATAGAGAGAATATGGAAAATCATTATATGTTTGGAAAAAATAAACGAATTCCAAAACATATAAAAGACTATAGAAATAAAGCATAATTATCTTATAATTTGTTATTTATAGATTATGATTAAACAAATACTAAGCAAAGAGATAAAGGATTATATAAAAGATAATCCTAAAA
>CACIVL010000050.1 GCA_902590125.1 uncultured Pelagibacteraceae bacterium | reverse complement strand
CACAAAAATCCTTAATGCCTGAAATACTTTTGTTGCACTATGAATTTTATAATTTTTCTTACGTTTTGATGATTTTATGATTTTCACTAATTTTTGAGTGTCAATTTCTTCTATTTTTCTTTCCTTTATAATTTTACATGCAATTCTTTTACAGTCTTTTTCTTCTCCAAAAAATTTGAATATTTTTTCTAAATCTTTTGCATCCAATTTATTAACAACATCCTTAGCTGAAAAATTATTTAAACCCATTTTCATATTAAGCTCACCAAATGTATTGAATGACAAACCTTTTTTAGGATCTTTTATTTGTGTATATGAATACCCAAGATCAAAAATTACTGCCTTGATTTTTTCTTTTCTTAAATCTAAATCATTAATTTCGCTAAACTTTTTGTTTTTAAATAAAAATCTATTCTTAAATTTTTTTTCAAAATTTATTGCAATTTTTTTTGTATCTCTGTCTCTATCTAAAGCTATTATTTTTGTATTTGAATATTCAAGGATTTCTTTAGTATAACCACCTTGACCAAATGTGCAGTCAATAAATGTGCCACCATATTGAGGGGTAATAATGCTAATTATTTCATTAAGCAATACCGGATAGTGTTTTTTTCTTTCCGATATTATGGTGGCAATCATTTATTTTTTTGAAGACCATTAGTTTTTTTGTCTTCTCAAAAATGCTGGAATTTCTAAATCATCTTCTTCAGATTCACTATTGTGATCACTAGATGAGGAAGATTCTTGAAAAGAATTTTCATTTTCTGAGTTAAAAAGTTCTAGACTTTCTTCTTCAATTTCAAAATTTTCTAAACCATTTGAGGGTTTTGCTTCTTTTTTATTATCCTCAATGTTTATTTCTGTTTCGTTGTCTTGATTGCTTAAAACCTGTTCATTATATTCTTCATTAAGGTTTTTTATTTCCTCGTTAGAAGAAATTTCTGGTGTTGTTTCAGTCACAATTTCATTTTCAAGTTTTAGCGCATTAGCACCGTCAGTCGCTGCAGTGGACATTGAATTTGAAAAATTAAAAGATTGTGCAGAAGCAAGATTAGAAAAATCAGAATAGCCTGGATTTCTATTTTGTATTCTATGAACCATATTTATAACAGATTTTGATTCTGGTTGTTGACCATCAAGAGCAGTTGCAACAATTGAAACTCTCATTTTGCCATCAAGTGAAGGATCTGTAATTGCGCCAATTATTAATTCAGCTTCCGAATCAACCTCAGCCCTAACTTTGTTTACCGCCTCATCAACTTCAAAAAGCTTAAGATCTTTTCCGCCTGTAATGTTAACTAACAAACCTTTGGCTCCTTTTAAAGTATAGTCATCTATTAGAGGATTGCTAATTGCCGTCTCAGCAGCCTTAATTGCTCTACCTTCTCCTTCAGCCTGACCAGTTCCCATCATAGCTTTGCCCATTGAACTCATAACAGTTTCAACATCAGCAAAATCTAAATTTATTAACCCTGGTCTTACCATTAAATCAGTGACACTTTGCACTCCGTGTAACAATACATCATTTGAAAGTTCAAAAGACTCTTCAAATGTAGTTTGTTCGCTTGCAATTTTAAATAAGTTTTGATTTGGAATTACAATAATTGTATCAACATGTTTTCTTAATTCTTCAAGACCTTGCTGAGCTCTTCTCATTCTTGAAGGTCCTTCGTATAAAAAAGGTAACGTGATAACGCCAACCGTTAGTATATTTAATTCTTTTGCTGCTCTTGCAATTACATGAGCAGATCCAGTTCCAGTTCCACCACCCATTCCTGCAGTTATAAAAACCATATTTGCACCTTGCAAAGTATTTACAATATCGTTCAATGATTCATCTGCAGCAGCTTGACCAATATCTAATTTTGATCCTGCACCCAATCCTTTTGTTAAATTTAATCCAATTTGTATTTTTTGTGTAGCTTGGCTATGTTTTAAATCTTGAGCATCAGTGTTTACAGCAATAAATTCTACACCTTGAAGCCCAGACTTAATCATTCCATTAATTGCATTTCCTCCTGCTCCTCCAACACCAAGAACCAATATTCTTGGTTTTAATTCTTTTATTTCTGGTGGTTTAAAGTTAATTGTCATTTTCCCTCCTTAAAATTATTAATTTATTTTTCCCATTTAAGACTCGCTCTGTGAAGATTAGATTTTTTTCTAGATTGTGCCCTAAATTTTTCAAATGCTGTTGGTTCCCAAATCTGAAATGTTTTTCCTTGTCCAACAAACAGAATAGTATTTTTAATTTTTGCGTGTTTTAATAATTTTTGTGTTAAAGAAATTCTTCCTTCGCTATCAAATTGTAAATTAATACTTTCAGATAATATTGATGTTGCAAAATAGTCTTTTTTCTCTTCAAAAGGATTTAAATCATCAATTGCATTTGAAATTTTTTCTATTCTATCTTGTGGCCAAGCTTCTATTGATTGATTGTTAAATGATGGGTAACAAACTACTCCATTGTAGCCTAAATTGGAAAGGTGTGATCTAAAACTAGCTGGCACAGACACCCTTCCTTTTTTGTCCAATTTGTTCTCGTAGGTCGATAAAAACATAATTCATAATTTCCAATATCTCCCTTATTGGGAATATATGGGATATTATGGGTTTTCAACCTATGCGTCAATCTCTAATTTGTGGCTATTTGACAATAATATTTGAGTATCTACTAGATAAGGTATGGTCAATTCTTTTTTAATTTAAAACCAACCAGTAAAAGAAAATATAGAACAAAAATGATTCAACAATGAATCAAAAGTAGAACATTATAAATTAATAATCTCTAAGGATGGATAAGTTTGCCAGATAAACTATAAGCCGGGTTCTGTCATCTAAACTTACCATTTATCTAGGCTTAAAATCACTTTTAAGCTCAAGCAACTAACCCTGATGACCAGCCAAAGACTGCTTTTAGTTTTTCAACAATGTCATCTCTACTTAGTTTTGCTCCCAGTGGGGTTTTCCATGCGCCTACTGTTACCAGTATGGCCGGTGTGCTCTTACCACACCTTTTCACCCTTGCCTTGATAAGGCGGTATATTTTCTGTGGCACTATCCCTAGGGTTTCCCCTGCCA
>CACIVL010000049.1 GCA_902590125.1 uncultured Pelagibacteraceae bacterium | reverse complement strand
GATGCAATAAAAAACCAAACGCATATTTTAGACAAAGAAATGGTAGCAGATGCAAAAAATATTAAACCTTCAAACGCAAACGAGAGTATTTATGATGTTATAAAAAAAAATTATTTAAAATTTGAAGATGAAATTAAACTTAAACAATATGTAGAAAAGAAACAATCTATATACATCTCAACTCCTTTTTCTATTGAGGCTGCAATAAAGCTTAATGATTTAAAAGTAAAAATTTTTAAAATTGGTTCAGGAGAATGCAATAATTATCCACTAATTGAAAAAATTGCTAAATTCAAAAAGCCAATAATTTTAAGTACAGGTATGAATGATTTAAAATCAATAGAACAAAGTGTCAAAATTTTAGAAAAGAATAAAACCCCATATAGTTTGTTGCATTGTACAAGTGAATATCCAGTAAAATATAAGAACATAAAAATTGATCAAATAAATCTTTTAAAAAAAAAATTTCCTCAAGCACTGATTGGATATTCAGACCATAGTTTAGGAATAATCCCAAGTATAATTGCAATGTCAAAAGGTGCATGTATAATTGAAAAACATTTTACAGATACCAAAAATAGAAAAGGACCAGATATAATATGTTCTATGGATCCTGATGAGCTAAAAACTCTGTCCGAAGCAGCAAAAATCATTAATGTTTCTAAAGGTTATAAAAATAAAATCACAAAAATAGAAAAAATAACAGCGAGATTTGCATTTTCATCTGTAGTTACTACCAAATATATAAAAAGAGGTGAAAAACTAAACAAAAATAATATTTGGGTAAAAAGACCAGGCACGGGCGATTATCTAGCAAAAGATTTTTATAAACTTTTAGGCAAAAGGGCAAAAATTGACATTTATCCAAACAAATTAATAAGAAAAAAACATATTAAATGAAAAAAAAAATATTGTTCTTAACAGGAACCAGGGCAGATTATGGAAAATTAAAACCTCTGGTTAATATTCTTTTAAAAAAAAAAATAGATGTAATATTCTTGGTTACTGGAATGCACCTACATGAACTTTATGGAGGCACTTATAAAGAAATAAGAAAAGACTTTAGAAATGTAAAAATTGTTAAATGCAAAAATTTTGATCTTAATGATAGTATGGACAAAATACTTTCAAAAAGTATAAGTTTATTAGGATCTAAAATTAAGCAAATAAATCCAGATTTAGTAATTTTACATGGAGATAGAGTAGAAGCTCTAGCTACTTCAATATATTGTAATTTAAATAATTTATTAGTTGCACATATTGAAGGTGGTGAAGTTTCTGGAACAGTTGATGAGTCATTGAGACATGCCACATCTAAAATGTCCCATGTTCATTTTGTTTCAAATGAAAGAGCAAAAAAACTACTAATTAGAATGGGCGAATCTACTAAGAATATTTATAAAATTGGTTCACCAGAAGTTGATATAATGTTAAGCAAATACCTACCTTCAATTCAAAAATGTAAAAAAAGATATAATATTTTTTTTAAAAACTACGCTATTTTAATATTTCATCCAGTAACAACATTTGCGAAAAAGGAAATTATCAATCAAAGCAAAATTTTATTTAACACTATAAAAAACACTAATGAGAATTTTATAATTATTTATCCCAACAATGATTCTTACTCGAATTATATTTTAGACGAAATAACTAAGTTAAAAAGTAAAAGAATAAAAATATTACCGTCAATTAAATTTGAGTACTATTTAACATTACTAAAAAATAGTAAATTTATTATTGGAAATTCTAGCTCAGGAATTAGAGAAGCTCCTGTTTATTCTGTGCCAAGTATTAATTTAGGAACAAGACAAAATCAAAGAACAAATAATAAACATATAATCAATATATCGTTTAAAAAAAAAAATATCTTAAATGCAATTAAACGAGTTAATTCAAAAAGAAAGATAAAAAATAATTATGAGTTTGGTGATGGTAAGGCTGCAATAAAATTTATAAATATTATTAATAAAAATTCCTTTTGGAATAAAAGCAAACAAAAAAGATTTATAATTTAATGCAAAACTATCAAAAAAATATGTATAAATTAGCCACTAGACTGTGGCCTCTAAACAGAAGTTTAGCAGGAAAACCTACGTATGACACATTAAAAATTTTAAAAGAAAATATTAAAAAATTAAAAATTAAAAAAATAAGATCTGGAAAAAAAGTATATGATTGGAAAATTCCTTATGAATGGAAAGCTAATTCTGCAAAAATAATTGATGAAGATAATAAAACTATTTTAGATTATAAAAATAATAATTTACATTTAGTTACTTTTTCAAATTCATTCAATGGAAAATTAAAATTTAAAGAATTGAAAAAGAAAATTTATACATTAAAAAATATTCCCAACGCCATTCCTTATAGAACTTTATATTATAAAAAAGACTGGGGATTTAGTATGAGCTATAATCAATATAAAAAACTTAATCGTAAAAAGAATTATAAAGTAATAGTAGATACAACTTTTAAAAAAGGTTTTATGAGGTATGGAGAGCTTTACATTAAAGGAAAAAGCAAAAAAGAAGTAATTTTTTCTACCAATATATGTCATCCATCTTTGGCGAATAATGAATTATCTGGTCCTGTTATAATGACTTATATAGCAAAACTTTTATCAAATAAAAAAAACAACTATTCATATAGATTTTTGTTTATACCCGAAACCATAGGTTCAATTGCTTATGTATATTATAATTTAAAAAAAGTTAAAAAAAATTTTTTAGCAGGTTTTAATTGTATATGCCTTGGATATAAAAAAGGTTATTCTTTTTTACCATCCAAATATGAAAATTCTATTTCAAATTTTTTTGCCACAGAATCATTAAAAAAAATAAAAGAAAAATATAAGGAATATTCTTGGCTAGATAGAGGAAGTGACGAAAGACAATATTGCTCTCCTAATATTGGACTTGACTTTGCTTCTTTAATGACCGCTAAGTATGGCGAATATAAAGAATATCATAATTCACTTGATAAATTAGGCACTACTGTAACATCTAAAGGTTTATATAGAGGGTATAAACTTATTAAAAGTTTAGTTGATACTATTGAAAGTGAGATCTTTCCTATGAGTAATTTTTTATGTGAACCTCAAATGAGCAAAAGAGGATTATACCCAAATGTCGGAGGTGGTTTACCCTCAAAATTTACATCAGATATTATGAATATTATTTCTTATTGCGATGGATGCACTC
>CACIVL010000048.1 GCA_902590125.1 uncultured Pelagibacteraceae bacterium | reverse complement strand
AACTACTAACCATAACTTTTTTAATTTCATTTACTGTTAGATATTTTCCATTTTTATTACTTGCATATTCAAATCCCTCTTTTGTTTTTTTTGCTCCCAATCGTTTTGTGTAATAATAATTTAGTTTTTTATTATTTTGAGGTAAAATTACATAGTGATTTTTAAGTTGATATGTGCTGTAGCTATCACTTGAAGATATCATTTGTTCATGGATTTTTTCTCCTGATCTAATACCAATTATTTTTAATTTATTTTTTGAATTCATAGCTTTTGCTAAATCAATAATTTTAAAGCTTCTCAATTTTGGTACAATTATTTCCCCACCCTTTGCTTGCTTAAATGCATTAATTACCAAGTTTACGCCCTCTTGGAGATTAATATTAAATCTTGTCATTTCTCTATTCGTTATTGGAAAATATGAATTATTAATATAATTTTTAAAAACATTATAAACAGAGCCTCTACTTCCAAAAACATTTCCATATCTCACAACTGAAAAAGAAATGTCTTTTTTTCCTTTAATATTATTCGCTGAAATAAAAAGCTTGTCTGAACAAAGTTTAGTTGCACCGTAAAGATTAATTGGTGCACATGCTTTATCCGTTGATAAAGCTATTACTTTTTTTACTTCATTATTTAGGCTTGCATTTATAACGTTTTGAGCACCGATAATATTTGTTTTTATAGCTTCAAATGGATTATATTCTGTCGAAGGGATTTGTTTTAATGCAGCTGCATGAACAACTTTTTCTATGCCCTTAATTGCAAAATTAAGTCTATCCAAATCTCTAACGTCTCCCAAAAAATATCTTAAAAACGGATATTTTTCCTTTGGATAAATTGCTTGAATCTCAGATTGTTTTAACTCGTCTCTACTAAATATTACAATTCTACCTATTTTTTTTGATTCTAAAAGATTTTTTAGAAAAGCTTTACCAAAGCTGCCTGTTCCACCAGTAATAAGATAAGAATTTTTTATCATTTTTTATTAATAGTATTTTTAATTGCATTTATGGCTTTTTTTAGATTTAATAAACTCAAACTAGGATAAATTGGTATAGAAACTTCTTTTTTATAAAAATTTTCTGATATAGGCAAATCACCTTTATTAATATTGCATATTTTTTTTATCAGAGGTTGATAATGAAGGGGTATATAGTGAACCTGCAAATTGATTCCTTTTCTCATCATTTTTTTAAAAAAGACCTTTTTATCAATGCCTATTTTTTTAAAATTTATTAAAAGAGGGTATAAATGAAAAGCGTGATATGAATCTTTTCTTACTAAAGGTAATTTTAAATTATCAAAATTTTTAAAATTCAAATTATAATAGGAAGCTATTTCATTTCTTTTTTTAACAAATTTATCCAAATGGTTGATCTGGCTTGCACCTAAAGCACATTGCAAATCACTTAATCTAAAATTTAATCCTGATTCTGATATTCTGTAGTACCATGGATCAAACTTTTTATTTTTAATTATAGATTGATTTCTTAAATTTAGAAATTTTTTATTTAATTTTTGATCATTAGTTAAAAGTGAACCTCCTTCTCCAGTAGTAAAGTTTTTTACTGGATGGTAGCTATGAATAACTATATCTGCAAATTTTATAGCATAATTTTTTTTATTTTTATATTTAGCACCCATTGCATGACAATTATCGTTTATTAATTTGAAACCAAACTTTGAAGACAGATATCTCAGAGCCTCCCAATCACATGGATGTCCAGCATAATCAACTGCAACTACAGCTTTAATTTTTTTTTTTGTTTTTTTTAATTTGTCTTCAACTTTATTTGGATCTAAATTATAAAATTCATTCTCTATATCTACTAATATTGGTTTTGCACCAGATAATATGATTGAATTTGCTGAGGCAACAAAAGTTATTGGAGTAGTTATTATGTAATCACCTTTTTTCCAATTTAAAGCTTTTCCTGCAATATATAGACCTGCTGTACCATTAGAAACAACTGTACAATATTTTGCTCCAAAATATTTTTTTATTTTATCTTGAAATATATCTACATAAGGTCCTTGAGTTAAAAAATTAGATTTTAATGCTTTAATAACTGAGTTGATGTCAGGTCTTAAAATATTTTGTTTACCATAATTTATCATTAAGTTCTTATAAGTTTATTAATTTATGTATTAACTAAATTATTATTCTCAAGTTTATAAATTTTATCACAAATTTTGAATACGTTCTTATTGTGAGATATCATTATAACTGTTTTTTTTTGTTTCAAGTCATTAATTTCTTTAATCAAATTTTCTTCATTTTTTCTGTCTAAAGAACTTGTTGCTTCATCAAAAATTAAAATTTCGCTATTCTTGTATAAAGATCTGGCGATTCCTATACGTTGTTTTTCACCGCCTGAAACATGTGACCCTCTTTCTCCAACAATAGTTTCGACGCCATCTGGTAATTTTTTAATAAAACTATCAAGTTGGCTTTGTTTTATGCTTCTTTCAACTTTAGTTAAATTGATATCCTTTTCATTTTCACCAAGAGCAATATTATTTTTAATTGTATCATCTAATAAGTATATTTCTTGTGGAATATGCCCCACAAGAGATCGCCAACTTTTTTTAACTTGTTGAAAATTTTCTTCATCAACTAAAATTTTTCCACTAGATGGCTCTAATAGACCCAAAAACAAATCAATAAGTGTTGTTTTGCCAGAACCACTGGGTCCCATAATACCAATGCATTGACCTTTTTTGATTTTTAAATTTAAGTTCTTAAAAATGTCTTGATCAGCACCATCATACCTAAAAGAAACATTTTTCAATTCAAATTCATTATTAAATTGAAATTTATTATTATTTTTTGTCATTTTTTCAGAAGTATCTCCATCTTCAGGCAATTGAAAATCATCGTATAATTTTATAAGTGTAGCTCGACCAACTCTTAAAAACTGTAGATTATGATATATTTTATTTATTGAGGGCATTAATCTAAACGCAGACGCAAAAAAAACTGCCAAGTTTGGCAGAGCGTTGCTATAGCTGTTCTGGTCTACTAAATTTACTTTAATAAAAAGAATTATTAAAAATAAGAATAAAAATTCCATAATAATTCTAGGAATTTGTTGCACAATTCCATAATTTCTATTTGTTTTTGATACTTTAATATTCTCATCATTATATTTTTCTAGAAAAAATTTAAATTTGTTTATCAAAATTATATCTTTAATTCCTGCTAAGGCTTGGAGTAAATGTTTATACCTATACATAGAGTGAGTTTGTCTTATCTCGCCCCACTCTCTCAATTTACTTC
>CACIVL010000047.1 GCA_902590125.1 uncultured Pelagibacteraceae bacterium | reverse complement strand
TCGAGTCAACTAGTGAAGATGGGGCCTCAAGAATTGAAATGACATTTGGTGAAGGTTTGAATCTAGACGATGTAACTAATGACGTAAGGAGTTCTGTAGCTAGAGTTGTGGATGATTTACCAGATAAAGCAGGTGCTCCGGAAATTTATAAACAAAGCGCTGGATACAGAACAACGCTTTGGTTGAGTTTTAGTTCTGAGTTTATGTCTGATCTCCAACTAACAGATTGGGCAGACAGATATTTATTAGACTACTTTTCAACAGTTGAAGGTGTTGGAAGAGTTAGACTGGGTGGTGAAAGAGAATTGTCATTAAGAATATGGATAGATCCAATAGCTTTGGCTGCAAGAGATTTAACCACGCAAGAAGTTGAGGAAATAATACGCTCAGAAAATTTAGAATTTCCAGCAGGAAGAATTGAATCAAAGGATATTGATTTAACTATTAAGCTTGAAAATGCTTATGATGAACTACAGTCTTATAAAAACTTACCTTTAAAAAGGTCAATTGATGGATCAATTACAAAATTATCAGACGTTGCTAGAATAGAATTTGGACCAGTTACAACAAGAACACTATTTAAAGGTAATGGCAAACAAGTAGTTGGAATTGGTATTTATCAGCAATCTGACGCAAACACAATTAAGGTTGCTTCAAAAATTAAAGAAAAGATTAAAGAAATTAGACCAACTTTACCAGATGGAACAACTCTCGAAGTATCTTTTGATAGAAGTAATTATATATCAAGCGCAATATCTGAGGTTTACAAAACTTTGTTTGTAGCCTTAGTTTTAGTTACTATTATAATTTATCTTTTTTTAGGTAATATAAGGGCTTTAATTGTCCCTTTGGTTGCATTACCTGTCTCTCTAATTTCTACATTTTTGGCAATCTACTTTTTTAACTTTTCAATAAACTTGTTCACATTAATGGCACTAGTGTTAGCAATTGGAATTGTTGTAGATGATGCAATTGTAATGTTGGAGAATATAGTTAGAAGAATGGAGGCTGGTGAATCTTCATTAGTTGCGGCTTACAAAGGATCTAAGCAAGTTTCGTTTGCAATTATATGTACGACATTAGTTTTAGTTGCTGTATTTATACCATTAATATTTATAAAAGGTTTAAGTGGTACGCTATATACTCAAACTGCCGTTACATTATCTGCCGCTGTCATAATTTCTAGTTTTGTGGCCCTGTCTCTTAGCCCAATGATTGCTTCCAAAATTTTATTAAATAAAAAAAGTAAAAAAAAACATATTATATTTTTTGAAAAACAAATAGATAAATTCAGAGAATTTTATAGAACAACTTTAGTCTACTGGTTAAAAAAAAGAAAAACAATTGTTAGTTTTTTATTATTAATATTAGTTATTACTGGAGCTGTATTTATTTTCGCTCCAAAAGAGTTAATGCCACAAGAAGACAGAGGTGCATTTTTTATAATTATTAAAGCACCACAAAGTTCTGGCTTCGAATTTACTTCTGGTAAAGCTGAGGAAATTGAAAGTTTTTTGTTACCAGAAGTTGGAAAAGGTGAATATAGAAGTCTGCTACTTAGAGTTCCAGGATTTGGAAAAAGTAGCACACAAGTAAATTCTGGATTTATAATTGTTTTGCTAGAACATTGGGATAAAAGAAAAAGAGCAGGAAAAAAAATTATGATGGAATCTTTTAAAAAAATTTCAAAAGTACCTGGGGTATTAGCCTTCCCTGTGATGCCACAAGGAATCAGGGGCGGAGGTGTTCAAAAACCCATTCAATTTGTAATTTTAGGAAATACTTACGAAGAGTTAATAGAATGGAAAGAAATTATAAAAAAAGAAGCTAGAAAAAATAAAAACCTAATCAATATAGAAGATGACTTTGATAGAAATAAACCAATTCTTAATGTAAAGATTGATCAAAAAAAATCGTCAGATCTTGGTGTTACAACTATTGAAATTGGAAAGGCAATTGAAACAATATTTGGATCTAGAAAAGTTACAAAATTCACCCGAGACGGAAAAGAATACGACATTATCCTTCAAGGAGATATAAAAAATAGAAGAGAGCCATCTAATTTAAATAAAGTTTATGTTAGATCTAAAAATACTAATAAATTAATTGCTATATCAAGCTTAATATCATTGGAGGAAAAAGGTGATGCTCCTTTTCTTATTCGATTCGATAGACAAAAAGCCGTAACTATATCAGCAAATATATCCAGCAACTATACATTAACAGAGGCATTAAAATTTTTAGAAAATATTGTTAAAGAAAATACTCCAAATGCAAAGATTGCCTACAAAGGAGAAAGTGAAGAATTAAAAGAAATTAGTTATCAAATATATTTCGTATTTTTTCTCGCTCTCTTAACTGCGTACCTTGTTATGGCTGCCCAATTCGAGAGCTTTCGCCACCCTTTTACTATAATGTTAACTGTACCTTTGGCTATTCTTGGAGGAATATTGGGGTTGCTTGTAGTTGGAAGTTCTATAAATTTATTTAGTCAAGTAGCATTAATAATTTTAATAGGACTTGCGGCAAAAAACGGAATTTTAATTGTTGAGTTTGCTAATCAACTAAGAGACAAGGGCAAAGATATTGAAAAAGCTATAGTAGAATCTGCAAATATAAGATTAAGGCCAATACTAATGACAAGTTTATCAACTATCATAGGCGTTCTTCCACTTATAATAAGTAGCGGGCCAGGATCTGCAAGCAGATTAACGGTGGGAATAAGTATTTTTGCTGGAATGATATTTGCAACTTTTTTCACACTTTATGTGATTCCATGTATTTACTTAATGATTGGAAAAAATACAAAAAGTATAAATTCTGTTGAAAAGGAATTAAAAAAACAGCTTCACTAATAAATTATGTATTTTTTTCTATTAACTTTTTTCTGACATTTTTTTAATTGAATTCTATATTTGTCAGCTTGTTTTTCTACCTTTTTTGCTAATAAAATTGCTTTTTGATCTGTCCTGTATGTTTTATTTTTATAACCGTTCCAACCAAGATAATAATTCAAATATAACTTTTTAATATCGTTAAGAGGAATATTGTTAATTTGGTTGCTTTTATAAAAATACCACCCAACAAAATCCGAGCTTGATTTATAGCTCGTTCTTAGCGCAAGTGGTTTATTGTTTTCTTTTTTATATAATTCCCAAGAATTTTTAATTGCTTGGCTAAATCCAAAACTCGAACTAGGACGGCGATAAGGAATAATTTTAAAAATTTTTGTTCTTTTTGGTTTTGCAAATCTCTTAAAACCGCTTTCCATATTAATTACAGCCAAAATACTTGAAATAGGTACACCCCATTTTTTTGAAGCTGCTCTTGTATGTTTTAAATAAAAATATTTTTCTTCAAAAATTTTGCATGCATTTGATGGATTCTTTGGTACAGAACTACATG
>CACIVL010000046.1 GCA_902590125.1 uncultured Pelagibacteraceae bacterium | reverse complement strand
AAAATTGGAGCTTTTCTACTTGCATGTCTTGCACCACCAGTTCCTTTTTGAGCATAAATTTTTGATGTAGATCCAATTATTTCATTTTTTTGTTTTGTTTTAGCTTTTCTACTTTTGTAGTTTGCATTTGTTTTATAAAGAACATTGTTTACGAGTTTTTTATAAATTTTTCCTGAGAAAATTTTATCTAAAACTTCTATAGTATTTTTTTTTCCATCTAAACTTAGTTTATCTATTTTCATTTTATTTCTTTTTTTTTTCTGGTGTTTTTTTTGCTTTTTCAGCAACTTCAATCTTTTCCTTGATTGTAAATTTATTGGTATTTTTTATAGCTTTTTTTACTAAAACTTCAGCATTTTTAGAGCCTGGTATAGATCCTTTTAAATACAATAAACTATTTTCAACATCTGATTTAATAATTTCTATATTTTGTATAGTTCTTAATTTATTTCCCATATGTCCTGCCATTTTTTTTCCTTTAAATACTTTTCCTGGGTCTTGTCTTTGGCCTGTTGAACCATGTGATCTATGTGAAACTGATACACCATGTGATGCTCTTAGTCCTGAAAAATTATGTCTTTTCATTACACCAGCAAAACCTTTACCTATTGTTTTAGATTTAATATCAACAAATTTAACATCTTTAAATATTTCTAATCCAAATTCATTTCCTTCTTTATAATTTTCAGTTTTACCTACTCTAAATTCTTGTAATTTCTTTTTTGGTTCAGTATTTTTTTTTGTGTAAAAACCTTTCATTGCTTTTGATAATTTTGAGTTTTTTATTTTACCAAAACCTAATTGAACTGCTTTATAGCCACGTTTTTCTTGTTCTATTATTTGAATGACTCTAGCTTTTTCCATTTTAACAACAGTAACAGGAATTGATTGACCGGTTTTGTAAAACTCTCTAGTCATACCTATTTTTTTTCCAATTAAAGCTATCTCGGTCATAATTATATTTTTATCTCCACATCAACACCGGATGCTAAATCTAATTTCATTAAAGCTTCGACGGTTTGAGGTGTTGGTTCAATTATATCAATCAATCTTTTATGTGTTCTAGTTTCAAATTGTTCTCTACTTTTTTTATCTATATGGGGAGATCTTAAAACTGTATATTTTTCGATTCTAGTAGGCAAAGGTATTGGACCTTTAATATTTGCTCCAGTTCTTTTTACTGTATTTACAATTTCTTCAGTAGATTGATCTAAAATCTTATTATCATAAGCTCTTAATTTGATTCTAATATTTTGCTTGTCCATAATTAACCTGTTTTTTTAGTTACTTCATCTTGAACATTTTGTGGAACTTTATCGTAATGATCAAAAAACATAGAGTATTGTGCGCGTCCTTGTGACATTGATCTTAAATTGTTAATATAACCAAACATATTTGCCAGTGGAACCATGGCTGTTATGACAGTTGCATTTCCTCTTTGTTCTTGTGTGTTAATCTGACCTCTTCTGCTGTTTAAGTCTCCAATAACATCTCCCATATAATCCTCAGGTGTAACAACTTCAACTCTCATTATAGGTTCTAATAATTTTAATGTTGCTTTTTGGCAAGCTTCTTTAAAACATTGTCTTGAAGCTAATTCAAAAGCTAAAACGCTAGAGTCAACATCGTGATGTAATCCATCTACAATTGTTACTTTATAATCTATAATTGGAAAACCTGCTAAAATTCCTGTGTCAGAAACCGATTCAATGCCTTTTTCGACTCCTGGTATAAATTCTTTTGGTATAGCACCACCTTTAATTTTGTTTTCAACTTCTCTACCTTTGCCTGGTTCAAGTGGTTCAATTTGAAGTTTTACTCTAGCAAATTGACCGGCTCCTCCACTCTGCTTCTTATGAATATAGTCTGTAGTAGCATTTCCTAATATAGTCTCTCTGTATGCTACCTGAGGTGCACCAATATTTGCTTCAACTTTAAATTCTCTTTTCATTCGATCTACAATTATATCTAAGTGTAACTCACCCATTCCTTTGATAATTGTTTGTCCAGACTCTTCATCGGAAGTTACTCTAAATGATGGATCTTCTTTAGCTAGACGTCCTAATGCTTCGCCCATTTTTTCTTGATCACCTTTTGTTTTAGGTTCAACAGCAATTTCAATAACTGGATCTGGAAATTCCATAGGCTCTAAAAGTACTGGTTTCTCCTCGTCCGCTAAAGTGTGACCTGTAATCGTGTATTTTAATCCAGCTAATGCTACAATGTCTCCAGCATTTGCTTCTTTTATATCCTCTCTAGAATTTGCGTGCATTAAAAGCATTCGACCAACTCTTTCTTCTTTATCTCTTGAAGTATTATAAATTCCTGTTCCAGTTTTTATTGTTCCTGAATAAACTCTGATAAAAGTTAGCGATCCTACAAAAGGGTCATTAGCAACTTTGAATGCTAGAGCTGAAAAAGGTGCTTTATCATCAAATTTCATTTCCAATTCTTCTTCAGATCCAGGTTTTGTTCCTTTAATCGAACCGATATCTTGAGGGCTTGGTAAATAATCTACAACAGCATCTAATAATGGTTGAACACCTTTGTTTTTAAAAGCAGATCCAGTCAATACTGGAACAAAATCAAATTTTAAACATCCTTTTCTAATGCATTTTATTATTTCTTTTTCAGAAATTTCCTTACCATTTAAATAATCTTCCATTAATTTTTCATCTTGTTCTACAGCTAGTTCTAGTAATTCTTGGCGATATTTGTTTGCACTTTCTTTTAAATCTTCTGGGATTTCTGTAACTTCAAACTCAGCACCTAAAGTTTCATCTTTCCATATAATTGCTTTCATTTTTACTAAATCAACAATTCCTTTTAATGAAGATTCTATACCAACAGGAATTTGAGTAACTAAAGGTCTTGCTCCTAATCTATCTTTAATCATATCTACACACATAAAAAAATTAGCTCCAGTTCTATCTAATTTATTTACAAAGCAAATTCGTGGAACTTTATATTTGTCTGCTTGTCTCCAAACAGTTTCAGATTGAGGTTCAACACCAGCAACACCATCAAATACAGCAACAGCTCCATCAAGTACTTTTAAAGATCTTTCTACTTCAATTGTGAAATCCACATGTCCAGGTGTGTCTATGATATTAATTCGATGTTCTCTCCAAAAACAAGTTGTGGCAGCAGATGTTATTGTGATTCCTCTTTCTTGTTCTTGTTCCATCCAGTCCATGGTTGCTGCGCCATCATGTACTTCACCTATTTTATGACTTTTACCTGTATAATATAAAACTCTTTCCGTTGTAGTAGTTTTGCCAGCATCAATATGAGCCATAATTCCTATGTTCCTATATTTATCTAATGTGTGTGTTCTGGGCATAAAATTTTACCATCTAAAATGAGCAAAAGCCTTATTTGACTCAGCCATTCTATGAGTATCTTCTTTTTTTTTAATTGCGGATCCTTTATTTTGATAAGCATCATAAATTTCATTAAAAATTTTGTCTGACATTTTTTTATCTTTTCTTTTTCTAGAAGCATCTATTAACCAACGTAAGGCTAATGCTTGAGATCTTTTTGATTTAACTTCAACAGGAACTTGATATGTTGCACCACCAACTCGTCTTGATCTAACTTCTACAGTTGGTTTTATGTTATTAATGGCCTCGTTAAATACATTAATTGGCTCTTCTTTTATTTTAGATTTAATTTTAGTAA
>CACIVL010000045.1 GCA_902590125.1 uncultured Pelagibacteraceae bacterium | reverse complement strand
AAATAATAACTATCAATGCCCTGCTCCACCAAGTGAAAAAAGGTATCAGACTTTTTGTGGCACTTAATTTTTGGTGCGGTCAGAGAGACTCGAACTCTCATGGGCTAGGCCCACACGGCCCTCAACCGTGCCTGTCTACCAATTTCAGCATGACCGCATAGAAAATATGCGACAGATTAAATTAATGACAATATCATTTCAAGTTGGTAAATTATTTTTACAACAATGGAAAGTTTACAAAAAAATTCATTAAAAGATATTTATAAAAAAATATCATCAGTTGTTCCAGAAATTGAATGGAAAGTTCATGCTCCATTAATAGAAAAAATTAATAAATTGAAAAAAGAAAAAAATGCAGTGATACTTGCTCACAATTATCAAACTCCAGAAATTTATCATGGTGTTGCTGATATTTCTGCAGACTCGCTTGCTTTAGCTGTAGAAGCGTCAAAAACAGATGCTGATATAATTGTTCTCTGTGGAGTACATTTTATGGCAGAAACTGCAAAATTAATGAATCCTAAAAAAAAAGTTTTATTACCAGATATGGATGCTGGATGCTCCCTAGCATCATCAATAACAGGGAAAGATGTTAGAATGCTTAAAGAAAAATACCCTGGAGTACCTGTGGTTTCATATGTAAATACTTCAGCAGAAGTGAAAGCAGAAACAGACGTATGTTGTACATCCGCTAATGCTGTAAAAGTGGTTGAGTCACTTGGTGTTGATAAAGTAATTTTTCTTCCAGATCACTATTTAGCAAATTATGTTCAAAAAAATACGAAAGTTAAAATTATATCTTGGCAGGGCACTTGTATTGTTCATGAAAAATTTACGGGAAAAGAAATTGAAAATATTAGAAAAGAAAACCCAGGTATAAAAATTATTGCTCACCCAGAATGTCCTCCGGATGTCATAAGTGCATCCGATTTTGCTGGCTCTACATCAAATATGGTAAAATATGTAAAAGAAAAACAGCCCAAAAAAGTTTTGTTGGTTACCGAATGTACCATGAGTGATAATGTTCAAGTGGAAAATCCAAGCGTTCAATTCATAAAACCATGTAACCTTTGTCCATATATGAATAAAATCACTCTTAAAAAAATCTACGACTGCTTAAAAAATGAAAGCAACGAAATTAAAATTGGCCACAATATTGCTGCAATGGCAAGAAAGTCTGTTCAAAGAATGACTGCGATTGGCAGATAACGTTAGTGTCAAAAATAATTTTAAGTAATAACTTTATAAGAAATACTTGCAAACTAGCATTAAATGAAGATCTTTATCCTTCTGGTGACATCACATCAAATCTCATAAAAAATAATATAAAAAAAAGAGCAAAATTAATTTCCAATCAAAATGGAATTATTGCAGGTCTAAAGTTTGCTATTCAAACTTTTAAATTAATAGATAAAAAAATTAAAATTCAATTAAAAAAAAAAGAAGGCTCTGTAATTAGAAAAGGAGATTTAATAGCAGTCATAGAAGGAAATGTAAAAAATATTTTGATAGGCGAAAGAGTTGCATTAAATTTTTTATCTCATATCTCTGGAATAGCTACAATAACAAATCAATTTGTTAAAAAGGTTGGAAAAAAATGTAAAATTTGTTGTACAAGAAAAACAATTCCAAACTTTAGAGTAATTCAAAAATACGGTGTTAAATTAGGAGGAGGAACAAATCATAGATTTAATCTTAGTGATGAATATCTAATTAAAGATAATCACATAGCAAACTCAGATATAAAAAGTTTAGTTTTATCAGCCATTAAAAATAAAAAAGGAAAAAAAATTATAGTTGAAGTAGATAATCTAAACCAGTTAAAAAAAATCTTGGGACTAAAATTTAATACTATTCTTTTTGATAACATGAATATTAAAAACCTTAAAACTGGAGTTAAATTGGCAAAAAAATATAATTATGAGACTGAAGCTTCTGGAAATATTCATTTAAAATCTATAAAAAAAGTAGCCAAAACGGGTGTTAATAGAATTTCTATTGGTAGCTTAACTCACAGTATGTCTGCTGTGGATTTAAAGTTAGAAATTTAATTTTTTCCATTTATTTCAGCTTGAGCAGCAGCAATTCTTGCAACAGGAACTCTATATGGTGAACAAGATACATAATCTAAACCAGTCATAGAACAAAATTTAATACTTTTTGGATCTCCACCATGTTCCCCGCATATTCCGAGCTTAATATTTTTATTTTGTTTTTTTCCTTTAACTGTAGCTATTTCAATTAACTCACCAACAACTTTATCTATTGAAATAAATGGATCGACTTCAAAAATTTTATTCTCAATATAATCATTTAGAAATTTTCCAGAATCGTCTCTGCTAATCCCAAATGTCGTCTGTGTTAGATCATTAGTTCCAAAACTAAAAAAATCAGCGTGTTTAGCAATGTCTTTTGCTTTTAATACCGCTCTTGGTAGCTCAATCATAGTTCCTACTAAATAATTAATTTTTAATTTATTATCTTTTTGAATTTTATTTGCTACACGAATTACCAAATCTTTCATAATTTTAATTTCAGCTTCTGTTGAAACTAATGGAATCATTATTTCTGGAATTATTGATTTATATTTTTTATTATTGCATTCAACTAATGCTTCAAAAATTGCCTTACATTGCATCTCATATATTTCTGGAAAAGAAATTCCTAGTCTACAACCTCTGTGTCCAAGCATTGGATTATGTTCATGTAATTCACTAATTCTAGATTTAATTTCTTTAACATGTAATCCTAGAGATTTTGAAACATCTTGAATTTCTTTTTCATTTTTAGGTAAAAACTCATGAAGAGGTGGATCAAGGAGTCTGACTGTAACAGGCAAGCCAGCCATTATTTTAAATATTTCTATAAAATCTTTTTTTTGATGTGGTAAAAGTTTTGATAAAGCTTTATTTCTGTCCTCTTTTGTCTTTGATAAAATCATTTCTCTAACAGATAAAATTCTTTCTTCATCAAAAAACATATGTTCTGTTCTACATAAACCTATTCCTTCCGCTCCAAAATCTCTTGCAGTTTTTGCATCTAAAGGAGTTTCTGAATTTGTTCTAACTTTCAATTTTCTAAAATTATCTACCCAACTCATTAATTTAGAAAAGTTTCCTGAAATTTCTGGTTTGACTGTTTGCACTTCTCCTAAAATAACTCTACCAGTAGAACCATCAATTGTAATAATATCACCTTCTTTAACTTCTAAATTTTTTGTCTTAAAAGTTTTTTTTTCATAATTAATATCAATTTCACTGGAACCTGAAATACATGGTCTACCCATGCCTCTTGCAACAACAGCGGCATGGCTTGTCATGCCTCCTCTTGTTGTTAGAATTCCTTTTGCTGCATGCATGCCATGTATGTCTTCTGGAGATGTTTCAATTCTCACCAAAATAGTATCTTGCATCATTCCGTTAAGCCTTTCTGCTTCATCAGATGAAAAAACCACTTTTCCACTTACAGCTCCAGGAGAAGCGGGCAAGCCTTTAGCAATTACTTTAATATTGCTTTTTTCATCAAGGGTTGGATGAAGCAAAGTGTCTAATAAATTTGGATCTATTCTTAGTATAGCTTCTTTTTTTGAAATTAATTTTTCTTTAACCATATCTACTGCAATTTTAACTGAAGATTTAGCTGTTCTTTTTCCAGATCGAGTCTGTAACATCCAAAGTTTTTTATTTTCTATAGTAAATTCTACATCTTGCATGTCTCTATAATGTTTTTCTAAAACTTTTAGATTTTTTTTTAATTGATTAAAAAGTTTTGGCATAAATTCTTCCATTGATTTTTCTTTTGCATTTGATTTTTTCTGTAAC
>CACIVL010000044.1 GCA_902590125.1 uncultured Pelagibacteraceae bacterium | reverse complement strand
TTACCTCTTGTGGCATTCCATTTTTTGTTTCGTTGTCTAAAATTTCTTCATATATACTGTTTGCATTTTTTGTTTGATCAAAATTATGAAATACACACAAATATGATAGACAATAGAAAATAAGATCTTGGAGTGCTACAGAATAAATATTCCACTTCGCTTTATTAATTGATGACAAAAAAATTTCATCATCAAACATCAAAACATATCTTGTTCCAATTCTTGTTTTTAAATAACCATACAATGTGACTTGAGAAACCCATGATGATTTTTTTTGAATAAATTCTTTAAGATCTTTAATATTTTTAATTTTTTTCTTAGGTATAAAAGCTTTAAACAAAGAAAATAAATAAATTTTAAAATCTTCAAGCTTTATGTCTTTTAAATTAAATCTATATTTTAAAGTCATAATACTTCTAGTTGTAAATATTCATTTAATTAAATAGCACTACCTGAAGTTGTTTTATATTAAAAAATTCACCATTTTTATGGTTTTTTTTAGGTATGATTCATAATTATTATAAGTAAGGTACGTTTTTTTAAACTTAACGGGAGTTAAAATTATGTCAAAACAAGCAAAACACTGGGAAAAAACTAGAAGTTTGCTATTTATAACTTTAGCAATTTGGTTTGTTTTCTCAATTGGCATCTTTTTTTTCGGAGCCGAAATGGAAGCGTCTAGTTTTAGACCACTTGGATATCCATTGTCATACTACATGACATGCCAAGGATCACTTGGAATTTTTGTAATATTAATTTTTTGGTTTGCAAATCAACAAGAAAAAATAGATGAAGAATTTGGTTACTCTGAAAAGGAGGATGATTAAATGATTAAAGGAAAATTTATAGATAATTTGCCAAAAGTTTATGGAATATACACTGGAGGTTTCCTTGTATTCATAATCTTAATGGCAATTGCCGAATCAATGGGAATGTCATCGAAAATGATAGGTATCTTTTTCGTATCATTTACAGTTGGTATCTATGCAATTATTGGTTATCTATCAAGAACACTTCAACTGGATGCATATTACGTAGCTGGAAGACAAGTTCCAACAGTATTCAACGGAATGGCGACTGCAGCAGACTGGATGTCTGGTGCTTCATTCGTTGCAATGGCAGGTGGAATTTATTTCAAAGGCTATGGCTATATGGCTCTTTTAGTTGGATGGACTGGTGGATATGTATTAGTTGCTTCATTGTTAGCACCTTACCTTAGAAAATTTGGATGTTATACAGTTCCAGATTTTATAGGTACAAGATACGGCGGTAACTTAGCAAGAGTATCAGCAGTTATAGTATTAACAGTAGCTTCATTTACATATGTGACTGCACAAATTAACGCAACAGGAACTATTGCTTCAGTAGCGTTAGATATTCCTTTTAAAATAGCTGTGTATGTTGGATTAGCAAGTATATTAATTTGTTCTATGCTTGGTGGAATGAGAGCGGTTACATGGACACAAGTTGCACAATACATTGTATTGATTATAGCTTACTTGCTTCCTGTATTCTGGATAAGTAATAAAATGGGTGCTGGTATTTTTCCACACTTCATGCTAGCAGACGAAGTTGCTAGAATTGCTGATCTTGAATCTCAGTTTGGTCTTGGAACAATTAAAAACTCTGCAGCTGATTTAGCTACGGTACCAAAAGGTTTAGCTGGTATAACTAAAGCTCATTCTGAAGTTAACACTACACCTTGGAAATTTATTTCATTAGCAGTGTGTATGATGGCTGGAACAGCTTCATTGCCTCACGTTATGATGAGATATTTTACTACTCCAAGTGTAAAATCAGCTAGAAGATCAGTAGGTTGGTCACTATTCTTTATATTCTTACTTTACTCTTCTGCGCCGATGTTGGCTACATTATCAAAACTATCTTTGATGGATCCAAATCTTTCAACAGGAATTATTGGTAAATCAATAGCTGAAGTTCAAAATATAGATTGGTATCAAAACTGGAACCAAGCAAACTTAATGTTTGTAAGCGACTTTAACGGAAATGGAACACTTGAATTAAACGAGTTTTTCATGGGTGGTAAAGCCGTTGTATTGGCTACTCCAGAAATTGCAGGATTACCTTATGTGATTTCAGGTTTAGTTGCTGCTGGTGGTATGGCTGCTGCCATGTCTACAGCAGATGGTTTAGTTTTAGCAATTGCAAATGCTTTATCTCATGATTTGTACTACAAGATCATTGACCCTAAAGCAGAAACTGCAAAAAGATTAATTGTTGCAAGGGTATTACTTGTAATAATTGGTTTTGCTGGAGCTACTATTGCGGCTCTTGAGATTCAAGGTATCTTAGGTTCAGTTATCTGGGCTTTTGACTTTGCAATGTCAGGATTGTTCTTCCCACTAGTATTAGGAGTATGGTGGAAGAGAGCAAATGCACAGGGTGCTGTTGCAGGAATGCTTCTAGGTCTAATCTCTGGTACTGCGTATCTAATTTGGGTACGTAATGGTGGAGCTGGATTCTGGGGTGTTACTCAACTTACATTCGGAATAGTTGGATCAGCAGTTAGCTTAGTATCTATGATAGTTGTTAGTTTAATGACTAAAGCACCAGATGCTGCTACACAAAAAATGGTTGATGAAGTGCGTATACCTAGCGGTAAAACAGTACTTGGAAAACAACACTAAATAATTATAATTTTAAGGGGCGATGATTTTCGCCCCTTTCAATTTAGAAGTCTTAAAATGTCTGCAAACTTTCATCCTTTAGTCTATTTGATTGATTATGTAATGGGTATGATTATGTGGACATTAATTGGTAGAGTAGCAATGAATATCTTTCAAAGAGAAGACTCTGAGTTTTTTTTCATGAAAATATTTGTAAAATTAACAGATCCATTAATAAATTTATTCAAACCAATAACACCTTCATTTATAGTAAGACCCATTGTTCCACTTTATGTAGCATGGTTCTTTTTCATGTTTAGATTTTATCTAATGCCATATTTATTAGGATATTCTGTTATGGGTATGCTATCTTTTCCTTTAGAAAGTGAAATTGCAGCACAAATTTACCAAATTTTTGGCAAAAATTAATTCAAATTAAAAACTAAAATTGATACTAGTTATCTAGTAATTAATGAAAAAAATAAAAATTTCTCCCTCGATTTTATCAGCAGACTTTAGTCAATTAGGTAATGAAATTAAAAGACTTGAAGATGGAGGTGCTGATATGATTCATGTTGATGTAATGGATGGTCATTTTGTTCCAAATTTAACTATAGGGCCACCAGTAATTAAAGCTTTAAGAGATTATACAAAATTACCTTTTGATGTTCATTTGATGATATCTCCAGTTCATAAATATATTAAAAATTACGCCGAAGCTGGAGCTGATATTATAACATTACATCCAGAAGCAACCGAAAACTTAAAAGAAACAATTAATCATGTAAAAAAATTAGGAAAGAAAGTTGGAGTTTCTTTAAATCCTAATACAAAAATTGATATTATCAAAAATTTTTTGTCTGAAATAAACTTAGTTTTAATTATGAGTGTTCATCCTGGTTTTGGTGGACAAAAGTTTATACCTGATGTTTTGGAGAAAGTAAAAGAATTAAAAAAAATAAAAGACCAACAAAGTTTAAATTTTGACATTGAAATTGATGGAGGAATTAATTTTGATAACAGTAAACTTGCAATAAAAGCTGGAGCAAATATTCTTGTGTCAGGCACTACAATTTTTAAAAACAACAATGGTAATATTAAAAAAAATATTGATATTTTAAAAACAAGTTAAAGAGTAATGATTTTTAAAAATTCATTAAACTATATAAATCAGTTTTTTTTTTTCTTTACAAAAAAAACAAGAAATTTTTATTTAAATTCTAATATTTATAATAAAAAAATTTCTAAAGTTAATTATAAAAATTTAGAAT
>CACIVL010000043.1 GCA_902590125.1 uncultured Pelagibacteraceae bacterium | reverse complement strand
TCTTGATATTTCTTCAGCTGCTTCAAGATTTGTATCAAGTGCTGTGCTTTCAATATTTTTTTGTTTAATAGACTTTCCAGAGTTAACATCAATAGATACTAAAGCTTCAGTTGGATTTATAACTAAATAACCTCCTGAACTTAATTTAACTTGAGTTTCAAAAATTTCATTTAGTTTACTTTCTATATTTTCTTTAAAAAATAAAGGAATTTTATCTCTATATTTTTTTATTTTTTTAACATGTGTGGGCATCATCATTTTCATAAAATTTTGAGCTTTTTTATAACCTTCGTTACCTTCAACAATTATGTTTTTTGTGTTTTCATCATACATATCTCTTAAAGTTCTTTTTATTATTTCGCTTTCCTGGTGAATCAATGCTGGCGCAATAGAATTCATTGCATTTTCTTTAATTGAGTTCCAAGTTTTAAGTAAATTTTGAAGATCGTGATCAATTTCATTTTTTGTTTTATTTGATCCAGCGGTTCTAACAATCAAACCCATCTCTTTTGGTATTTTTATTTCATTTAAAATAACTCTGATTTTTTTTCTATCATTAGGATTAAAAATTTTTCGTGATATGCCTCCTCCTTTTGAAGTATTTGGCATTAGAACAATGTATTTGCCAGCAATAGAAATAAAGGTACTTAATGCGGCACCTTTCAATCCTCTTTCATCTTTTAAAACTTGGACAAGTATTACTTGATTAGGTTTTATAACTTCTTGAATTTTATATCTCTTAGATTTAAATTTTATCTCCGGTTTTTTAACTTCTTCAGTTAATATTGGATCTATTTTTTTTTCAACAGGATCATCTATTTCAAGATTGCCTTCACTTAAATTTTTTTCTTCTTGTTGTTCACTTTCTTTTTGTAATTTCTCTCTTTCTTTTTCCTCTTCTTCTTTAATTTTTTCTAAATCACTTTGAGGAATTTGATAGTAGTCTGATTGTATATCGTTAAATGATAAAAAACCGTGTCTTTCTCTTCCAAAATCTATAAATGCAGCCTGTAATGAAGGTTCTACTCTACTAACTTTACCTAAGTAAATATTATTTTTTATTAGATTATTCTTTACACCTTCGTATTCGTAGTCTTCAATGCTCTCATTTGACTTAAGAACAACTCTAGTTTCATTTGGATGCGATGCATCAATATATAAATTCTTTTCCATATAATTTTGATTAATAGTTTCATTTTATTATTTATTTTATTCTATAAATTTTGTTAAATTCTGATGCCTTAACTTTAACAAATTCGTATATTAAATAATACTAAAATGAGCAAAATCTTGAAAAAAATATTTATACTGTTTTGTAGTGTTTCATTATTGTTAGGGTTATCAATTCTTTCAGTTTTATGGTCATTTTCTAACAATTTGCCTGACTATAAATTTTTAATAAATTATAAACCACCAGTTTCAAGCAAAGTTTACTCAGGAGAAGGAGAACTTGTAAGCGATTTTTCATCTGAAAAGAGAATTTTTGTACCTTATAATGCTATTCCCGTTAAAGTAGTTAATGCTTTTTTATCAGCAGAGGATAAAAACTTTTTTTCACACCCAGGAGTTGATGCAAAGGGAGTTGTTAGAGCTACAATAAATAATATATCAAATTATTTGTCTTCCAAAAGATTAGAAGGCGCTTCAACAATAACTCAACAAGTGGCAAAAAATTTTTTATTATCAAATGAAGTTAGTCTTAATAGAAAACTAAAAGAAGCGATATTAGCATTTAGAATAGAAAGAGCTCTATCAAAAGAAAGAATTTTAGAATTGTATCTTAACCAAATTTATTTGGGAGAAGGAACATATGGTGTAGCTGCTGCTAGTCTTGAATATTTTGACAAACCTATAAGTGAATTGAATTATGTTGAAGCAGCTCTACTTGCGGCTCTACCAAAGGCGCCTAGCAGATATAATCCATACAAAGATGTTAAACTTGCTAAATTTAGAAGAAATCTAGTACTGAACAATCTCTTAGAGAATAATTATATTAATAAAAAAAACCATAAAAAATTTTTAAATGAAAAAATTGTTTTAAAAAAAAGAAAAAAAATATTCTTAGAAGACACAAGATATTATGTCGAAGATATCCGAAAGGATATTGTTGATCAATTTGGGTTTGACAGAGTTTATAAACAAGGATTTGCTATAAAAACTCCTTTAAATTTAAATTTGCAAAATATAGCAACCGAAGTTTTAAGAAAAGGTTTAGTTGCTTATGACAAAAGAAAAGGATGGAGAGGTTCATTAACTAATAAAAAAAATTTAAAAAACTGGCATAAAAATAAAGACTTAGAAAAATTTAAATTAGAAAAATCAATTAACTGGGAACTAGCCATAGTAAAAAAAATTGATCAATTTTCAATTGTTATTGAAACTGAAAAAAAAGTAGAAGGTAAAATTAATTACGACAATATATCTTGGACAAAAAAAGAATTTAGTGAGCTAGTTAATATTGGAGATATAATTTACGTTAAAAAACTTAATAAAAAAATTTATGCATTAAAACAATTACCTCAAGTAAATGGTGCAATTGTTGTAATGGATCCATTTACAGGAAGAGTTGTTGCTTTAAGTGGAGGATTTAGTTTTAAAAAAAGTGAATTTAATAGAGCATCACAAGCATTAAGACAACCAGGCTCAGCTTTCAAACCATTTATTTATGCACTTGCTTTAGAAAACAATTATTCTCCATCAACATTGATTCTTGATGCTCCTTTAGTTTTAGAACAAGGATCTGATTTAAAAATGTGGAAACCAGAAAACTATGGAAAAAAATTTTATGGACCTTCAACATTAAGAATGGGCTTGGAGAAATCTAGAAACTTAATGACAGTTAGAATAGCGCAAGATTTAGGTTTAAAAAAAATAGTAAATTTTTCAAAACAAATTGGCATTTACGAAAATCCAAGCGAACTGTTATCTATTTCTTTAGGTTCAGCAGAAACTACTTTATTAAAACTAACTTCAGCTTATTGTTCATTTGTTAATGGCGGTAAATTAGTTAAACCAATCCTGATAGATAGAATTCAAGACAGTGAAGGAAACACAATTTTTAATACCGAAACAAGAAAATGTAACAATTGTGATCAAATATCTTTTTTAAATAATGATGTCCCAAAAATTTCAGATAATTTTACTAAAATATTTTCACCAGAAACAGCATACCAAATGACTTCATTGTTGGAAGGTGTGGTAAAAAGAGGAACAGGAAGAAAACTTAAAGACCTTAACTTAGATCTTGCTGGAAAAACTGGAACAACAAATAAAAATACAGATACTTGGTTTATTGGTTTTACATCTAAGTTAGTTGTGGGTGTATATGTTGGTTTTGATGAGCCGAGATCACTAGGTAGAAAAGAAACAGGAGCAAAAACTGCAATGCCAATATTTAAAAGTTTTATAAAAAAAGCGATTAAAAAGAAAGATGCAAGACCTTTTAAAGTGGCAGATAATATTACAATGATGGTTGTTGATAGACATACTGGTGAAAAAGCTAACTTTAATTCAAAAGAAACATTGGTGGAGGCATTCAAAAAAGATAAAATTAACATTGGGTTAAATCAAAATTTGGATATTAATAATAGATTAAAAAACAATAATATATTAAGGTTCTACTAATGGATGATGATTTTTTAAATTGCAAATATGAAATAGAAAAAATTAATCAAAGAATTAAGGAGTATCTTTGAAAAAAATAAAATTCGTTCTATCATAGAAGAAAATAACAAAAAAATGTTAAACGCCAATTTTTGGCATAATAAAACTTTAGCTCAAAAAGTAGTTAAAGAAAAAAAACTACACGAAAATTTAATTAACTCATACGAAGAATCTATTAAAAAACTTAATGAATTAGAAGAGCTATATCAACTTGCTAAAGATGAAAATAATAAATTAATCATTAATGAAATTATGCAAAATGTAAAAGATTTAAAAATTAAATCAAAAAAAAATGAAACTAAAT
>CACIVL010000042.1 GCA_902590125.1 uncultured Pelagibacteraceae bacterium | reverse complement strand
AGGTTATCAAGTTTACACAGAAGTTTGTGCTTCATGCCACTCAATGAAGTATTTAAGCTATAGAAATTTGGCAGAAAAGGGAGGGCCAGAATTTTCTAAAGAGCAAGCAAAAGCTATTGCAGCAAACTTTGAAGCAATTGACGGACCAGATGATGACGGTGAGATGTTTACAAGACCAGCAAAGCTTTCAGATAAATTCATTAACCCATATCAAAATGACAAGGAAGCTATGGCCTCAAATGGAGGAGCTTATCCTCCAGATATGTCTGTGCTAGTAAAAGCAAGAAGTGGAGGAGCAGACTATGTTTATTCACTATTACTTGGATATGAGGATGCACCTAGTGACATGATATTAGATGATGGTGTTTATTATAACAAATATATGTATGGCAATATGATAAAAATGCCTAACCCTCTATCAGATGGTTTGATAGAATATAATGATGGAACAGAAGCAACTGAAGAACAAATGGCAAAAGATGTGGTAGCTTTTCTTGCATGGGCTGCAGAACCTCATCTTGAAACAAGACATAAAATTGGATTTAAAGCAATTATTTATTTAATAATTTTAAGTATTTTAGCATATTTTAGCATGAAAAGACTTTGGTCACGTATTGAACCTGAAGTTTAATATATCGCCATCTTTAACAATATAGTCCTTACCTTCTAACCTCATTTTTCCATTTGTTTTAGAATTTATCCATCCTTGATTTTTTATAAAATCATCGTAAGTAATCGCTTCAGCTTTAATAAACCCTTTTTCAAAATCAGTATGAATTTCACCAGCTGCTTTTGGCGCTGTGCAATTTTTTTGAATAGTCCAAGCTCTAGTTTCTTCTGGTCCAGATGTAAAAAAAGTTTCTAATTCTAAAATGTTGTAACCTTTTTGTATTAACATACTAAGACCTGTTTCTTTTAACCCAATCATTTTCATGTAATTTATTTTTTCTTCATTTTCTAATTGATTTATTTGGTTTTCAATTTCTGCTGAAATAATTAATGTATTATTATTTCCAAATTTATTTATGAAATTTTCAGTATATTTGTTGCCATTTTGAACGCTTTTTTCATCTACATTACAGACATAAATTTTTGGTTTGGTAGATAAAAGACAGGTTTGATTTAAAATTTTTTTGTTAAATTGCTCATTTAAAGTTTTGAGGTTTTTGTTATTATTAATGCAATCTAAGGCTATTTCTAGAACTTTTAATTGATCTTTATCCACATTTTTCTTATTTTTTTTGTCAAGTCTTTTTTGTATAGATTCTATATCTGCCAACATCATTTCAGTCTCAATAATTTCTAGATCTCTTATAGGATTTACATCTGGATTAACATTTTGAATGTTGTCAGAGTCAAAACATCTGATCATATGAATAATTGAATCGACTTCTCTTATATGTGACAAGAATTTATTCCCTAATCCTTCACCTTTGGAGGCTCCCTTTACAAGACCTGCTATATCAACAAAAGATATTGTGGTATTTATTTTTTTTTTAGAATTAGAAATTTTAAATAATCTATCCAACCTATTATCAGGAACAGGAACAACACCAATATTTGGGTCGATAGTACAGAAAGGAAAATTTTCAGCTTGAGCTTTGCTTGAATTTGTTAAAGCGTTGAACAGAGTTGATTTACCAACATTTGGTAAACCAACTATTCCACATTTGAAACTCATTGACTATTATTTACTGTACTTGAAAAAAGATCTAATTTTTTATCAAGTAGAATTGATAATGAATCAGTTATATTAGAAGTAATTTTTTTTAAATCTTTTATCTCCTCTTCATCAAAATCTTTAAGAACGTGATCTGTCACATCAGATTTAGATTTTGGTTTGCCTATTCCTATCCTTATTCTTGAATAATCTTTTCCAATAAATTTGTCTATTGATTCAATTCCATTGTGTCCTGCGCTTGATCCACCAAATTTAGCTTTAATTTTTCCAAAATCGATGTCAAGATCATCATGAAAAACAACTATATTTTTACTATCAATTTTAAAATATTCTATTAATTCTCGAATACATATCCCTGAGTTATTCATAAAAGTGAGAGGTTTAATAGCATAAACCTTCTTTCCGTCAATATTTCCAGTAGTGAGCAATCCTTTAAATTTTGGTTTTTGTTTTGAAAGACCAAATTTTTTATTTATGGCATCAATGATTTTGAAACCTATATTGTGTCTATTGTTTTCACTATCAGGCGTTGGATTACCTAAGCCTACAAATAAAAGCATAATTTTTTAAATTCAGAACTGGATATTTTCACTTTTTTGATTATTTTTTTTCGGTTGGCGTTTTTTTATCTTCTTTTTTGCCTTTGTCGCCTTCTTTTTTATCACTTTTATCAGGTTCTTTTTTATCAACTTCTTTTTTATCGGACTCTGCTGCTTTAGACTCTCCCTCTGTTCCTTCAGTACCTGCTTCAGCTCCCTCTGCAGTTCCTTCTCCTTCAGCAGTTTCTTCAGCTGGTTTTTCAGGCTCTTTGATAATCGTAGGCGCAGCAAGTGTGGCCACAACAAAATCTCTACCTTGAATTGTTGGTGTTACACCTTCTGGTAATTTAATTGATGAAATTTTAAAACTTTCGCCAATATCTTTATTTTCTAAATCTACAATTAATTCACCAGGAATATTTTCTGTTGGACACTTTAATTCTACTTTTCGTCTAACAATATTTAGTACTCCGCCTCTTTTTAACCCAGGTGATTTTTCGTTATTTATAAATTTAACTGGAATTTCTAGAGCTATTTTTGACCCTTTTACTATTCTTAAAAAATCCACATGTATTGGCTCGTCTGTTACTGTATCAAATTTTATTTCTCTTGGTAAAACATTTTGAGAATTGCCCTCAATGTTTAATGTTAAAATATTAGACAAAAAATTTTCTTTATCTAATAATAATTTAATTATTTTTTTTGGTACAGAAATTTTTTGGTTTTGGTTTTTACCTCCATATATTATTGCTGGAACTATACCTTTAGATCTAAGGTTATTAACTTCTCCTTTAGTACCTGTATTCCTAATGCTTGCTTCGATTGAATTCATAAAAACAAAGTTTTTTATCACATGTTATTTATAACTCAAGAAAATTATTTGAATAAATCGGATACAGAAGTTGAGTTTGAAATTCTTTTAATTGCTTCAGCCAACAAATTGGATATCGTTAATACCTCAATATTCTTAGCTTTTTTTATCTTTTCAGAATTATCAATTGTATCAGTGATAACTAATTTTTTTATTCTAGACTTTCTAATTTTATCAACTGCCGATCCGCTTAAAACTCCGTGAGTTATATAAACATGCACTTCTTTTGCTCCTCTGTTCATTAATGCTTGAGCTGCATTTACTATTGTTCCTCCAGAATCAATTATGTCATCAATAATTATACAAGTTTTACCATTAACATTTCCAATAACGTTCATTACTTGAGATTTTCCTGGAGCAGGTCTTCTTTTATCAATTATGGCTATACCTATATCTAATTTTCTTGCAAGAGCTCTAGTTCTTTCAACGCCTCCCACGTCAGGAGCAACACAAATTAAATTTTTTTTATTTAAATTTTTTTTAACATGTCTTGCAAAAATTGGAGTTGCAAAAAGGTTATCGACAGGAATATCAAAAAAACCTTGTATTTGTCCTGCGTGTAGATCAACAGTAACAATTCTATCTGCTCCAGCTTTAGTTATCAAATTTGAAACTAATTTTGCTGATATAGATGTTCTTGGTGCAACTTTTCTGTCTTGTCTGGCATATCCAAAGTATGGAATTACAGCCGTAATATTTTTTGCTGAAGATCTTTTTAATGCATCTATACATAATAAAAGTTCCATTAAATTATCATTAGCTGGCGCAGAACTAGATTGAATTAAGAATATACTATTACCTCTGATGTTTTCATTTATTTCAATATAGATTTCACCATCAGCAAATTTTTTAATACTAGAATGAACTAACTTTGTTTTTAAATGTTTTGATATTCTTTGACTGAGGCTTTTATTACTATTTCCTGTAAGAAGCTTCATTTTGTGAGAACCTTATTTAATCATAATTACAGAAAT
>CACIVL010000041.1 GCA_902590125.1 uncultured Pelagibacteraceae bacterium | reverse complement strand
TATTTTCCATCTTTATTATCTATTTTTGATACTTTTCCTGATATCCAACCCAGTCCCTTAGTTTCAGTTTCTTCATAACCAATATCAGCAAACATTTGTAAACCTACACAAATTCCAAGGATGGGTTTTTTGTTATTTACTGCAAACTCATTTAAACTATCAACCAATCCATTAATATTATTCAAGGCATCTATACAACTTTTAAATGATCCCTGTCCTGGTAAAACAACCTTATCACTTAATTTGATTTTATTTAAATCAGAAGTAACTTCAATATTTACCTTGTCTTTTGCAACCTCTTTAAAAGAATTTATTACAGAACTAATATTTCCTGAACTATAGTCAACAATTGTGACATTCATCAAATTTATAAAGAACCTTTTGTTGAAGGAATTGTATTTTTGTTCCTAGGATCCATTTCTAAAGCAACTCTTAATGACCTTGCCAAACCTTTAAAGCAAGACTCTATGATATGATGACTGTTATCACCATAAATATTTTCAACATGTAAAGTAATGCCCGCTGCTTGAGAAAAAGCTTGGAACCACTCTTTAAAAAGTTCTGTATCCATTTCGCCTAATTTTTCTACTTTAAGCTTAACCTTCCAAATTAAATAAGGTCTATTAGAAACATCAATTGCAACTCTAGTTAATGTTTCATCCATTGGTATTAGTGCATGAGCATACCTTTTAATTCCCACAAATTTTTTTGATGCTTTTTTTAAACACTCACCTATCGCTATACCTGTATCTTCTGTAGTGTGGTGTAAATCAATATTTGTATCCCCTTTTGCTTTTATATTTAAATCCATTGATGAGTGTTTAGATAATTGTTCAAGCATATGATTTAAAAACCCTATGCCTGTATCAATTTTATATTTTCCTTTACCGTTAATGTTCAAATCGACACTAATATTGGTTTCTTTAGTTTTTCTGTTTATTTTTGCTTTACGCTTCATAATTTAAAAAAGGTATATATCTATTATACAATTATGGCAATAATACTAGAATTGGTCTTGAACTATTTAATTTAATATCCATTTATAAGCTATGACAACAATAGTATTAATAAGAAAAAAGAATGATGTAGTAGTTGCCAGCGACGGACAAGTAAGTATGGGCAACACAATAATCAAAAGCACAGCTAATAAAGTTAGAAGAATTGAAAAAAGAAATGTTATTGCTGGATTTGCTGGATCAACTGCAGATGCATTAACTTTATTTGAACGACTTGAAGCAAAATTAGAAAAGCATGCAGGAAATTTGACTCGAGCAGCTGTCGAATTAGCTAAGGACTGGAGAACAGACAAATATTTAAGAAGATTAGAAGCATTAATGGCAATTGGTGATAAAGAAAAAAGTTTTATAATTTCTGGAACTGGTGACGTATTAGAGCCTGAAGGAGACGTTATTGGTATAGGTTCAGGTGGTAATTATGCTTTAGCAGCAGCAAAAGTATTGATGGATACAGATTTATCAGCAGAACAAGTTGCAAAAAAAGCTATTCAAGTTGCATCAGACATATGTGTATTTACCAATAACAATATTCAAATAGAAAAAATTTAATGGAAAAATCAAACGTTACAACTCTGGTCCCAAAAGACAAACTTGCACATGAAGATAATTCTTACATTAGTTCTTTATCTCCTAGAGAAATAGTTTCAGAATTAGATCGATATGTAGTTGGACAAAACAAAGCCAAAAGAGCAGTGGCAATAGCTCTGAGAAATAGATGGAGAAGACAAGCTTTAAAAGGCGAAATGAAAGATGAAGTTTTGCCAAAAAATATTTTAATGATTGGACCGACTGGAGTTGGAAAAACAGAAATCTCAAGAAGACTGTCTAAACTTGCTGAAGCACCTTTCGTAAAAGTTGAAGCAACAAGGTTTACAGAGGTTGGTTATGTTGGAAGAGATGTAGAACAAATTGTTAGAGATTTACTAGAAATAGCAATAGCAATGGAAAAAATAAAAAAAAGAAAAGAAGTTTATACACAAGCACAAAAACAAGCTGAGGAAAAAGTTCTTGATGCAATAGTTGGAAACAAAGCAAGTGTTGCAACAAGAGAAAGTTTTAGAAAAAGACTTAGAAATGGTGACTTA
Organism: uncultured Pelagibacteraceae bacterium; assembly: GCA_902590125.1. Taxonomy (GTDB): domain Bacteria; phylum Pseudomonadota; class Alphaproteobacteria; order Pelagibacterales; family Pelagibacteraceae; genus Pelagibacter. The sequence goes on along the minus strand of CACIVL010000041.1, from coordinate 2,111 downwards.
GATAATAATGAAATTGAAATTTCAGTAAGTGAAAGTAACACAATGCCATCTTTTGAAATACCAGGGGTGCCAGGAGCAAATGTAGGTATGATTAACATTAGTGAAATGCTTGGAAAATCTATGGGCAATAAAGCAAAAAAGAAAAAAATGACTGTAAAAGAATCTCACGAAATTTTAATAAATGAAGAATCAGATAAATTAATTGAAGAAGATAAAATTATTAAATCTGCAAAAAATTCAACTGAAAACAATGGAATTGTGTTTTTAGATGAAATAGACAAAATTTCTGCACGTACAGATCGTGTCGGTGGCGATGTTTCAAGAGAAGGTGTCCAAAGAGATTTATTGCCCTTAATTGAAGGAACAACAGTAAGTACTAAATATGGTCCAATTAAAACTGATCATATTTTATTTATAGCTTCAGGTGCCTTCCAGCTTGCAAAACCTTCAGACTTATTACCAGAATTACAAGGAAGACTTCCAATTAGAGTGGAGCTTGATGCTTTAACAAGTGATGACTTCAAGAGAATTCTTAAAGAGCCTGATAATAGTTTAATTAAACAATATAAAGCTCTTTTAAAAACTGAAAATGTAGATTTGGAATTCAGCGAAGATGGCATAGATACAATTGCTAATCTTGCGACAGAGGTAAATTCTAGTGTAGAAAATATAGGAGCCAGAAGATTACATACTATTATTGAAAGGGTTTTAGATGAGATTAGCTTCACCGCAACAGATAAATCTGGTGAAAAAATTATAATTAATTCAGAATATGTTAAAAAGAATCTTGGAGAATTAGTTAAAGATACAGATCTATCAAAGTTTATTCTTTAAAAAATTATTTATAAACAAAACTAACTGTGCCTAATTTGCCAAAATCTGCAGTTATATTATCACCTTTGGAAATAGGAATTGCTTTAGTACAAGTTCCAGTACTAATATAATGATTTTTCGGTAGTACTTTGCCAATAAGTGCCAAATTGTTTATTAGCCATGTTAAAGAATTAATAGGATTTCCCATTACATTATTTGAGTTACCTTTTTCAATTAATTGTTTATTAATTAAAAGATCAACAGAATGATTGTTTAGATTAAAATTACTTAAATCGTTTACTTTTGTACCAAAAACCCAATGTGCGTGAACAGCATTATCTGCTATTAAATTGTTTACTCCTACACTTGTCCAATCTTCATATCTAGAATCAACTATTTCAATAGAAGGTAAAATTGCTAATATAGATTTATAAACTGTACTAACATTGTAAGGCGCTTTTGAAATATCAAACTCATTTTTCATTATAAATGAAAATTCAGGTTCAACATAAGGGCTAAAATATTTTTCTGAATTAATTATACAATTAGATTTTGATATATTGTTAGAAAAAATATTTCCAAAAAAAGATTCTTTAACATTTAATTGAGTTTGTGCTGCTTTATTTGTACATCCTATTTTTTTTCCTACTATTAAGGTTTCTTTGTTTTTTTTAATATATTTTTTTGCTATTTCATCTTGTATTTCATAAGCTTCTTTTGTTGAATTTGGTATACAATCTTCTGGCAGAGCTTTAATTTTTTTTAAATTTATTCTAGAATTATATAAAATATCAGCAGCTTTACTAATTTTATAATTATCCATTTTTAATCTTTAAATTTTTTAAGAAAAATATCAAAAGCACCACTACCACCATCTTCAGCTTTTGCTTCTTTAATATTTTTTATTTTTTTCATTAAATCATAATTAGACTTTATAAATTCTGGAACTGAATTTTTTAAAATACTCAAATCTTTGGAAACATATGGGTCATTAATATTTTTCGATCTTAGTCCTTTGCCTGTTATTACAGTTATTTTTGCAACATTGCTTTCAAAACATCTATTTATAAATTCATCAATAGTTCTATTAGCATTTTCCAATGAGAGACCGTGTAAATCTATGATTTTTATTTGATCATTGCTTGTTTTTATTGAAGATAAAGATAAATCTTTATTATGAACTTTTTCTTTACTTGATATAAAATTTTCCCAGTCTTTTTTATCTTTATCTGAAAGTTTTTTATTCAATTATGTTATTGTGTCTATTAGTAGCCAATTAGGATTTGTTGATCTCGAAT
>CACIVL010000040.1 GCA_902590125.1 uncultured Pelagibacteraceae bacterium | reverse complement strand
AAAATTTCAAAAAAATTAAAAAATAAAAATGTTCACAACCAAGAACTTATCGATTCAATTTTGATAAAACTTGATGGAACCAAACAAAAAAATAAATTAGGAGCTAATACAATTTTAGCTGTATCTATGGCAGTAAAAAAACTTTCAGCAAAACTTAAGAAAATTCCATTATATAAAACCTTTTTATTAAAAAAAAATTTTAAATTACCTTATCCTTTAATGAACATTATAAATGGTGGTGCACATGCAGATAATGGCTTAAGAATCCAGGAATTTATGATCAGGCCCGATAAAGCGAAGACATTTTCCGAAGCAATGAGGATATCTTTTTTAGTAATTCAAAATCTAAAAATTTTAATCAAAAAAAAAAAATTATCAACTTCCGTAGGAGATGAAGGAGGATTTGCTCCTATGATTAACAGTAATGAAAAAGCATTAGATTTAATTGTAGCTGCAATAAAAAAATCTGGATTTGAAAATGGCAAGGATGTCTCTATATGTCTTGATGTTGCTGCAAATGAATTGTTTAAAAAAAATAAATATTCTATTCATTCTAATAAATTTATATCTGTAGATAAATCAATTAAATGGTATTTAAAAATTATAAATAAATATAATATTAAATCATTGGAAGATCCTTTTGCTGAAAATGATTGGATTGCTTGGAATAAAATTATGAAATCTATTAAAAAAGTTCAAATTGTTGGCGATGATTTATATGTAACAAATCTTGAAAGACTAAAAAAAGGCTTTTTAAACAATTCATCAAATGCAATATTAATTAAGTTAAATCAAATTGGTACTGTTTCTGAAACATTAGAAGTAATTAAATTTGCACAAATAATTGGATATAAAACAATAATTTCTCATAGATCAGGTGATAGTGAAGACACATTTATTGCTGATTTAGCTGTTGGTACAAATTCTAACCAAATTAAAACAGGATCTCTGGCTAGATCAGAACGTGTATCAAAATACAATCAACTAATACGCATAGAAGAACAACTGGGAAAAAAAACAAAAATGAATAAGATTCATTAATGTTTACAAAACTTAAAAAAAACTATTTTTTATTAATAAGTACTTTTCTTTTTCTATATTTTTTTTTTAATCTTTTAGATGGTGAAAGAGGTTTGTTTTCCTATTTTAAAAAAAAAGAATTGTTAATTAATCTGCAAAAAGAGGAGACTGAATTAACAAATAAAATTAAAGATATAGAATTTAAAAATTCATTACTTACCGATAACTTAGATTTAGATTATATCGAAATTCTATTAAGAAAAAAATTTATACTTGGTAAAAAAGAAGAAAAATTTTACATAATTAAAAACCATGAAAATTAGACATCCAGAAAAAGTAAACAAACCAATTAATCCAATTAAAAAAAAACCTGAATGGATAAGGTCAAAACTTACAAATAGTAAAGAATTTTTTTTTACAAAAACTATTATTAATCAAAATAATTTAGTAACTGTTTGCCAAGAAGCTAATTGTCCAAATATTACAGAATGTTGGAGCAAACGACATGCAACTTTTATGATAATGGGTGATATCTGTACAAGAGCTTGCGCTTTCTGTGATGTTAAAACTGGAAAGCCTAAAAAATTAGATTTACTAGAACCATTTAAAATTTCATCTGCTGTAAAAAAATTAAATTTAAAACATGCTGTAATTACTTCTGTTGATCGAGATGATCTTGATGATGGTGGCGCTCATCATTTTTATAATGTAATTACAGAAATAAGAAAAAAAAACCCAGAAACTACTATAGAAATTTTAACTCCAGATTTTTTAAGAAAAGGTGGATCTTATAAAAAAATTATTGAAGCTAAACCAGATGTTTTTAATCATAATATTGAAACTGTTCCAGGACTTTATAGAAAAGTTCGACCTGGATCTAGATATTTTGCTTCAGTTGAACTTTTAAAAAATGTAAAAAAAATTGATAAAAATATTTTTACTAAATCAGGATTAATGGTGGGCTTAGGTGAAAATAAAGATGAAATTTTACAGCTCATGGACGATTTAAGATTTGCAGAAGTAGATTTTTTAACAATAGGACAATACTTACAACCTTCAGTTAAGCACCATCCCTTAAACAGGTATTACCATCCTGATGAGTTTAAAGAATTAGAATCTGTAGCAAAATCGAAGGGTTTTTTATTAGTATCATCTTCTCCCTTAACAAGATCTTCTTATCATGCCGATAAAGATTTTGCTAAACTTCAAAAAAATAGAATAAAGCAAACTAATGCCCAAAGCATCAGTTAAAAGATCTATTGATTGTAAAAAAGAGCAATTAATTGATCTGGTACTTGATATAGAAAAATATCCAGAATTTGTTCCTTTTTGCGTGAATGCGAAAGTCTATGAAAAAAAAGAAAAAGATAATTTACTATTAATTATTGCAGATCTTACAATTGGAAAAGGCCCTTTTAAAGATACCTATAAAAGTGATGTTAAATATAATAAAAAAGAAAACTCTATATTTGCAACTAATCTAGATGGACCTTTGAAACATTTGAAAAATACATGGCATTTTAAAGAAGTAAACAATGTTACTGAGGTTTCTTTCGAAGTTGATTTTGAGCTAAAAAATGAATTTTTAAATATAGTAATGACAAAATCTTTTCAATTTGCCCTTGATAAGATTGCGGAAGCTTTTCAAAAAAGGGCTGAAGATTTATTTAAGAAAACTTAAAATTAAGTTTAAAGCTTTATTTACAGCTGCTTTTTGAATAAATATTCTTTTCTTATTTTTAAATAAGTATTTTTTAACTAATGTCTTATTGCCTTTTTTAATACCAATAAAAACCAAACCTATTGGCTTTTTCTTTGTCCCCCCTTTAGGACCAGCAATACCAGTAATAGAAACTGAAATATTTGTTCGGCTAATTTTACCTAAATTTTTAACCATAGATAAACAAGTTTCATAGCTTACAGCTCCATTTTTCATAATTATTTTTTTTGGAATTTTTAGATTATTTATTTTTGATTGATTGGAATAAGTAATTAATCCAAGTGTGAAAACTTTAGAAGAGCCACTAATTGAAGTTATTGTACTTGAAAGCAAACCACCTGTACAAGATTCTGCAAAAGAAATTTTAAATTTTTTTTTTTTTAATAAACTGACAATTTTTTGAGAAATTATTTTCATGAATTTAAAACCATATACAAAACAAGTATTGCAACTACATATAAACCAGCTACAACATCATCCATAATCACTCCAAAACTATTCTTAAAATTTTTATCATAATAGCTTACAGGGTAGGGTTTAACGATGTCAAAAACTCTAAATAGAATGAACATAATAAAGTAAGATGTTAAAACTTGGCTAGTTTCTTTTGCACCTTCATGAGAAATTTCATAAAGGCATATTGGAATTGATTGACCAATAAATTCATCAATAACAACTTCTTTAGGATCTTTGTTATTTAAGTCTTTTATAAAAATATTAACTGAATAAAGTGAAATAAAAAAAATTATAATTATAGAAATTAAAATGATTTCTGGAGAAAAATTTAAAATATGAAATAAGAAAAATAAAAATAACGTAGTAACTAATGATGCAAAACTACCAGGGATTTTTTTAATTTTTCCAATTCCAAAAATAGTTACAAACAGATAATTTATTTTATTAAGCATATTTAATAATTGAAGTTATTACTTCACAAGCTATAGCTTTTTCTTTGCCTATAACACCTAATTTTTCAGTTGTTTTGCCTTTAATATTAATTTGTGAAACTGATATCTTGCATAACTTTGCAATGTATTTAATCATCTTATTTTTATATTTTTGAATTTTAGGAGTTTCTGTAATTATATTTATATCAATATTGTTGATTAAAAAATCTTTGTTTTTTATTTCTTTTATAATTTTTGACAATAAAAAAGTTGATCTAATATTTTTTATTTTTTTATTTTTATTAGAAAACTTTTTACCAATATCTCCCATTCTACAAGCACCGAGAATTGAGTCTATAATCGCGTGAAGAACAGGATCACCATCTGAGTGACCCAATGTTCCAATTTTTGAAGGAATATTAATACCACCTAGGTACAATTTTTTTTTAGGAACTAATCTATGAACATCAAAACCAATTCCATATTTAATTGAATTATTATTTTCAATATCTGAATTTGTTGTAATTTTTTTATTATTTATTTCACCATTAATTATTTTTATTTTTTTTCTGGCAGAAATAAACAAACTTGCATCATCTGTAATTTTTGAACTTTTATTTTTTTGTAACTGATACAATTCTTTATAATTAAAGCCTTGTGGTGTTTGCGTTAAATAGATCTTGTTTCTGTTAAGGTTAATAATTTTATTTTTGTTTTTGTATTTAACAGAGTCTTTTATTTTAATTGCTGGTACAACACATTTGACAAATTTTAATTCTTTAAATAATTTATAAATTAAATTAGTAGAGAAAT
>CACIVL010000039.1 GCA_902590125.1 uncultured Pelagibacteraceae bacterium | reverse complement strand
AAAGAGAGTAATTGCCTGGATATCTAATTCAAAATTAACTTATGAAGATAGTAACGAAGAATACAAATCAAAATTTAATTCTATTATTCAAAAACAAATTAACCACTTAATAAACGAAATAAATAGATCAGATTGGATTGATGATAAAATGATAGGATGTGCAGCAATAATTCTAACTGGTCTTTCATATCAAGAAAAATCAAAGTATCTTGATTTTGGTTTAAATTTACTTAAAAAAATAATCAAATTTTCATTTGATAATGAAGGATTTCCAAAATCAAGAAGCATAAGACAATTAAATTTTTATCTAAAATATTTTATATTAATCAGAGAATGGTTAAAAGAATCTCAAAGCGAGATACCAGAATATATTGATGAAGCTATATATTATTTAGGACAAGCTTATTCATTAATTTTTCAAAATTTTAAAAAAAACATTCATTTTAATGGAAATAATGAAACTAATAATAAAAATTTTGATAATTATTTAAAAAGACATGGTTACAAATTTAAAAATGAAAATAATGAAGTTGGTGGTTATGCAGTTTTAAAAAATAAAAAAACTGCGATTGTAATGGATGTAGGTTCCTCTCCAGAAAAAAAATTCTCTAAAGATTATCAAGCAGGAGCTTTATCTTTTGAAATTATTTCTAATAGTGAAAAACTAATATGCAATTCTGGATATTTTCAAAATTATAAACATCAACTTAATGATCTTTCAAAATCAACTGCTACACAAAGTACTTTAATTATTAATAATCGATCTTCTTGTAAATTAAGAAAGCAAGGAAATAAAAATTCAATTGTTGAACAAGGATTAAAAATAACCAATAAATCTATAATACATCAGAAAAATTACTGGAGCATAAAAGCTTCACATGATGGATATAACAAACAGTATGGCATAATTCATGATAGACAAATTGAATTTTTTCCTGAACAGAACAAATTCATTGGAACCGATAAACTAATTAAAAAAAAAAAATTTAAAAATACAAATTTTGAAATTCGTTTTCATTTAGAACCGAATATAAAAACTATGAAAACTCAAGATAATAAATCAATATTTATACAGTTTAAAAATGAAGGTTGGAAATTTACATGTGATGGATACGCTATTGACATAGAAACAGGTTTATATTTTGGTAAAAAAAATTCTTATGTAGAAAATCAAAATATATTTATTTCTGGCATGACTCAAAATGAAAATCAGACTATAAAATGGAAATTTATCAAAGTATAAAATGAAAAAAATAAAAAAAGCATTAATTTCTGTGTCTAATAAAGAAGAGTTAAGGCCTCTTTTAAATACGCTATCTAAATATAAAATAAAATTAATTAGTTCTGGTGGTACTTATAAAAAAATAAAAAAATTAAAACACAAATGTATTGAAATTTCTAAATATACCAATTCTCCAGAAATTTTAAATGGTAGAGTAAAAACACTTCACCCAAAAATTCATGCAGGAATATTAAGCAAAAGAGATAATAAATCTCATAAAAGAGAACTAATAAGAAATAATTTTGATGAAATTGATTTGGTAATTGTAAATTTTTACCCATTTGAAGAAAAATTAAAAAGCACAAAAAACCATTCAAAAATTATTGAAAACATTGATGTTGGAGGCCCTACAATGGCCAGGGCTGCTGCAAAAAACTATAATGACGTAACGGTAATTACCTCAACAAAACAATATAAGAAATTAATTAATGAACTTAATTCAAATAAAGGTTCAACTTCACTATCTTTTAGACAAAAAATGTCGGAAGAAGCATTTTCTGAAACAGCTTATTACGATGCTTTAATTTCTGATTACTTTAACAAAATATCAAAAAATTTTTTTCCAAAAAAAAAAATTTTTGTTAGCAATTTAATCGAAAAATTAAGATATGGAGAAAATCCACATCAAGAAAGTGCAATTTATTCTAAAAACGAGAAATTAAATATTACTCAAATTTACGGAAAAAAATTAAGTTATAATAATTATAATGATATTTTTTCAGCATTAATTATTTCTAAATCTCTGCCAAAAAATACCGGTACAGTAATTGTAAAACATGCAAATCCATGCGGTGTGTCCATACATAAAGATCATAAAAAAAGTTATCAATTAGCATTAGCATGTGATCCTATCAGTGCTTATGGTGGCATCATTTCTTGCAATTACAAAATTAATAAAAATTTAGCTTTAGAATTAAATAAAATTTTTTTAGAAGTTGTAATTGCCAATGATTTCGAAAAAGAAGCTCTCAAAATTTTAAAAAAGAAAAAAAATTTGCGACTTATTAATGCTAATAATTTATCTCTTAAAGATACGAATAGTTTTGTGTCAAACTTCAATTCAATTTTAATTCAAACGCCAGATATAAGTCCATTTCATAAAAAAAATTTTAAAGTTGTTTCAAAGAGAAAGCCATCTATTAAAGAATTTAAAAATTTAATTTTTGCTTTTAATATATGTAAATTTGTTAAATCAAATGCGATTGTTTTAGTAAAAGATAATGCTACTATAGGTATTGGTTCTGGACAACCAAGTCGATTAGATAGCTGTAAAATTGCAATAAATAAAATGAATCAATTTCAAAAAACTAATAATAGTGATGGAATAGTAGCTGCTTCAGATGCATTTTTTCCATTTGTAGATGGCATTGAAACTTTAGTTCAAGCAGGAGTTTCTGCTGTAATTCAACCATCTGGATCAATTCGAGATAAAGAAATAATTAAATTTGCTAATCAAACTAATACAATCTTAGTATTTTCAAAAACAAGACATTTTAAACACTAAACTATCTTATCTACTTTAGCTGCAAGAATAAAATCACTTTCGTGCAAGCCTTTTATAGCATGAGTAAAGATTTTTACTTTGGCATAACCCCATCCAAACCATATATCTGGATGATGACCTTCTTCCTCTGCAATCTCACCTACTTTATTTATAAAATTTTTACTTTCTAAAAAATTTTTAAATTTAAATTCTTTAATCAAATAAAAAATTTTTGATTCATCTTCTTTTACTTCCCATCCATCTATCTTCTTAAGATATTTGTGTATTTCAGATACATCAAATCCTGGTATATTTCCCTTACATGGAATGCATTTTTTATCTGCTAAATCATTCATAACAACTTTATTTTTTGGAGCGGGCAAAGGGGGTCGAACCCTCGACCTTCTCGTTGGCAACGAGACGCTCTACCACTGAGCTATACCCGCTTGTAAAAAGTTATTATAGATAGAGGTTTTTTTTAATTCAAGCTTTAATAAAAGTTTGGTAAAATAGTGAATGGATTATAAAAGTAAGTTACCAAATAAAGTTCCTGTATTCCCAATATCAAATTTTATAATTTTTCCTAATACGACAGTTCCATTAAATATTTTTGAACCAAGATATATAGAAATGGTTGATGATAGTATGAAACATTCAAAAATGATAGGTATGGTGCAACCCAAAAAAACATCTAATAATTCTATACCTGAATTATATAGTGTTGGATGTGTAGGAAAAATAACAAGTTTTAATGAAAGTGAAGATGGAAGATATTTAATTATTTTAAATGGACTTAGTCGTTTTAAAATTATTGATGAAATAAAAAATAATAAACTTTATCGTGAATGTAACATTAGTTTTAATGAATTTAAAGATGACATTAATTTTAATAAAGAAGATATTAAATTTGCCGATCTTAAACTTATATTTAAAGATTTAAAAAATTTATTTCAAAAAAAGGGTTATATTGTCAATTGGAAAGAATTAGAAAAACAAGATCTAAACCAAACAATTAATACATTAGCAATGGCTTCTCCATTTTCATTAGAAGAAAAACAAGCATTGTTAGAAACACAAAATCTAATTTCAAGAAAATTTAAATTGGAGGAAATTATAAAAACTTACCTTTCTGACGATTTTAGTAATACAACTATTCAATAAGTTTTAAATAGATAAACCCTGATCGGCATAATTTGAGGCAATTTTATTAAATAATTTATTTTTACCTAAAAACATCAATAATTGATTAAAATAATTATTTTTATATTTACTATCAAATTTAAAAAATTCATAAATAAAATCATTACCAGAAGAAAAAATAAAATTAAAATGTTTAGTTTTATTTTCAAAAGTCTCATAAATTGAGTTATCTATCTGTAAACCTAAATCCACATGTTCTTGTATAATTTTAGATAAAATTTTTATATCTCTTAAAATCATATTAAATCCTTGTCCTGCAAGTGGATGAATTTTGTGAAGACAATCACCAAAACTCATTATGTTTTTATAATAATATTTTCTATTAACAGAAAAGTTTAATTCAAATTTTTCTAATTTACCAAAACATTTAATTTCATATTTTTTATTATACCGATAAATTAAATTCTTAATTTCTTTTTCACTAAAAATTAATTTTTTATTAATTATCGAGTAAACTATTGAAGTTTCAAAATTTGAAATTGGCA
>CACIVL010000038.1 GCA_902590125.1 uncultured Pelagibacteraceae bacterium | reverse complement strand
ATTGTACGAAAACTCTATAAAAATACTTACAGATTTAATTGCTTTTAAAACTGTATCAGGAGAAGATAACAATTCCTTAATAAATTATTGTGATGAAATTTTAAAAAAGCTTGGAGCAACTTCTTTTAAAACTTTTGATAATGAAAAAAAAAGAGTTAATCTATTTGCCACTTTAAAAGCAAAAAAAACAAATGGAAAAAAGCCAATTATACTATCTGGTCACACCGATGTAGTTCCGGTTTCAAAAGGTTGGAGCACAGACCCATTTAAAGCAACTATTAAAGGAAATAAGCTCTTTGGACGTGGATCTTGCGATATGAAAGGTTTCATTGCTTGTGCTTTAGCATATGCGCCAGTTTATTCTAAAGCAAACTTAGATAGAAACATTCATTTTTCTTTCACATTCGATGAAGAAACTGCATGTCAAGGTGCACCATTATTAATAAAAGAAATGTCAAAAAGAGGAATTAAAGATGGAATTTGTATAGTTGGTGAACCTACTAATATGAAAATAATTGATGGCCATAAAGGCACTAATGAATACACAACTTATTTTACAGGACTTGCAGGTCATGGTTCTGCTCCACAAAAAGGAGTGAATACTATTGAATATGCTGCAAAATATATAAATAAACTTTTAGAAATTAGAGAAACTTTAAAAACAAGAACGCCAAAAGACTCTGTTTTTGATCCTCCTTATACAACTTTACAAATTGGTGGTATTAATGGAGGTATAGCAAGAAATGTCATAGCAGATAAATGTCATGTAGACTGGGAATTAAGACCAGTAGTTAAAGAAGATGGTATTTGGGTAAATTCAGAAATTGACAAATTTGCAAATGAAACTCTTTTACCTGAAATGAAAAAAATTCATCCTGAATCTTCTATTAAAAAAGAAATTATAGGAGAAATAATAGGATTTAACAGAGATGAAAAGTCTGAAGCGTGTGAACTTGTTTCAAGTTTGACGGGAGACAACTCAAGAGAAGTTGTTTCTTTTGGAACCGAAGCTGGGTTATTTCAAGAAATAGGAATTAGTACTGTTGTTTGTGGACCAGGTTCAATTGAACAAGCTCACAAAGTTGATGAATATATTGTCCTTGATGAACTTAAGAAATGTTTAAATTTACTTGAAGGAATTAAAAAAAATTCAACAGTAAGCTAATTGTTCCAACCACCAACTGATTTAATTTCTAAAAATTCTTCTAAGCCTTGGGCTCCAGCTTCTCTCCCAATCCCTGAATGTTTATATCCTCCAAATGGTGCGTCAACTGCTATGCCCGCTCCATTAACATCCACCATTCCAGATCTTAATTTTCGAGCAACTCTGTTTGCTTTTTGCTTATCCTGAGTTTGAATATAGTTTGTAAGACCATAAGGAGTATCATTTGCAATTTTAATTGCTTCTTCTTCTGTTTCAAAAGGAATAATTGATAAAACTGGTCCAAAAATTTCCGTTCTTGCAATTTCCATTTGATTGTTAACATCTGCAAATGCTGTGGGTTTAACAAAGTAGCCTTTATCTAAACCATCAGGCTTACCTGGTCCTCCGGCAACTAATTTTGCTCCTTCTTCTATTCCTTTTTGAATTAAAGTTTGGATTTTATTAAATTGAGTTTCAGATATTACAGGGCCAATGTGATCGCCTTCTTTTGTAGGATCATCAACTTTTAATTCATTTGCAAATTTTTTAACTCTTTCAACTGCTTCGTTATACATTGGTTTTTCAACCAACATTCTTGTTGGGGCATTACAAGATTGTCCTGAATTTCTAAAACATCTTAGCGCTCCTCTTTCAATTGCTTCAGGGTCTGCATCTTTAAATATTATATTTGCGCCTTTTCCTCCAAGTTCTAAGCTTATACGTTTAAAGTCTTTAGCTGCATTTTGTGAAATTAAAGCTCCAGCTCTAGTAGAGCCTGTGAATGAAATCATATTTACTTCTGGATGACTAGTTAAAGCATCTCCAGTTGTAGCACCATCTCCATTTACTAGGTTAAATACACCTGGTGGAAATTTCGCTTCATCGATTATTTCTGCAAGTATCATTGATGACAAAGGTGCCAATTCAGATGGTTTTAAAACCATTGTGCAACCTGCTGCAAGTGCTGGTATAACTTTAAGACAAACTTGGTTCATTGGCCAATTCCAAGGAGTGATAAGCGCACAAACTCCTTTTGGTTCATACAAAATATTTTGATTTTTTGCATGTTCACCAAGAATTTTTTCAAATTTAAATTCTTTTAAATATTTAATAAAAGATTTTATATGACTTGCTCCAGTTCCAGTTTGAAGCTGCGATGAAAAATCTTTTGGAGCTCCCATTTCTAGAGTTATAGCTTCAGCAATATCAGCCCATCTTTTTTTATAGAGAACATAAAGATCTTCCAATAATTTTACTTTTTCTTCTTTTGATGTAAATCCCCATGTTTCAAATGCTTTTTTAGCGGCAATAACTGCAGCATCTACGTCTTCTGGTCCACCTAAAGATATAACTGCACAATTTTTTTCTGTAGCTGGATCTATAACTTGAATTTCTTTTGGATTTTTCGGAGAAACCCATTTTCCATCAATATAAAAATTTTTTTTATTTAGCATTGGGCAAACTTAACCTAAAGTTTTTTATTTGCAAATAAATTTGTTAATTCGTAAATTATTGTAGCTGCTGCTAAAGATGTAAGTTCGGCATGATCGTAGGCAGGTGCAACCTCAACTACATCTGCAGAAATTAAATTCATACCTGAAAGTCCTCTTAATACGTTTACAATTTCTCTTGTTGTCATACCTGCAATTTCAGGAGTACCTGTTCCTGGTGCATGCGCAGGATCTAAAACATCTATATCTATAGATAAGTATAATGGATTGTTGCCTACTCTTTTTCTAATTCTTTCAACTATTTTATCAATTCCTTCTGTTTGAAATTGATCGCAATGAATTATTTTAAAACCAAAACTTGCGTCATTTTTTAAATCGTCCCTACTGTAAAGAGGTCCTCTTATTCCAACATGCATTGAAGCATTGTCTAAAAATAAATTCTCTTCTCTTGCTCTTCTGAAAGGCGTTCCGTGAGTATATGGGGCTCCAAAATATGTATCCCAAGTATCTAGATGTGCATCAAAATGAACTAATGCTACTGGTCCCTTATTAATTTTATTTACTGCTTTTAATAATGGAAAAGCAATTGTGTGGTCTCCACCCATGCTAATTATTCCACCAACTTTATTTAATAAATTTAAAGCGCCAGCTTCTATTTGTTTTATAGCTTCATTAATATTAAATGGGTTACATGCAATATCTCCTGCATCTGCAACTTGTTGTTCTACAAATGGTTCTGCATCATAATTTGGGTGATAATTAGTTCTTAAATGTCTTGATGCTTGTCTAATACTTTGCGGTCCAAACCTTGCACCAGGTCTATAACTTGTACCAGCATCAAATGGGATACCAACAATTGCAACATCACATTCTTTAACATCACGTAGTTCTGGCAATCTTGCAAAAGTCGAAGGCCCTGCAAATCTAGGAACCTTAGTTCCAAGTACTGGTTGAATTGTTTTTTTATTTTTTTTCAAAGTATATCTATTAAAATTTTCCTTTATTATTTAGATCTTTATAAAATATTTTTGATAATTCTTCATTAGCTATTTTTCTGACATTATTGTCTTTTTCGACCATGGTAACCTTAGGCCTTTCAACGTAATTATGATAATTAAAACAATCTTCTCCTCTTGCTTGTTGAACATACATTTTTCCTAAAACTTGTTTAACATTGCTTCCAATATAACTTTGAATTACAAATCCAATTCTTCTTTCTTTACTTTTGTTAACTCCAGATCCATGAACTACTCTTGGGTGGTGTAGTGACATTTGTCCAGCTTTTAGTACAACTGCTTCTGTTTCTTTCAAAGAAACATTTTCAACTGTTTGTCCTCTAGTTAATAAATTTCCTTCATTATAGTCAAATTTTTCTACATGTTTTTTTAGATCTAATTTATGAGTACCAGACCACATTCTCATGCAACCATTTTCTTCATTAGAATCTGTCACTGCTATCCAAGCTGTTACCCAATTGTGTGGTTCAAGACCAATATATTTTGCATCTTGATGAAAGCTTACAAATTCTTTTTCATCTGGATTTTTTATAAAAAGTGTTGTTCCGCAGGCTAAAATATTTTTACCAATAATGCTTTCAACAGCATCTAAAATTTTTGAATTATGCACAACCTTGTCAAATACAGGGGAAATTAAATGTATATAATTTCTGCCTAGACCTTCTAATTCCTTGGGCCATTTTTTTTCTATAAATTCTATTTCACTTTTAACTTCTTCTGCTTCATCTTTAGTTAAAGCTTCTAAAGGAGCAACAAATCCTTTATCTTCATATTGTTTGTATTGTTGTGGTGTTAATTTCGGCACTAACTTTTCTTCATGCAAAAAATATATATAATTTAAGATAATCTAGTGATTTTATCTTTTAATTGGAGTTTTCTTTTTTTTAATTCTTTTAAATTTTTCCAACTTTCACTAGTACGATCATTTAATCTTTTTTTTGTTAGACTTTTAATTTGAACTTCGAT
>CACIVL010000037.1 GCA_902590125.1 uncultured Pelagibacteraceae bacterium | reverse complement strand
TAAAAAAAAAATTAATTAAAAGAGTTATTTTAATTACACCAAATATTCCTGAAGCTGAAACATTAACAAAAATTAAGATAAAAAATATTGATGATATGATTTGTTCAGCAAAAGTTTTATTGAATTTTGGAGTTCAAAATGTTTTGGTAAAAGGAGGTCACCTAAATGCAAAAATTGTTAAAGATGTTTTTGTAAATAAAAATGAAGTGAAGATTTTCAAAAATAAAAAAATTACAACTAAAAATACACATGGAACAGGCTGTACTTTATCAAGTGCTATAGCAACATTTTTTTCGTGTGGAAAACCTTTAAACAAATCTTGTGAGCTAGGCATTAAGTATATAAACAAAGCTATAGGATCAAAACTTAATTATGGAAAAGGTCATGGTCCAATAAACCACTTAAATTCAATTGTAGTAAACAAAAAATTTAGATAATGAAAAATATTGTAGTAGTAGGTTCGCAATGGGGAGACGAGGGAAAAGGTAAAATAGTTGATTGGTTATCGGATCAGGCTGATGTTGTGATTCGTTTCCAAGGAGGTCACAATGCTGGCCATACATTAGTCATTGATGGTGTTACTTATAAATTAAGATTGCTTCCATCTGGAATAGTAAGAAAAGGCAAAATCTCAATTATTGGTAACGGTGTTGTAATTGATCCCTGGGCATTATTGGAAGAGATTAAAGAAATAAAATCTAAAGGTGTTGATGTAAATGAAGATAATTTTATCATTTCAGAATCTGCAAATCTAATTTTGCCATTTCATAGAGAAATGGATGAAATTAGGGAAGATGCAGCTGGCAAGGAAAAAATTGGAACCACACGCAGAGGAATAGGGCCAGCTTATGAAGATAAAGTTGGCAGAAGATCAATCCGTGTGATGGATTTAAGATCTGAAAGTAATTTAGATCATAGATTAGAGACAGTATTACTCCATCATAATGCTGTTAGAAAAGGTTTAGGTAAAAAGACTTATGAAAAAAATAAACTTAAAAAAGATTTATTGAAAATAGCACCAGAAATATTAAAATTTTCACAACCTGTCTGGCTTAGAATTGATGAATTTAAAAAGAAAAAAAAGAAAATATTATTTGAAGGTGCACAAGGTATTTTATTGGATGTAGATCATGGTACTTACCCTTTTGTAACATCTTCCAATACAGTTGCAGCAAACGCTGCAACAGGTTCAGGTTGTGGACCTAAATCTATTCATTATGTCTTGGGAATTACAAAAGCTTACACAACAAGAGTTGGAGAAGGTCCTTTTCCAACTGAACTTAAAGATAAAATTGGTGAATTGCTTGCCAAAAAAGGAAAAGAATTTGGAACTGTTACGAGTAGAAAAAGAAGATGTGGCTGGTTTGATGGAGTACTTGTCCGTCAAACAATCAAAGTTTCAGGAATTGATGGAATTGCATTAACAAAACTAGATGTTTTGGATGAATTAGATGAAATAAAAATGTGTGTTCAATACGAAATAGCTGGAAAAAAAATTGATTATCTCCCTGCATCATTAGAAGATCAACTAGAAATCAAACCTATTTACAAAATATTCCCAGGATGGAAATCTTCCACTAATGGAATAAAAAATATTGATTCACTGCCTGACAACGCAAAAAAATATATATTTGCAGTTGAAAATTTTATTGGAGCAAAAATTTCTACTATTTCTACTAGTCCTGAGCGTGAAGATACAATTCTTATTGAAAATCCGTTTAATCTATAATTAAAATTACTTAGCAGGCAAAAGATTTCTTGATTTAGCAGAGTTCAACATGTGTTTTTGAAGCTTTTCAAAAGCTTTGTTTTCGATTTGTCTTATTCTTTCTCTGCTAATTTTGTATTTTTTACTTAAATCTTCAAGAGTAATTGGTTCTTCTTTTAATCTTCTTGCGTAAAGAATTTCTTTTTCTCTATTATTTAGAATTTTAATAGAATCTGACAATATATCTTTTCTTTGCTTCATTTCTTCTTGTTGAGCAAATTTTAATTCATAATCTAATTCTTTATCTACGATCCAATCTTGCCATTCATCTCCATTTTCACCAATTGGAGTATTTAAAGAAAGTTCTTTTCCAGACAGTCTTCTATTCATTGAAACAACTTCACTTTTGCTAACATCAAGTTTATCAGCAATTTCTGCTACATGTTCATCTCTTAAATCACCCTCAGATCTTGGTGCTATTTGATTTTTAACTTTTTTTAGATTAAAAAATAATTTTTTTTGCGCGGTAGTGGTTCCAATTTTAACTAAACTCCAAGATCTTAAAATATATTCTTGTATAGAGGCTTTAATCCACCACATTGCATATGTTGCAAGTCTAAAACCTTTTTCTGGTTTAAATTTTTTAACAGCTTGCATTAAACCTACATTGCCTTCAGAAATCATTTCACTTACAGGAAGACCGTAACCTTTGTAACCCATAGCAATTTTTGCAACTAATCTTAAATGACTTGTTACAAGTTTTTCAGCTGATTTGATATTTCCTGTAGTTTTCCAGTTTTTAGCTAACATATATTCTTCTTCAGCGGCCAACATTGGAAATTTTTTAATTTGCGAAAGATAAGCTGATAGCCCCCCTTCATTTGAAAGAGTAGGAAGATTATAGTTTGTTACAGTGCTCATAAACAGATACTTATTTAATAAATTTTTTTATTATTACAATTGTTTATTTGTTAATATTTCTTAGCTTTTTTAATATATTTTCAAGATCTTGTGGCAAAATTGAGGAAAATTTTAATTCTTTGCCTGTTTTTGGATGAGTAAATCCTAACGTTTTAGCATGTAGAAATTGTCTATTTAATTTATTTAAAGATTCTTTTAAATCAGAATCAATATTTTTAATTTTTTTAAATTTTTTTTTATATTTGTTGTCTCCTAAAATATTATTTCCTTTATGGCTCATATGGACTCTAATTTGGTGTGTTCTTCCCGTTTCAAGTTTGCACTCAACTAAACTTAAAGTTGGTACTTTATTGTTTTCAAAAACTTCTAAAGTTTTGTAATTAGTAATTGCTTTTTTTCCTTTTGTAATTCCAACTTCCATTAATTGTCTATTTCTTGAACTTCTAGTTATTAAAGTTTCGATTTTTCCTGTTTGAGGTCTAAGCTTTCCCCAAACCATTAATTGATAAATTCTATGTATAGTATGCTTATTAAATTGATTAGATAAGTCTTCATGTGTTTGATTATTTTTTGCCACAACAACTAAACCTGAAGTGTCTTTATCTATTCTGTGTACTATGCCTGGTCTTAATTCATCTCCGATATTAGATAAGTTTCCCTTACAATAATGCATCAAAGCATTAACTATTGTGTTATCATAATTTCCTGCCCCTGGATGCATAACTATACCTGCTGGTTTATTTATAACTAACAAATCAACATCCTCGTAAATAATATTTAATTTGAAATCAAAAGATTTTATGGAAACTTTTTTAGGTTCTGGAATTTCTAAATTTATTTTGTCTCCATTTAATACTTTATGGGAAGGACTAGCAATTACTTTGTTATTTAACTTTAATTTTTTATTTAAAATTAAATTTTTAATTCTATTTCTGCTTAATAATTTTTCTTTTTTATTAATAAATACATCTACTCTTAAATTATGGTCTTCTTCTTGAGCGATTAAATTAATGCTTTTTTTCATAAACTGTATTAATAATATTATATGCGCGCTTGTAGCTCAATTGGATAGAGCGCCTGACTTCGGATCAGGAGGTTGAGGGTTCAAATCCTTCCGGGCGCACCAGAAACACTAATCAAGAAATCTCCATTTTATAAGATGATATATATATGTAAAAAAATGCCACCATCTCACTTTTTTTCCTTCATCATATCCTCTTGAAACTATTGTGATTGGCACTTCAAAAAAAATTATTTCTTTTTTTTTTGATAATTTTGCAGTTATTTCTGGCTCTATTTCAAACCCATCGGATGTAATTTCTAAATTTTTTATAATGTCTTTTTTAAAAACTTTATATCCTGTAGCAATATCAGTGAAAATTTTATTATACATAACATTGGTAACAAAAGTAACTATTTTGTTTGCTATATAGTTTGGGAAACCAACAATTCTTGTAACTTTTGCTCTAGTTAATCTTGAGCCATAAACTACATCAGCGTCGTATAAAAAAAAAGGAGTTAACAAATCTGGATAATCTTTCGGTGAATATTCTAAATCAGCATCCTGAAATAAAATTAAATCACCAGTGGCATTCTTTAGCGCATTTTTAATATTTGCTCCTTTTCCATTATTTTCTTCTCTAAATAAAATTTTTACTCTATCGTCTTTTAATGAATTTAAAATATCTTTGGTTCCATCGTTTGAATTATTATCTGAAACTATGACTTCCAGATCCATATTTTTTGTATCAGCATTTAAAACTGATTCAACGCAAGATTTAATCGTATCTTTTTCATTATACACGGGTATTAAAACTGATAATTTTTTATACATAATCAATTTATTAACATTTTTTAATCTACAGGTATCTTTAAAGTTTCATTTTTTTTATGAATCTCATTTAAAGTATTAACTACTAAGGAAATATTTTCAATAGATTTAAAACTAAACCATATTTTGGGAGGAACAACTAATAATGAGTGATTTTTTTTACCAATAGTAAACTCCTTTTTTTTTCCATCTATTTTTTTTTTTAAAGTAAATTTTACTTTTCCATAAGGTACAGTTAATAAGC
>CACIVL010000036.1 GCA_902590125.1 uncultured Pelagibacteraceae bacterium | reverse complement strand
ATTAATTTGTAATACAGGTTTATTATTTTCCAAATTAATTTTATAATCATTAATAAAACCTTCGCTTTTTAGTATTTCTGAAATTTTAGATTTAAAATTAGAAGATGGTAGCTTAACAAGTTTTTGGTTACGCATTTGAGCATTTTTTATTCTTGCTATCATATCGCCTATTGGATCACTTAAACTCATATTTTTTCCTTTCTACCAACTTGACTTTATCATTCCTGGGATTTTTCCTTGTAACCCAAGCTGTCTTAAAGCAATTCTTGATATTTTTAATTTTCTGTAAACTCCATGTGGTCTTCCTGTAATTTGACATCTATTCATAATTCTAGTTTTTGAAGAGTTTCTTGGTAGCCTAGATAGTTTCTGTTGAGCTTTAAATCTTTCTTCTAAAGATAGTTTTTTATTCATTACTATTTTTTTTAACGCTTTTCTTTTATTAAAAAATTTATTAGAAAGTTTAATCCTTCTATTATTTTTGTTAATTGCACTCATTTTAGCCATTTTAGTTATCTCCTTTTTTAATAAATGGAAAATTCAATTTGTTTAAAAGTTCATAACTATGATCTTTGTTATTTGATGATATGACTATAGTAATGTCCAAACCTCTTATTTTATCGACTCTATCGAAATTAACTTCTGGAAATATTATGTGTTCTTTAATACCAAAAGTATAATTTCCAAATTTATCAAAACCATTTATTGAAAGACCTCTAAAATCTTTTATCCTTGGCAATGCAATATTTACCAATCGATCTATAAATTCATACATTTTATTTTTTCTTAATGTAACTTTCAAACCTGCGTTTGTATTCTTTCTTGTTTTAAAATTTGATATAGATTTTTTAAACTTTGTTAAAACAGGTTTTTGACCCGTAATATTAGCTAAATCTTGTTCGCAAGACTTAATAATTTTTGAATCGTTACCGTCTAAACCTAAACCCATATTTAAAACAACTTTCTGCAGTTTTGGTCCCATGTAAATATTTTTAAAACCAAATTTTTTCTTAAGGTTTGACTGTATTTCTTTAATATAAATTTCTTTTAATCTAGGTATCATTTTTTAATTTCAGCTTTTTTAATTTTTTTTTCTTCTATAATTTTCATGTTCGAAAGATGTAAAAAATTTTCTTTAGTAAAAATTCCTCCTTTTTTTTCTTTGGTTGTTTTGACATGTTTTTTAACTAAATTTATTCCTTTAATTTTTGCTCTATTTTTAGCTCTATTTATTTCAATAACTTCACCTTCTTTATTTTTATCTTTTCCTGTTAAAACTTTTACTTTACTGCCTTTTTTAATCATTTTTATAAAACCTCTGGAGCTAATGAAATTATTTTCATTTGCCCTCTACTTCTTAATTCTCTTGTTACAGGTCCAAATATTCTAGTGCCAACCGGTTCACCTTTGTCATCAACCAGTACTGCAGCGTTATTATCAAATCTCACTTTTGAACCATCATTTCTATGTATTCCCTTTTTTACTCTAACTACTACAGCTTTATAAACAGATCCTTTTTTTACTTTTCCTTTTGGGATAGCTTCTTTTACCGCAATTACTATAGTATCACCGATGCTAGCATATCTTCTTTTAGAACCACCAAGTACTTTTATACATTCTATTTTTTTGGCCCCGGTATTGTCAGCGACAAGTAATTCAGTTTGAACTTGTATCATTAGTTATTCTCCATAACTTGAAATTTTTTATTTTTTGAAAATGGTTTGCTTTCAATAATTGAAACTTTATCGCCATTTTTAAATTTGTTATTTTCATCATGAGCATTATATTTTTTCTTTACCTTTAGAACTTTTTTTAAAATTGGATGTTGGTATTTTCTTTCAACCAAAACAGTTATGGTTTTATTTGGTTTGTCGCTAACAACTATTCCTGTTAAAATTTTTTTAGGCATTTAATTTTCCTTTTAATAGTGTCTTTAACCTTGCAATTGTTTTTTTAGTTTCATTAATTTTTGATGAGTTTGTTATTTGAGAGTTGATTTTTTGAAATCTAAAATTAAACAAATCTTTTTTCAGTTTATCAATGTTTTTTATTGCTTGGTCTTTAGTTAATTTTTTAATTTCTTTTTTTTTTCATTTTATACAAGTCTTTTTATAAATTTTGTTTTAATAGGTAATTTTGCTGACGCTTTATATAAAGCTTCCTTTGCAATTTGTTCAGAAACTCCATCAATTTCAAATAAAATTCTTCCTGGTTTTACTCTGCATACCCAAAACTCTGGTGACCCTTTTCCTTTTCCCATTCTAACTTCTACAGGTTTTTTTGAAACTGGTATATTTGGGAAAATTCTAGTCCATACTCTGCCTTGTCTTTTCATATGCCGAGTAAGTGCTACTCTAGCTGCCTCTATTTGTTTTGAAATAACTCTATCAGGTTCAATTGCTTTTAAACCATAGGCTCCATAATTCATGAAATTACATCTTGAAGCATTGCCATGAATTCTTCCTTTGTGTGCTTTTCTATATTTTGTTCTAGTTGGTTGTAGCATAATTATTTTTTATTAGTCTCTTGATTAAACTCCTTACTAAATATTTCTCCTTTATAAATCCACACTTTGATTCCTATAATTCCATAAGTTGTTAATGCTTCAGCTTCAGCATAATCTATGTCTGCTCTTAAAGTATGTGAAGGAATACTTCCATCTCTAAGCCACTCGGTACGCGCAATTTCATTTCCACCAAGTCTTCCGCTAATTGAAACCTTTATACCTTTTGCTCCTAGTCTAAGCGCTGATTGCATAGCTCTTTTCATAGCTCTTCTGTATGAAATTCTTTTAACCAATTGCTGAGCTATATTTTCTGCTACTAGATAACTGTTTGTTTCAGGTTTTTTAACTTCTTTAATGTTTAATGTAACTTCATTAAAAGTTAGTTTAGATAGTTTATTTTTAATTTTTTCTATATCACTACCTTTTTTACCAATTACAAAACCAGGTCTAGACGTATAAATTGTTACAAAGCATTTTTTTGAGGTTCTTTCTATCATAACTTTTGATACACCAGAGTTAATTACATTTTTTTTTATATATTCTCGAATTTTAAAATCTTCTATTAAATAATTACCAAAATCTTTTTTTTTGGCATACCAGACTGAATCCCAACCTCTATTTATGCCTAATCTTAAACCAACTGGATTAACTTTTTGTCCCATGACTCTCCATTTTTTTATTTTCTGATAAAATTATTGTTACATTTGAATAGGGTTTTAATATTGGTGCCGCCCTACCTTTTGCTCTCGCTCTAAATCTTTTCATAACTATTTGTTTTCCACAATAAGCTTCCTTAACTATTAATTTATCAATATTATATTGATAATTATTTTCTGCATTAGCTACAGCTGATGATATTGTTTTTCTAATATCTTTGGAGATTCTTTTTTCCGAAAAAGAAAGATCACGTATAGCTATATCAACTTTCTTTCCTACCAAAGCTTTTAATATAGGGTTTAACTTTCTTGTACTTGATCTAATATTTTTATTTACAGATTTCACTAATTTTTCTTTGTTTTCTTTAATGTTTTTTTTCTTGCTCATAATTATTTAGAATCCTTTTTTTCTGCTCCAGGTCTAACTACAGCTTCATCTTTGGCTGCTTTTTTATCCGCTGGTGTATGACCAACAAAAGTTCTAGTAGGTGCAAACTCCCCTAGTTTATGACCAACCATATCTTCAGATATTGTTAAAGGGATAAATTTTCTACCATTATAAATTAAAAAGCTAAAACCAACAAATTCAGGTATAATAGTTGATTTTCTTGACCAAGTTTTAATTGGTTTTTTATCAGATTTATTTTGTTGTTTTTCAACCTTTTTAATTAAGCTTTCTTCAACAAAAGGTCCTTTCCAAACTGCTCGTGACATATATTAAGCCTTTTTCCTTTTTCTTTTTCTAATTATGTATTTATCTGTTCTCTTATTATCTCTTGTTTTTAATCCCTTGGCAGACTGACCAGTTCTAGATACTGGGTGTCTTCCACCAGCAGATTTACCTTCACCACCACCATGTGGATGGTCCACTGGATTCATTACAACGCCTCTTGTATGTGGTCTTCTACCCAACCATCTTGATCTACCTGCTTTACCAATTTTAATATTTTTTTGATCTGGATTTGATAAAACTCCAATAGTTGCCATTGACCTTGAGTCTATTTTTCTAACTTCGCCAGAAGTCATTTTAATTAAAGAATAATTTCCATCAATTCCTGAAATGGAAACTGACGTGCCAGCTGATCTTGCTATTTTGCCACCTGATCCTGGGTATAATTCAACATTATGTATATCTATACCTACAGGGATATCTTTTAATGGCATACAATTTCCAATTTTAATTTCTTTTTTAGAGCCACTTTCTATTTTGTCCCCAACTTTAATTTTTTGCGGTGCTAAATAATAAGAATGTTGACCATCTTCAAATTTTACTAACATTATGTAACATGATCTATTAGGGTCATATTCAATTCTTTCAACAACAGCATACATATCAAATTTTTTTCTAAAAAAATCTATTTGCCTGTACATTTTTTTGTGACCACCAGCTCTATTTCTTGAAGTTATATGGCCATTATTATTTCTGCCTTTAGAAGCATTTTTTGATTTAACTAGAAGTTTAAATGGTTTGCCTTTCCAAAGGTTGCTTTTGTCAACTAAAATTGTTCCTCTAGTAGATTTTGTATAAGGTTTAAATGTTTTTAAAGTCATAAATTAAATTCCTGTTGTTAAGTCAATATTTTGACCTTTTTTAAGAGTGATGATTGCTTTTTTATAACCAGATACATTAACTTTTCTTCCTCTTACTAACTTTTTTCTTGATTGTT
>CACIVL010000035.1 GCA_902590125.1 uncultured Pelagibacteraceae bacterium | reverse complement strand
AGATGGCATATTTTATTTAAATTCAAAAGGATACAAGGCAATAAGAATGGGAAGGAATGAAAAAAAAAAAATAAATTGGTCCAATGAAAATATAATAGATTATTCTACAAGAAGTGATCAATCAGACTTTTTAGATTTTTACATAATTTCAAAATGCAAATTTGTAATTACATCTGCGAGTGGAATTAAGGAGATTGGGTCAGTCTTTGGCAAAAAATCAATGATGATGAACTATTTTAATTTGAGAAATTTAATTAATGAGGATGGAAAATATGTGAAAATTGTCCTCCCAAAAAAAATTTTGAATAAATCTACTAATAAATTGTTAAATTATAAATTTTTAGTCAAATCAAATATTTACAATGAGTCAAAATCTGAGGAAGGTTTTTCAAGTAATGGCTATACAATTATAAATAATTCTTCTGATGAAATAAAATTTGCGATAATTGAAATGTTGGATGTTTTTGAACAAGATTTCAAATCCCACAATTTAAATAATCAATATGAATTTTTTAAAATTTACCAAGATACTTTCAATAATATCAATTTTAATAATTGTACTATAAGCAAAGATTTTTATGAAATGAATAAATCTTTATTCATTTAAAATCATTTTAAATATTTAAACCAAGTTTTAGTTGCTAATTTAATTTTTTTTGGCGTCCACAATGGAGCATTTTTCCAGTAATTTTTGTTCATCAAAACATTCTTTAAACCACTCTCCAAAGTTATTCTGGGTTTCCATCCAAGCAATTTTTTTGCTAATGAAATGTTTGATAAAGTGATATTCGGTTCACCGGGTCTTTTTGGAATGTATACTCTTGATCCTCCTAAAATTTTTAACAAATCATCGACGCTTCTTGCCTCTCCTTTTCCAATATTAATTTTTTTGGATGAAATTTTTTTCTTAATTGCTAGATAAAAAGCTTCACAAACGTCTGTAACATAAATAAAATCTCTTTTTTGTTTTCCTGAACCAACTACAGTAAATGGTTTTTTTGAAAGTTTTTGCTTTATAAAAACTCCTAGTGCTGCACCGTAAGCACTATTTGTCCTGGATCTGGTGCCATAAACATTAAATAGTCTTAGTGATAAATAATTAATTTTATAAACTTTGCTCCAATATTCTACTATTTGTTCACCTATTAATTTAGATACAGCATAAGGATACCTTGGGTCCAACTTTGCATTTTCATTTGTAGGGTATTTTTTTGGAATTCCATAACATGAAGATGATGCTGCATAAATTATCTTTTTTACATTTTGAAGTCTCATGGCCTCAAGTATATTTATGGTGCCATTTATGTTTGTTTCCATATAAGATATTGGATTAACAATTGATGGGACAATGTCTGAGAGAGCAGCTAGATGTACAACAAAATCAATATTTTTGAATATATTTTTTATTGTTTTATATATTCTTATATCTCTTTTATAAAATTTTACTTTTTTTGATTTCAGTGCTTCTTTTAAATTTTTTAAGTTTCCATCTTCTAAATTATCCAAGACAACAATTTTTGAAATATCATTTTTTTTAATCAAAAAATCTACTAAGTGGCTGCCTATAAAACCTGCTCCGCCAGTAATTAAAACTTTCATTATTATTTTAACGTATACAAAATTGACTTAAAAATATCTTTCTTTTTTATATAAGAGCTATGTCCAACGATTTTAGTTGAAAAAGCCCCAAAAATATTTCCTAAAAATGCTACAACATTGAAATTAACTTTTTGTGATAATAATAAAGAAGAAATTCCAAATACAGCATCACCAGCTCCAATAGTGTCAACAGGATTAATTTCAAATGCGCTTAGCTTAACATGACTTGCGTTTTTATTTTTTTTGTTGTCTAAAACAAATATACCATCATTGCCTAATGTAATTATTAAATTCTCAAAATTTACTCTTTTGCTCAGTTTCTTTGACAACTCAATTAATGTTGACTCCTTATCTGATAATGCTAATTGAATTTCGGGTCTATCGATACAAATTGTGTTTGCAGACGGATACTTAGTTATATAATTAAAACCTCTATTATCCGAATTTGTTTGAGTATTAATGGACAAATATTTTGATCTTTTCTTTATTTCATCAAATATTTTTCTATGAAAAAAACCATGACCAAAGTCTGCTAAAATTACCACATCATATTTTGAAAAATTATTTTTCACTAGAGAATTTAATTTTTTAATACTTTTTAGATTATTATTTCCATTTTTATAATATATTTCAAATATTTTTTTATTGGATCCTTCTATTACTCTTGTTTTCCTTATACTGTTAAAATTATTATCAATTAACTTAATTTTAATATTATCAAAATATTTGTTTATACTTTTTATAAGTTTTGACTCTGGTTTTGTAAATTTGCCAGCAGAATAAATATCAATTTTTTTACAAAATTCAGACAAATTTTTTGCAATCGCGATTACTCCTCCTAAGTAAACATCATTGTACTTGTATTTAACAGCTGAAATATTTTCTTTAGATGGTTTGTCCATTTCATCAGAAAAAATATATTCATCTATGATTATTTCCCCTATGATTGCTATTTTCAATTTTGAAATTTTTTTAAGTGAATTAATACATTCGTCTTTAAAATTTTTTAGATTAATATTTAATTTTTTTACATCATCTAAAATAAAATCATTTTTAAAATAATTATTAATTATATTTGATGAAGAAAATTGTATTTCATCTGTAAATATGATTTGACCATTATTTTTCTCTACTGCTTTTTTTTCTAAATAAATATTTCCTGTTAAGTCATTTTTCAAATTTTTGTAATCTTGTCCCTTGACATAAAAATCTGGTTTTAGCTCATTTATAACGTTTACCGCTGTTTCAAAATTGCTCATAACTACAAAGTCCACCATCTCTAATGATGAAACCATCTCAGATCTAAAATTTTGATTAAATAATGGTCTAGATGGCCCTTTTTTGACAAATTTATCTGATGTAATTGATACAACTAAAATATCAGCAAATGATTTTGCTAACTCAAAGTGTTTTTTATGTCCAACGTGCAAGACGTCAAAAACACCATGCACAAGTGAGATTTTTTTTTTAGAAGATCTTGCTATTTTTGTTATTTGATCAAGAGTAATAATCTTTTTTGATATCATTAAAAAAAACGTTTATAAATGAAATTCTTCTACTATAAAAAAAATAAAAATGCTAATTAAATGACATCTATTTTAAATAAATTTCCAAATCAAAAAACCCCTAGAAAAGTATTAAAAACTAAAGGGGTGTATTATTATCTAGATAAAAATGAAAAAATATTAGATTTTACATCTGGTTGGACTGGTTATGCAAATCTTGGATTTTGTCATCCAAGACTCGTAAAAGCAGTTAAAGAACAACTAAAAAAATTTTCACATATTGATTTTAATATTTGGCACAATCCAAATGCAGAAATCTTGGCAAAAAAAATGACATCGTATACAAAAAAAAATTTGGACAAGGTTTATTTTTGTGGTTCCAGTGGCAGTGAAGCTGTTGAAGCAGCAATGAAATTAAGTTATCAAGTGCATTTTGATCAAGGTAAAAAAAAAAAAATTAATTTTATAACTCGTTTTCAATCTTTTAATGGATCTACACTTCAAGCTATTTCAGTTTCAGATTTACCAGTTTTAGATTTGTACGGAAAATTGTTACCTAAAAATGTTTATAAAATTTCACAACACAATCCATTTGCAAAGTGTAATTTTGATTTAAAAATAAATAAATGCAAGTGTGGTAAGCACTATAGTAATTGTATGGGTAAAATGACAAGTGAAAACAAAACTAGTTACACTAAAAGATGTGTTGAGGAATTTGAAAATGCAATAAAAAAATTAGGTTCAGAAAATATTTGTGCATTTATCGGGGAAACACAATTAGGATCTTTAATTGGAGATGTCCCAGCGGAAAAAAATTATTGGAGCATGATCTCCAAAATTTGTAAAAAAAATGATATTCATTTAATTTTGGATGAGGTGTACAATGGGTTTGGCAGAAGTGGAAAAATCTATAATTTCATGTGGGATAAATTAAGCCCAGATTTTGTTTGTATTGGAAAAAATACAACTAGTGGGTTAGCACCACTAAGCGTAGTTTTAACAAAATCTAAATTTGAAGAAATTATTAAAAAAGGTTCTGGTAGAATTAGATCTGGCCATACTTTTCAAGGCTTTGCTTTAGGTATAGTTGCATGTTTAGAAAGCCTTAAAATTTTTGAAGAAAATAATCTATTAAATAAAATAAATATAAATAGCAAATACATAGTAAAAACTATTTCCGAGGAATTAAAAAATTTGGAAACTTTTTCAAATATTAGAGGAAGAGGTTACGGTATATCAGTTGAACATAGTACAAAAAATAATATAGAATTTTCAAAAAATATATATCAAAAAATGTTCAACAAATATAAAATTCTTGTAAATACTAAATATCATCGAACATCTTTTACTCCTGCATTTATCATAAGTAAAAGTAAAATAGATTATGTTTTAGATAAATTTATTAAAACTTTTAAGGAAGCTAGTTCAAAAAAATACTAAATCATAAAAAATTAGAAATTTAAAATTTTACATGGAAAAAAAAATAATGATCACTGGCGCTGGTGGATTTGTAGGTGGCAACCTGGCAGATTTATTTTCTACAAAACATAAAGTAGTAGCAAATTATAGGAATAAAAAGTTTATTAGAAAAAATAAAAATATTAGCTTTAATAAAAGCAATTTAAAAAAAATTAGGCAATTTGATAAAAATATTGAATCATTAATACATTGTGCCTCATTAACACCTCCGCAATACTCTCAAAAAAGGTGCTTTACTGAAAATAATAAAATTAATAATAAAGTTGTTGAAGCTATCAAAAAATCTAAGATAAAAAAAATTATATTTATGTCAAGCGTTTCAGTGTATCCAAAAAATAAACTTGGAGTATTAAGAGAAAATTCTGTTTTACAGAATAACGAGCTATACGGGATTTCAAAAATATTAATGGAAAAAAAACTTAAAAAAATAGCAAACAATAATTGTAAAGTTGTAATACTTAGACTGTCATCGGTTTTAGGTAAAAAATCGCATAGTAATTTTCTAAGCAATCTTATATTAATGTTTAAAAACAAAAAAATTCTTAAAATTCATAATAAAGAAAAATATTTTAATTCATGCATCCATGTAAAAAACCTATATTTTTTAATAAAAAA
>CACIVL010000034.1 GCA_902590125.1 uncultured Pelagibacteraceae bacterium | reverse complement strand
GACCTGTTTTTTTTATTATTTCTTCAAATAAAGCAAAATGACCATCATGAAATGGTTGCCATCTTCCTAGCATTTGTGCTGTTGGTTTTTTATTATCCCATTTGTATGACATTATTTTAATTCCTCCATAATTTTTGGCGCCCATAGCTTAGCATCTTGGGTTGTTACATGAAAATCAAATTTTTCAGGTTTTACAAACATTTGATTTGTATCTTCAAACCTTCCTTCTTTAATAGTATCTACCCAAACAATATAATCTGCTGGAAATAAATTTCTTGCTTCTGGTGTTGGGCAAATAAAATCAGCAATAACATTATTGCCTTCACTTTTTAGTTTAAGGGCTGCATCTGACATTCTTTTAGATTGTCTCGTTCTGCCTTCTTCAGAAAAATCCCAATCATTAGCAGCTTTTCTAATTTCATCTGCGTTTAGTCTTTTTGCTTTTATTAACTTTGCTAACTCATTTGCTAAAGTTGTTTTACCAGCACCGGGCAATCCCATAATTAATATTATTTTCATTAAATTACTTCTAATGGATGATGGGACATGAGTTCAAGGTTATTCTCACCTACCAAGTATTGTTGCTCAAGCTTAACCCCTTCTTTACCTCCAACTTTCCCAATATAACTCTCAAGTGTGATGGTCATATTTTTTTCAAAATGACCTTCTCTTTGTCCTCCATCTGTTGGATATTTTATCTGTGGCCATTCATCACAAAGTCCAATTCCATGGAGCATGCAAGAATATCTATTGCCATAATATTCTTCAGGTAACTTCCAAGATTTTTCAGTAAATTCTTTAAAAGATGTTCCAGATTTTATTAATTTATAGTTATGATTAATTTGCTCAACAGCCATTTGATATAATTTTTTTTGATAATGATTAAATTTATGTCCTTCAACAAAAGCTCTAGATATATCAGCGCAATATCCGTAAGGTCCAACCATATCAGTATCAAAAGATACCATTTCACCACTTTGAATTACTTTGTTGCTGCTTTCTTGCATCCATGGATTTGTTCTTTCACCTGATGATAAAATTCTGCATTCTATCCACTCTCCTCCATGTTCAATATTAGTTTTATGTAATATTGACCAAAGCTCGTCCTCAGTCATTCCAGCTTTTAATTCATTACGCATTTTAGCAACGCCAATTTCTGCCACTTCTATTGCAGCTTTCATGCATTTTAATTCTTCTGGAGATTTAATTACTCTTGCTTGTTCAAGAATTAATTTAGCATCAAGTACTTCAATTCCAGCTTTATGAAGAGCCGTAACAGCAGGTCCATTAATTACGTCAATTGCAATTTTTTTACTTTTAAAATAAGAATTTGATAAATCATTAACCTCATTAACCCATTTATTTAATTGGACGCTTGCCTGATCACCGTTGCTAAAATAATCCCATGTTATTGCTGGTCTTATCTCATTTATTAAATTTAAGTGGCTAGATAGTCCTTCGCAATTGAAATACTCATATAAAATTGTTGGTCCATTAACAGGTATAAAGCAGTAACGTGTAAGATTGTGCATATTGTAAATACTCATGTTAACAGTATCTAATGCATATCTAATGTTAACTGGATCAAACAAAATACAACCTTCTAAATTATTTTTTTCTAATTCCTTTCTAACTCTATCCAATCTGTAGGATCTAAGTTTGTTAAAATCAATTTCATCTTCTTTTAATCTTTTCTTGGTTATAAAATTTGAATTAGGCTTTGAGTTAGGATTAATTTTTCTACTAAATTTCATATTAAACTATATTTGTTGCTACCCATTTATGAAAGTGATGAGTTGGATTATCCATAACGGGTGAAAAATTTCCACCATTATAAGATGGTGAATTTCTTCCTTCTTGCATTCCTTCAATTATACCTACATCTTCGGACTGCACGCTTTTCCATAACTTATAATTTTGTTTTCTTAGAGATTTAAATTTTTTAGAGTTAGCTGCTTTTTCCCCAACATAATAAATTTCCATATGTTCTTTGGTGTATTTATGATCAATTGGTTCTAACCAGTAAGAATAATAATGGTCTTTATGTATACCGAGCATTACATTTGGAAACAAAGCTACATATTCAGCTATATTTTCTTTTTTTTTTGGCCAATTAGGAAAGCAGGGAAATTTTTCTTTTCCTTTTAATCTAGGATTATAAACTGTTGTTCCTTGGCCAGCAAAACGATTTGGTAAACCTTGTATGTGATAATGATCTTCTATTTTTGAATAAGAATTTAATCCCGGATGAACCCAGGGTAAGTGATAACTTTCACAGTAATTTTCTATAGCAAATTTCCAATTGCATTTTGCATTTAAATTAAAATATCCATAATCGTTTGAATGAACTATAGATTTTCTATCTTTTGTTGGCCAAAACTCTTCCCATCGATCGCTTAAAGGTTTTATATATTTATCAAATGAAATTTCATTTTTACTTATATTTATAAAAACCATATCCAACCAAACGCTAGATCTAACTTCTTTTAGATTGCTTTTTGATTTATCAAATTTTACCGAGTTATGTTTATTCATCCCTCCAAGATGAGGAGTTGCAACTAATTTACCTTCTGTATCATATGACCAAGAATGATAAGGGCATCTAATTACATTTTTTATTTTACAATTTTTTTGTAAAAGCTTGTAACCCCTATGACTACAAACATTGTGAAAAACTCTTATTTTATTTTTTTTATCTCTTAAAATAATCAGCGGTATACCAAGTAGATCAAAAGGTTTTGCATCTCCAATATTTGGTACAGAGCTTGCAACTCCTGCTACAACCCATTTATCTTCAAACAATTTTTTTCTTTCTATTTTTGTATATGCTTCGTTTGTATAACATTCGTTTGGTAAACCATGAGATGTTTCAATCGGATTACTAACAACATCTAATTTTTTTTTTTCAATAATATTGTAAATCTCTGACATTATTTAATTACTTCGTAAATACCTAGCCATGCATTTACATTTTTGCTGGCTATATAATTTGATTTGAAAAATTCTTTTTTTTTCCATAAGTTTTTATCTGTCAATTTTTTAATTTTTTTATCAAATCCGTACTCTTCGTAAATGCCTTCGTTAATTGTAAAACATATTAAACCTTTGTTTTTTGTAATTCTAACAAATTCATCTAGAGCCGGAGGTTTAACATGTCCAAAAGTAAAAGTTCCAACGCACAAAACTGCATCATATTCATTATCTTTAATATTTAGTGGTTTATTTAGGTCGGCCTTTAAAATATTTTTGTAAAGTCCATTAGGAACCAAATCCAATAATTTTTGAGATAAATCAACTCCATCAAAATTAGTGTAGCCGTATTTTTTTAACTCAACACCAACTAGCCCAGTTCCACATCCAGCATCATATATTTTTATTTCTTTATTATTTGCATACTTTTTAAATGTATCTACAGTTTCTTTAGGACCAGTATAGTCCCATTCAACCATGTCTTTGTCGTACTTATTGTTTGTCCCCCACTCATCATAATATTCCATGATTTCTTCTGTGGTCTTTAACTTGTAAATAGGAACTTTCTTTGAAACATCTTTATCGGTCATATTAAAAGCTATCAATAAAAATTGAACTTCACAAATGTATTTTAAAATGAATAAAAATATGGTTAGCTATTGAAAAGAAGAAAAATTATATGGGGAAAAATTTAATAGAAAGACTTAATGAAGGACCTGTTCTGTGTGCAGAAGGTTATCTTTTTGCGATGGAAAGAAGAGGATATTTACAAGCTGGAGCTTTTGTTCCAGAAGTGGTTTTAGAACATCCAGAAGTGCTATCCCAATTACATCGAGAGTTTATAAGATCAGGTAGTGATGTTATCCAAGCATTTACTTACTATGGACACAGAGAAAAATTAAGAATAATTGGAAAAGAAAATTTGCTTGAGCCACTTCAAAAAAATGCATTGCAGATTGCAAAAGACTCGAAAAAAGAATTTAAAGATTTAGATCTTATGGTTTGTGGAGACATTGCTAACACAAATGTTTATGATCCAAATGATAAAAAATCAAATATTGAATGTCAAAAAATGTTTGAAGAACAAGTTGGTTGGGCAAAAGAAGCTGGTGTAGATTTTATAGTTGCTGAAACAATTGTTTGGGTAGAAGAAATGAAAATTGCACTTAAAGCTATTAAAGATGCTGGTTTAATTGCTGTTTGTAATTATGCATTTAGACGGGACGGTAAAACAAGAGATGGGTATTCGCCTGGTGATGCTTGTAAAATTCTAGAAGATAATGGCGCTGATGTTGTTGGATTAAATTGTTTTAGAGGTCCAAAAATGACAATGAAACTTTTACCAGAAATAAGAAAAGCAGTTTCTTGTCATGTTGCCGCTTTGCCTGTTCCTTATAGAACCACTGAACAAGATCCTGGATTTTTAAATCAGACAGATGAAGGTTGTGATTGTATACCTGGAGGAAATGCTTTTCCTGTGGCATTAGACAATTTGTATTGTAATAGATTTGAAATGGGTGAATTTGCAAAAGAATGTGCAGAAAAAAAAATAAATTTTATAGGAATTTGTTGTGGTGCCGAACCTCACCATGTTCGTGAAATGGCGGTTGCTTTAGGTAGAAAACCAATTTCTTACAAATATTATCCTGATATGTCTAAACATTATGCACATGGAACGGATGAAACATTAAAAAAACTTAATACAGACACTGCAAAAACTCTTTAATTTTTTAGGTAATGGAAAAAAATGCTAAAGTAGTAATTGTCGGCGGCGGTGTTGTAGGTTGTTCAATTTTATATCATTTATCAAAGTTCGGTCTAAAAGATTGCGTGCTACTTGAAAGAAATGAGTTAACCTCCGGTTCTTCATGGCATGCAGCTGGGAATGTTCATGTAATTTCATCTGATCCCAATATTTCAAGATTGATGGCCTACACAATTGGTCTTTATAAAGAAATTGAAAAAGAATCTGGTCATGCAATTGGCTATAAACCTAGTGGTGGATTTTATTTAGCCTCGAATGATGTTTGGGCGGATTATTTAAAAAGAGAAAGATCAAAAGCAAGATACATGGGTCTTGATCAAGAATTTATTTCACTTGAAGAAGTAAAAAAGAAACATCCTTTAATAGATCCTAAAAGATATCTTTTAGCTTTATGGGATCCTATTGATGGTGAAGTTGATCCATCAGGTGTAACTTACGCTTTTGCCAAGGCTGCAAAAGTACATGGAGGAAAATATTATACCCATACAACTGTAAAAGATACTAAACAAAAAAAAGATGGAAGTTGGGATGTAGTAACAGACAAAGGAAACATTAGCGCTGAAATAGTTATTAATGCTGGTGGTTTATGGGCTAGAGAGGTTGGAAAATTAGCTGGATTAA
>CACIVL010000033.1 GCA_902590125.1 uncultured Pelagibacteraceae bacterium | reverse complement strand
CAGTTAAACCTTGATAATGTGTAACTAAAACGGCTTCACTATTTTCAAAGTTTGCTGTCATTTCACTTATATAATTTTTCTTTTGTTCTTTGTTCATCATAACTAAATACTTTTTGGTAACTTAATTTTATAAGAAACACCCATTGTAGATGTTAAGAAAGCATTTTTAATTAAGTTTCCTTTTATTGTATGGTTTCCTTTTTCTCTTTCTAAAATTTCAAATATTGCATTGAAATTTTTTATTAATTGATCGTCAGAAAAATTTTTCTTTCCTAAGCTTAAACCAATATTTCCATCTTTGTCATTCTTGATTTCAACTTGTCCTGTTTTAGCATTGGTTACAGCTTTTTTAATGTTGTCAGTAACTGATCCTAGTTTAGGATTCGGCATTAAACCTTTAGGTCCCAATACTTTCCCTAATTTAGACAGTTTTACCATCATTGTAGTTGAAGAAATTAATTTATCAAAATTTAGTTCACCGTTTTTCATTTTTTCTATAAACTCTTCTCCGCCAATCAAATCTGCTCCTGCATCTTTAGCTTCTTTAGTTTTATTTTCTTCACAAACTACAGCTACTTTAATCTTTTTGCCAGATCCCGCTGGTAGATTAGCAACAGTTCTTAAGTTTATTTCACCTTTTTTTTGCTTATTATTAATTTGCAAATTTAAATCAATTGACTCATCAAATTTAGTTGTACAATTTTTTTTTACTTCTATTATTAATTTTTCAAACTCTGTTGAGGGTAACAAAGTAGTTTTTTTTGGCAATTTTTTAAATCTTTTTGAAGTCATTAGTCTTTAACCTCAATTCCCATTGATCTTGCTGAACCTTTTATAATTTTGACTGCTTGATCAAGGTCATGTGCATTTAAATCCGTCATTTTTTTTTTAGCGATTTCTTCTGCTTGTTTCTTTGTTATAGATGCAACAATTTGTCTACCAGGTTCTTGAGAGCCGCTTTTTAGTTTAGCAGCTTCTTTAATAAAGTGTGAAGCTGGCGGTGATTTAATTATAAAATCAAACTTTTTATCTTTATAGACTGTTATAATTACAGGAACTGGTTTTCCCATAAAATTTTTTGTTTTATCATTAAAAGCTTTACAAAATTCCATTATATTAATACCTCTTTGACCTAAAGCCGGACCCACAGGAGGAGCTGGGTTTGCTTGACCACCTTTTATTTGTAGTTTTACATATCCGCTAATTTCTTTTTTTGCCATTAACTTACTTTCTCCACTTGATTATATTCTAAATCTACGGGTGTTGGTCTACCGAATATTGATACGGAAACTTTTAATCTTGATTTCTCTTCATCTATATCTTCAACTAATCCATTGAATGATGCAAATGGTCCATCAATCACCTGCACTTTTTCGCCCACTGTATATTCTATAGCAGATTTTGGTTGTGTAACTCCATCTTTTATTTGACCCAAAATTTTTTCAATCTCTTTGTCAGAAACAGGAACGGGAACACCTTTTGATCCCAAAAAACCAGTAACTCTTTTTATATTTTTAATCATATGATAAATATTATTGTCCATTTCGCTCTTTATTAGCACATAACCTGGAAAATATTTCTTTTTTCTTTGAACTCTTTTGCCTCTTTTAACTTCAGTTACATCATGAGTTGGTATAACAATTTGTTCAATTTTGTCTGAAACATTAGCTTTTTCTGCCTCTTCTTTAATTAAAGATGCAACTTTGTTTTCAAAACTAGAATGAGATTGAACGATATACCAATTTTTCATTAAATGCCTACTTTAAGTAATAATTCTAAAAGAAATTTTAAAATTTGATCAAGTAATAAAAAAAATAATGATGCAACAATTGCCATTGCAACAACCATTAATGTTCCTTGCAAAGTTTCTTTTTTTGTTGGCCAAGAAACTTTAAAAGCTTCTTGTTTTACATCTTGAATAAATTTTAATGGGTTAATCATAATAATTCAGTTTATTGGCAGGAGCGGAGGGACTCGAACCCTCAGCCTCCGGTTTTGGAGACCGGCGCTCTACCAATTGAGCTACACTCCTATAGAGTTTACTCTATAATTTTAGTTACTACGCCAGCTCCCACCGTTTTTCCACCTTCACGAATTGCAAAATTAAGTTTTTCACTCATTGCAATAGGTGTAATTAATTTAACCGTAAACTTTGCGTCATCACCAGGCATAACCATTTCAGTGCCAGAAGGTAACTCAACCTCTCCAGTTACATCCGTTGTTCTAAAATAAAACTGAGGTCTATACTTAGTAAAAAATGGAGTATGTCTTCCACCTTCTTCTTTTTTAAGTACATAAGCCTGAGCTTCAAATTTAGTATGCGGTGTCACTGAACCAGGTTTTGCTAAAACTTGACCTCTTTCAACATCAGTTCTTTCAATACCTCTTAATAGTGCTCCAATATTATCTCCTGCCTCACCGGAGTCTAAAAGTTTTCTAAACATTTCGACACCTGTGCAAACAGATTTTTTTGTTTCTCTAATACCTACAATTTCAATTTCATCACCAGTTTTTACAACGCCTTGTTCGACTCTTCCAGTAACAACAGTTCCTCTTCCTGATATTGAAAATACATCTTCAACAGGCATTAAAAATGGCTTGTCTTTAGGTCTATCAGGTTGTGGAATATGTTCGTCTATAGCTTTCATTAATTCTAAAATTGAATTTTTACCAGTTGCTTCATCTTTACCCTCTACAGCTGCTAAAGCAGAACCTTTAATAATTGGTATTTTGTCTCCTGGAAATTTATATGAAGTTAAGAGATCTCTAATTTCTTCTTCAACTAAATCAATTAATTCTTTATCTTTAACTTGATCAATTTTATTTAAATAAACAACAAGCGCAGGAACACCAACCTGTCTAGCCAAAAGAATATGTTCTCTTGTCTGGGGCATTGGTCCGTCAGCGGCATTCACAACTAAGATTGCTCCATCCATTTGTGCCGCACCAGTTATCATATTTTTTACATAGTCAGCGTGACCAGGACAATCTACGTGGGCATAATGTCTTTTATCAGTTTCATATTCAACGTGAGCAGTT
This sequence comes from uncultured Pelagibacteraceae bacterium, assembly GCA_902590125.1. Classification (GTDB taxonomy): domain Bacteria; phylum Pseudomonadota; class Alphaproteobacteria; order Pelagibacterales; family Pelagibacteraceae; genus Pelagibacter. Next base: position 2,454 of record CACIVL010000033.1, on the reverse strand, counting down.
GCGATAGTTATACCACGTTCTTTTTCTTCAGGTGCTTTATCAATTTGATCATAAGCAACAAATTCTGCTCCACCTTTCTCAGCCAAAACTTTTGTTATTGCTGCAGTTAAAGTTGTTTTTCCATGATCCACGTGACCAATCGTACCTACATTTGCATGTGGTTTTGTTCTCTCGAATTTTTTCTTATCAGCCATTTCTTTTTTTACCTCTATATATATTTTTTTTTACAAACTTTGGAGCGGGTAAAGGGAATCGAACCCTTACATCCAGCTTGGAAGGCTAGCGTTCTACCATTGAACTACACCCGCAACAGCCAAGTATAACACTCCAACATTGAATAAATTTTTATTGAATGGTGGAGGGGGAAAGATTCGAACTTTCGAAGACCGAAGTCAACGGGTTTACAGCCCGCCCCATTTGACCGCTCTGGAACCCCTCCCCAGCAGGGAAGTGTCCCCTGTTCAATAAAGCTTCAAACAACATGCGTTTTATATATTTTTATTCCTCAATTGCAACACGAGATTTACTAGGAAAAAATGATAAAAATACGTATAAAACGGGCTTATATTTATGGATAAATCAACATTTTTTATCGTTGGCAAGCATGCTGTAATTGAAGCACTAAAAAACCCTAAAAGAAAGGTTTTACGTGTATTTCTAACTGAAGAAAGTAAAAAAAATATTCATAGAGAAAATCAAAAAAATAATCTTTTAAAAGATGTAAAAATTCATTTCAAAAATAAAAAAGAGTTAGATAAATACACACCCCAAGATAATTTAATGCATCAAGGTTATGTTGCAGAAATAGAACATCTTGAAAAATTAATATTAAAAGATTTTATTAAAAACAAAAATAATTTAAATTTTGCATGTTTGGATGGAGTAACAGATCCAAGAAACATAGGATCATTAATTAGAAATGCTGCATCTTTTAATATTGACGGTTTGATTGTAAAAGAAAGACAATTTCCTAGTGAAAGTAAACTAATGTATAAATCTGCAAGTGGGTGCGTTGAACATATAAATATATTTAAAGTTTCCAATATTAATTCAACTTTAAAAAATCTTAGAGAAAATAACTTTTGGGTATATGCCTTTGATTCTAGTGGAAAAAAAATTTTTACTGAGATTAAATGGGAAGGAAATAACGTTCTTTTATTTGGATCTGAAGGTTATGGGATTCGTCAACATACAAAAAAATACGCTGATTTTCTTGTTCGAATTAACATAAACAAGAAAGTCGAAAGCTTAAATGTTTCAAATAGTGCTGCTATTGTTTTTCATCATTTAAATTATTTAAAGAAAAATCTTGATTAGTTAAAGAATAATTACTACAAACAGATTAAGCCCTTGTAGCTCAGCTGGTAGAGCAATTGATTTGTAATCAATAGGTCCGCGGTTCGAATCCGTGCGGGGGCACCACATCAATAAAATTTCAAAAAAATATTTTTGTAATGTTAAATTATAATTAAATTTAATGTATTAATTTTTTTTTGCCAAGGCCCAAACTTGAAGCGGAAATAATTTATTGTTACTCATATCTTTATAAACACCAACTCTTGTCCATGTTGAATCATTTCTTAAATCAGATTTAGCACATTTTTTATTACCCCAAGAATTTGTAGTAATATTTTCTAATTCAAAACCACATTCATTTAATAGATATCTTAAGCCATCTTCGGTCCACCTACTACAATCTATAGGAACTTCATGAACTCTTACTAGAAAAGGTGTGATTACTAAAAAATAACCATTATTATTTAGCATCTTTAAAACATTTTTTGTTGCTTTATAGGGATATTTCAAATGCTCCCAAACATTATCAGCTATTATTAAATCATATTTTTTTTCTCCAGATATATCATGACAGATATCATATTTAGGAAAATTCATTTGATCGAAAGATTTAAAGTTAAAATTTTCTTTCCAATATTCGCCTGCAGAAATTTCTAATACATCTAAGCTTTCTAATTTTAAAAAACTTATATCTTTTTTGATTAATTTATAAGAAGCATATCTATGCCAATACTCTAAATTAAAACCAAAATTTCGGGCTATTTTTTTTATTTTTTTTACAAGTTTTCTATTTGATTTTATTTTTTTTTCTATATAGCTTTGAAAAGACATTTATGAACAATTTATAATTCTATAAATAATAATTCCATATAATTTAGTACTCCGATAAATTTACAGGGCCTGAAGCAGTAAAAAATAATGTAGGTATTTATTTGTTTATTCATATTTTGTAGTTTTTATTATTTTAATATATAAACTTAAAATAATGAAATCCCTTATCATAGGAATTATTTTAATAATAGCTTTAAATTAGTTAAAAATGAGAAATTTAATTATGTTTCTTCCTTCTGTAACCAACGGAGGAATGGAAAAAAATTTTTTTTCAACTGCAAAGAATCTGAAAAAAAAAGGAATTAACTTAACTGCTATATCTTGCTC
>CACIVL010000032.1 GCA_902590125.1 uncultured Pelagibacteraceae bacterium | reverse complement strand
TAATTCATCTAAAGAATCCTCAATTTTGTCGGGTAATTTTTTTAAATTAGGGTATTTTTTATATTCAGTGTACATATTGCATGATAATGGTTCGCCAGGATCAATTTTATTATTCAATCCATTCATTCCAGCAGCAATAATTCCTGCTTGTAGTAAATAAGGATTAGTTGATCCGTCCATTAACCTTAACTCAAATCTTCCTGGATCTGGGACTCTTATCATATGTGTTCTATTATTTCCTGAATAAGAGATACTACTTGGAGACCATGAGGCACCTGATTTTGTTGGGGGTGCATTAATTCTTCTATAACTATTGATTGTTGGGTTAAAAAAAGCAGTTAATGGTTGTGCAAACTTCATTATTCCACCTAAAAAATTATATGCCTTTCGACTTAACCCAAGTTTTTCGCCAGCCTCAAGAAATTTATTTTCTTTTCCATTCCATAGCGAAATATGAGCATGACAGCCATTTCCAGTTAAACTTTCAAAGGGTTTAGGCATAAAGGTAGCCCGCAAACCATGTTTTTCTGCTAATGACTTGACCATAAATTTAAAAAACACATGTCGATCTGCCGTTATTAAACAATCACTATAGTCCCAATTCATTTCAAATTGACCATTAGCATCTTCGTGATCATTTTGGTAAGGATTCCAGCCAAGCTCGATCATACTGTCACAAATTTCTTTAATTAAATCATATCTACGCATTAAAGCTGACTGATCATAACAAGGTTTTGGTTGTATATCTTTTTCATCTGCAATTTTTGTTCCATCAGGTGTGATTAAAAAATATTCACACTCTACTCCAGATTTCATGTTTAAATTTTTTGAGCTAAGTTTTTTGATTTGCTCTTTAAGCATTACGCGTGGAGATGCTTTTACAGGTTTTCCACTCATCCATAAATCTGAAGCTAGCCATCCTACTTCTTTATTCCATGGTAACTGAATTAAGCTCTCCGGATCTGGAATAGCAAACATATCTGTATCTGCTGGCGTCATATCAAGCCATGTGGCAAATCCAGCAAATCCAGCTCCATTTTTTTGCATTTCCCCAATTGCTCTAGCAGGAACTAATTTTGATCTTAATACTCCAAACAGATCAACAAAGCTAATTAAAAAATATTTAATTTTTTTTGTTTTTGCCAGTTTAGATAAATTTATTTTCATAAATTAATTTAACATAATTTTACTTAAAAAAAGAAAAAATGGTATCCTTATAATTAATAAAAGATATAGTTATTATAATTATTACAGCCAGTACAGCACCGTATTTGGATTTAGGCCAAGCTAGCCTTGCCATTTTTTCTGGTGTTTTATTTTTGTTATTTTCAATATTCATAAATCATTTTTAATTATATCTAAGCATATAAATAAACTAGAATTGCTGCAATAATCACGATCACGGCCACTACTATTAATAACTTTATCATTGTTTTTTATAAAACCTTACTTCCATTGTTTTTCTTCCAATGTCCATAATCCTCCAGGCAATTTTCCATCTTTCATAAATGCATTAATTACATTTTTCATCACTGTTGATGAACTATTATTAAAATTGTTACTAGGCAGAGACTGTCCAAACGCAATAGATCCTGTAGAAAATACAGCGCCATTATTTGGAGATGTAAAATAAGTCATGTCAGCTCTTATTCTATAATCTAGTGATCCCACCAAGCCAGCGTACGCATACAATAGTTCTTCAGTAACAAGAACGTAATTATCACTATGACCCCCTGAAGAAGCAATAATTTTAGTATGAGGAGGAGTTCCCAAAGAAAGATCGTATCTATCTATTTCCACTCCAGCAGCACCTCCATATGCCAATCCATGATCTCCAATAATCTCACCTTCAACACCTTCTGTGATCCATGAAACTGTTCTATGCCATGCATCAGGCATTTTTCTGTATTTTTCAGAAGTATCAAAACCTTCTGCAATAAATCCCACACCTGCAAATTTTTGAGGTGGACGTCCACGTGTTCTCCATAATCCACCTTTTTCTCCAGTTGTTTGCATATAATACTCACCAGGTTTTGCAGCCCATGCTCTCATTCCAGCTTCTAACTTTCTTACTTCCATGCACCAAGGTTGTTCTTCGGAGAAGGCAACAACCCAATAATAAGCATTAGCTCCTGTAGAAAAAACTCTACCACCATTAGCTACATAATCTTCTAAGGCGTTAAGCATTTTTTCTGAATAATATTCATTGTGAGTACCAGTAATTACACAATTATAAGGTTTAACAGAATTTAAACCTTCTTTATGTAGATCTTCATCAGTAATTATATCATATTCATACTTATTATGCTCTAACCACCCAATTACAGAAAGATCTGCCGGAAATTGCCAAGTTATACCCATTCCCGAAGTTCTATACTTCGGTCTCATATTTAGTATTGGTCTTTTATAAGACGAATAACAAACACCAGCTCCATCAGCGTAGCTATCATAAGTTGATAATCCAAACTCAGGATTTTTATATTGCTCAATATCAATATCTGTAATTGTAGGTGGTTGCCCAGTCATTGGCTGAATTATTACTGCTTCAAAACTTAATTTTTCATTTGCATAAGCTAAATAACTAGCGGTAGGAACTAGAAAACAAATTTTAGATTTTGGTTTTTTAGGTCTTACAAAAAACACAATATATTCCTCACTTAATCCGGTACCAGGACCAGATCTCAATCTTATTGCATAAACACCACTTTTTAAATCTTCAGGAATTGTCATTGAGTTTGTGACTTTCCATTTTGCGTCTGTTATTGCATCAGGATGAAAATCAATTCCACCATATTCTTTTGGGGCTAACCTAAAATTATCGTTCTTTCCATTCCAGTTCCATCCAGTCATAGCTCTTACTGGATGGTTATGACCTTCTGAGTTTAATTTATTTGGTCCAATGTCAATTACAGTATTATTTATTCCATTATCTGAAAAACCTACCGTAGTATCCCAATACGCTAGTATAGAATTTTTCTCTGGCAATTCTCCATCACGAATTTTGTCCAAATCTTCTTTAGATAAAACTTTATTACAAATGCCATGTCTATCTACCTTTCCTGCATAAGTACCTGAAATAAAATCACCTCTTAGCTCATGTAAATCATATGCTCCGGAAACAATAAATGGAGTTTTTGGATTATTTTTTTGTTTAAATCTAAAAGTTGTTTTTGTGTGTGAACGGTAATCATAGGGTACAACTTTTCCAAGCAATGAATTATATCTGGTTAATACACCTTCTTGATATAGAGTTGCATCGCCCGTTTTGTAATTAAAGGTTGCTGCCACAAAATACCAAACTTTTTTAATCATAGGCAGTTCAGAAATCAAATAGTCAACTTCTTTACCATCTCCAACTGCAAGTTCAAAGTATCCATCTTTATTAATTCCTATGCCATACCCTTCGTTTGTTTTATTATTCCAACGACTAAAGATCCACTGATGATGTCCAGTTTTTGGCGTTGAAGGACAAATGTATCCAAATATTGTGAAATCACCATCTATTGCTAATTTATTTTCTGGATCATTTACTTTTAAGAAAGAACCTAATTGTGTGAATTGTTTTTCAACACTCCACTCTCCATTGATTTTATCATCAATTTTTTCATCTAAATATCCAGGCCCATCAGGATGTCCATCACCATGAATTAATTTTACCAGTTGTGCTTGAGCAGTTTTTGTTCCATCTGCTGACACGTGAAAGTTAATTTTTTCTCCTTGTTTTACTGATATCTTGTCAGTATAGCCAAATATTTTAATTTCTGCCATTTTTTATGCCTCCATTAAATCTTGCACTCTTCTTAAAAATAACCCATGGTAAGCATCCGTTACTGAGGGATAAATCTTGTCCTCAACAAGTCGTGGCGACCTACCTCTAACACCTGATAAAGCCATAATTTTATATTTTTTAAAAGGCTCTTCACATTTAACAACATACTTATCATTCATTGCTGCTCTTCTAAAATAATATAAAACTCTTTCTAGAGCTTCACTATGTTGGCCTAGCGGTTTATTTTTATGTTCTTCGATAATTTCGTCACAAATTAAAGTTTTTAAAAACTCTCTTTGCATTTTATCATATCGTTTTCTATACACTTCATCTTTATCATCCATCTCTGTTGATTGCTCTGGTAACATTTCTCCTCCTCTTTCTACTCTTGTTGATCTTGCTTCATTTTTCTTTTTGTTTCTCCATTCTTTAAATTGTTTTCTTATTCCAAATAATCCATTTCGAAGAAATAAAATGGTAAACATCATTAAAGTTCCTATAATTATGTATCTCATAGGACCAAGTTCTATTAAAACTCTATCTAAAATTACAATTATAAGAGTACCTACAACAGCACCTTCAGACCTTCCAATTCCACCAATTGTGATCATGGCTAGCCCCATTACTACAGTATGAAAATCAAAAAGGTTAAAAGCTACACCCCTGTAATAAGCTGCGTAAAAACCTCCAATGAATCCTAATGCAACTGATGAAATCAAAAACACTGTAACTCTAGCTCTTTTATAATCTACTCCAGAAGCTTCAGCAAATGACTCTTTTTTTTCTGGCGCTAATTTTAAAATCCTTCCTATACGCTTTCCATCAACAAATCTAAATAAAAACAATGCAGCAATTAATAATAAAAATGCACTATAATAACTTGCATAGGTTTGCGTCATGGGTGTCCAGTCTTGGTTTATAAAAGTGTCTGCTCCGAACAAACCACCAGACGCTGATCCGAAAGCTTTTGATGTTGTTATAAAAACTCTACAAAGTTCATTTAATCCCAGGGTAAGCAATCCATAGTAAAAACCATCTAATCTTAAAGCTGGTAGAGCAATAATTATTCCAAATCCTAAACCTATAAACATACCTATTAAAGGCAGAGCCCACCAAGGAAGACCTAAGTTTATTGATAACCAGCATGTAAAAAATGCTGAAATTCCAACAATAGCATATGTTGCTAAAGAAAATATACCTGCAGTTCCAATTATAAGTGTCCAACACAAGTTAATAGATGCATAAATTCCAAAAATTCCTCCTGCTGTTAAAAGAGCAGTTTTGTTTCCTTCTGGCAAAATAAATGGAGCGATAGCTAAAAAAAGCAATCCAAAAAACCAAAAAATTGGCCTTTTGTCTTTTCTTATTTTTTCAGCTTTTAAACTCTTTCTATTATAAACTCCTTTAGTCCATAAAATAGTTCTTCTTGTTGGCCACCATCTTAGACGATTCCAAATTTTGTTTCCATGATTTGAAGACTTATATTCATAGTGAAATCTACCTATTTTTTTTATTGGAACTTTATATGAATTTGTTTTTTTCCATATTTCATGTGGATCTTTATAAGGAGGAGTTGGAACTTCATAGTTTCCACCTTTTGCACCCCAAATAGCCAAAGGATTTTTCCAAGTATTCTTTTTTTTGGTCATGCTTCCCTCGCTTTATCTAGAATTCCAGCTATTCCTCTAGGTCTAAAAATTAAAACAATAATTATTAAGGTAAATTGAGTTATTAAAACATATCGTCCACCAATAAGTTT
>CACIVL010000031.1 GCA_902590125.1 uncultured Pelagibacteraceae bacterium | reverse complement strand
GCTATCTTCAGTAATTTTCCAAAAATCCTTATGTCTATTCATTAAACTTCTAAGCCAAGTGTATTCTAATTGTGTAGTTCGCCAGTAATTTGCAAAATTTTCCCACTTATTCCCAATTTTATCTTTACATTTTTCTGCAGCTGAATTGACATCAAATAGGGTGCCATATGCATCAAAAATTATTGCTTTAACATTTTTCATAAATTAACTTAATAAATATGAGCAATATTAGATTATTTTTTCCAAAAAGTTTATCACTTAATTTAAAAGCTAAACTTGATGAATCGCAATCCCATTATGTTAATAAAGTGATGCGAGTGAAAGTTAATGAAACTTTCTCTTTATTTAATGAGAGTGGAGAGTGGGAAGCAAAAATTAAAGAAATTTTAAATGGAATAGTAGAATTTAATATTACAAGTCAATTAAGACAAAAGGAAAGTTTAAAAGACATATGGTTAGCTTTTTCTCCGATAAAGTCTAATTATTTTAATTTTATGATTCAAAAAGCAACTGAATTAGGTGTAACTAAATTTGTACCCATTATTACAGATCGAACAATTGTAAGAAAAATAAATTACAAACGAGTTAAAAAAATTATTATAGAAGCAACAGAACAATCTAATCGCTTGATAGTTCCTAATATTGAAAAGGATCAGAATTTAAAATCATTTTTAGAAAAAAATGATAATAAAATTAATATGGTTTTTGGCGATATAAATACTAAAAATAAGAAACTAGATCTTAAAATAAAAAAAGAGGCTAAACCAATTTGTATAATGATTGGACCAGAAGGAGATTTTACAGAAAATGAAAGAAAACAGATTCTTAAATTTAAAAACCTTCAATCACTAAAAATAAATAACAATATTTTACGATCAGAAACAGCTGTAATTTCTGCACTATCTATAATTAATTATTTTTTAAATTTATAAATATTTTTTAATTATTTTAATTGATCTTTTTAAATCATCTTTATGAGTGATACGATCAACATATTTTCCATTTTTAAGTAATATAATTGGAGAGCTATGATTGACAGTATATTCTCCATTTTCTGAAAATATTTTTTGACTAGCTATACCCCATGACTCTGAAAGCTTAAATATTTTTTCTGGTTTTCCAGTTATACCTACAAACTTGTCTCCAAAAGAATTTAAATAATCTTTCATTATTTCAGGAGTATCTCTCTCTGGATCAATGCTAATGAAAAAAACTTTTAAAGATTTATTTTCTTTTTCTAATCTCTCTAAAATAATGTTTAATTTATTTAATGTCATAGGACATACATCTGGACAGTGAGTAAATCCAAAAAACAAAGCCGTAGCAGGTCCTTGAAAAGATTTTTCTGTTATCAGATTGTTATTCACATCATTTAATGAAAAATCTGATCCTTTTATTGATGCGACATAATCTTCTTTATCATCTTGTATTGACAGTATGATAGGCAACATTATAAATAAAAAAATCCCTAAGCATCCGGCTAATATAGTTATCGACGTCTTTAATTTCATAATTAAATGTTTATATTCTTAATTATATAATTTATGTCGAACTTTATTAAGAAACTTTTTGGCACACTGGCTGAAAAACCTTGGGAAAAAGAACAATCAGTAATTGACAATTATCATTCAGGTAGAACTTTCAATTTGTCACTACAAACTTCAGCAGTTATTATTATTTTTGGCATAAGCACAGTATTGTTTAGCTTAATTCTTACTGGTTATCTTTATACAATGCCTCCAGAACAAGATACAAAATTTTTGTTTAAACCAAATTTGTTATGGATAAATACAATTATTTTATTTTTTGTAACTTATTTTTTTAGCAAAATTACAAAAGATTTAAGAAAAAATGATACAACTAAAGTTAAAAAAAATTTAATCTTTGTTGGAGGATTAAGTTATCTATTTTTATTCGGACAAATCTTTTTTTGGTATCAACTAATGCAAGATGAAAAATTTGTTTATACAAATACCTATTTTTCTTCATTTTATATTTTTACTGCGTTACATGGTTTACATTTATTGGGAGGTTTATTTTTTTGGGGAAAAGTTTGTTCAAAAGTTCTTAAACTGGAGCAAAGTGAAATTATAAGTCAAAATAAAAGCATATCAGCATTATCTTTATATTGGACATTTTTATTAATCGTATGGTTGATTTTTTTCTCAACTATTTATTTATTTAACGATTCGTTCATTGCCTGGTGCAAAACTCTTCTTACATAAATAAAACTAAAATAACGCCGACAACTGCGATTATAATTAGCAGTATATTTACGGATTTTAAATATTTTTTAATTTCTGGTTTTTTTTCACCTTTTGAAAAAAACCCTGCTCCAAAAGATATAACAAGGTAGAAAAGCAGGACCATAACTAGTATGGCTACTAAAATTCCAAATTTACCTAGCATATTTTCTTAAATATACATACTTATTTGAGGTTTTTTTAAGACATTTTGTCCCTAGATTATATGCATATTTCTTTTATAAGTTTTCTTTATGCACGCAGGATTTATCTTTTTAGCGGTAATAGTTGGATCGGTATTGTTCCATATTTTTACACCATGGTATTGGACGGACATAGCTTCAAATTGGGGATCAATGGATGATACAATTACTTTAACATTTTGGGTTGGAGGAGGTGTTTTCGTAGCAGTTTGTCTTTTCATGGTTTATTGTGTTTTTAAATTTTCTTACAAAGAAGAAAGAAAAGCAGAATATAAACCTGAAGATAAAAAATTAGAAAGAGTACTTACATGGGCAACAACTTTAGGTGTAGCTGCACTCTTAGCACCAGGACTAATTGTTTGGAACCAGTACGTTAACGTTCCAAAAAATGCAATACACATAGACGTTATGGCTTGGCAATGGGGATGGCAATATAGATTACCTGGTGAAGATGGAAAATTAGGTGCTACAAAAGTAGTAAACATAAATGACGATAACCCTTTTGGAATTATTTTAGAAGACCCAAATGGCAAAGATGATGTTTTAGTACAAACTGATGTAATACATTTAGAAAATAATAGACCAGTAAAAATTTTATTAAGATCCGTTGATGTACTTCACAATTGGTATGTACCTCAATTTAGAGCAAAGATGGATGCTGTTCCAGGAGTTGTAACTTATTACTGGTTTGAACCAAATAAAGTTGGAGAATATGAAGTTTTATGTGCTGAATATTGTGGAGTTGGTCATTATGCTATGAGAGGAAGGGTTTTTGTAAAAGATGGAAAAGACTATGAAAATTGGCTTCAAGAACAGGAGACTTTTTCAGATTTAATTGCCAAACAAGAAAAAATTGAATTAAGTGAAACAAAATTAGCAAAAAAATAATTTAAATGATTAAGAAATATGTATTAATGTAGAGAATTTATGTCAGAAGATTTTAACGATAACAAATCAATTCAAGCGCAATCCTCAGAAACTATTTCTGGAGGAGGAACTGCAACACCTGATACTGATTATGTAAGACCTGCAGAACTAGCAGACCAGGATTTGTATCATGGACATAGTTTTATTACTAAATGGGTTTTTTGTCAGGATGCTAAAGTTATTGGAGTACAATATTTTCTTTTAGCAACTTTTACAGGTATAATTGGTCTTATTCTTTCCTGGTTAATGCGTTTACAGTTAGGTTTTCCAGAGGTAGCTGGTTTTATGACAGCAGAACATTATTATCAGTTCGTTACTATGCATGGAATGATAATGGTAGTTTATTTTTTAACCGCACTCTTTCTAGGTGGATTTGGCAATTATTTAATTCCATTAATGTGTGGAGCAAGGGACATGGTTTTCCCTTATGTTAACATGGTAAGTTTTTGGATGTTTTTTATTGCAGTGGGAGTTTTATTAGCGAGCTTTTTTGTTCCAGGTGGACCAACAGGATCTGGTTGGACACTTTATCCTCCTCAGGCAATTCTGGAAGGTACGCCAGGCTCTGGAATGGGAATAATTTTAATGTGTGTTTCTTTAGCTTTGTTTGTTGCTGGATTTACTATGGGTGGATTAAATTATTTAATTACTGTTTTACAAGCACGTACTAGAGGAATGACATTAATGAGAATGCCATTAACAGTTTGGGGTATTTTTACAGCAACAGTTTTGGCAATGCTAGCTTTTCCAGCTTTATTGGTAAGTGCAATTATGATGACTTTAGACAAAGTACTTGGAACAAGTTTTTTTATGCCAACAATTTTAAAAGCAGGAGAAGTTTTAGAATATGGCGGAGGAAGCCCTATTCTTTTCCAACATTTGTTCTGGTTTTTTGGTCATCCAGAAGTTTATATTGTAGCTTTACCTGCGTTTGGAATAATTTCAGATTTAATTTCTGTTCATTCTAGAAAAAATATATTTGGTTATAGAATGATGGTATGGGCCATTGTTGGAATAGGAGCCCTAAGCTTTTTTGTATGGGCGCATCACATGTATGTCAGTGGAATGAATCCTTGGTTTGGATTTTTCTTTGCAACCACAACACTTATCATAGCTGTTCCAACAGCAATGAAGGTTTACAATTGGATTTTAACTCTTTGGAGAGGAAACATTAGGTTGAATACTGTAATGTTATGGTGTCTTGGTTTTATAGTTACTTTTGTAAACGGAGGTATTACAGGAATTTTTTTAGGAAATGTTACTGTAGATGTTCCATTATCAGACACCTATTTTGTTATTGCGCATTTTCACATGGTGATGGGTATTGCACCACTTATGGTAATTATGGGAGCTGTTTATCACTGGTTTCCTTTAGTAGCTGGACGATTATTAGATGAAAAATTAGGCAAATGGCACTTCTGGCTAACTTTTTTAGGAGCTTACTCGATTTATTTCCCAATGCATTATTTAGGTTTTATTGGAGTGCCAAGAAGATATTTTGAGATGTATGATAGTCCATACATAACTTCAGCTGTTGGAATGAATCAATTTATCAGTACAGCTGCATTTATAGTTGGCGCAGCGCAGTTTATTTTAATTTATAACATAATTGTAAGTTTAAAAATGGGCAAACCGGCAGGAAAGAATCCTTGGAAAGCAAATTCATTAGAATGGCATACTCCTTCAGTTCCTCCTGAACATGGTAATTGGGGCGACAAGCTTCCAGTAGTTCACAGATGGCCTTATGACTTTAGTGTGCCTGGAGCAAAAGAAGACTTTATACCTCAAACAACACCACCAAGTGAAGTAACCAATACAAAGGTAGAAAAAACTTAAATATTTATGTCTGATCCAAAAATAGAAGGCTACGAATTTAAACCTGGATTTAGCGGAATGGCAGCAGATACTGCTTCTGACCAAACTATGTTTAAGGGTGTGCATTGGGGCAAAGCAATGATGTGGATCTTTTTGTTGAGTGATACATTTATATTTAGTTGTTTTCTAATTTCATACATGAAAGGTAGAGGGTCAACTCCAGTTGAATGGCCAAATCCAAGTGAAGTATTTGGTTTGCATGTTTTTGGCGTTGATGTTCCTTTGCTACTTATTGCTATAATGACATTTGTTCTTATTACAAGTAGCGGAACAATGGCTCTTGCAGTTAAATATGGTTATGAAAAAAATAGAAAAAAGTGTGGTTGGTTAATATTGGCTACAGCAATAG
>CACIVL010000030.1 GCA_902590125.1 uncultured Pelagibacteraceae bacterium | reverse complement strand
AATTTGCAAACAAAGACTCTTTAGAAAAAAATGTTGAAATAGAATTTCAAAGAAACGGTGAAAGATATTCTTTTTTGAAATGGGGACAACAAGCTTTTAATAATTTTAGAATTGTTCCTCCAGGAACAGGTATTTGTCATCAAGTAAATTTAGAATATTTATCAAAAGTAGTTTGGTCTGAAAAATTTGAAGGAAAAGATTTTTTATTTCCAGATACTTTGGTAGGAACTGATAGTCACACAACTATGGTCAACGGTTTGTCAGTTCTTGGTTGGGGAGTAGGAGGAATCGAAGCTGAAGCTGGTATGCTTGGCCAACCTATTTCAATGCTAATACCTGAAGTTATAGGCTTTAGAATAACTAAAAAATTGCCTGAAGGAACTACAGCGACAGATTTAGTTTTGACTGTTGTAAAAATGCTTAGAGACAAAGGTGTAGTTGGTAAATTTGTAGAATTTTATGGAGAAGGTTTAAAAAATTTAACTCTTGCAGATAGAGCTACTATTGCCAATATGGCTCCAGAATATGGTGCTACATGTGGTTTTTTTCCAATTGATGAGGAGACTATCAAATACTTAAAATTTTCTGGAAGAAATGATTCTACATTAAAAATTGTTGAACAATATGCAAAAGAGCAAGGTTTGTGGGCAAGTGAAGATATTGAATTTACAGATACTTTGTCATTAGACATGTCTACTATTGTTCCAACAATTTCTGGACCAAAGAGACCACAAGATAAAGTTTTATTAACTGAAGCTTCATCTAACTTTAAAAAGATTTTTGAAATTACAACAAAAAGAAAAAAACCCAATGCTTCAAAAGTTGTAGGAACAGATTATGAAATTAAAGATGGTTCAATATTAATAGCAGCCATAACTTCTTGCACAAATACATCAAACCCAAATGTTTTAATTGGGGCAGGTTTGCTAGCAAAAAAAGCAGCAGAACTTGGATTAAAAAGTAAACCATGGGTAAAAACTTCATTAGCGCCAGGCTCGCAAGTTGTAACTGATTATTTGGCTAAAGCCGGATTAAATGTATTTTTAGATCAACTTGGTTTTAATTTAGTTGGTTATGGCTGTACAACTTGTATAGGAAACTCTGGACCTTTGTCTGAAAATATTTCGGAGTCGATAAAAAAAGATAATATTTATGCTGTTTCAGTTTTATCAGGAAATAGGAATTTTGAAGGAAGGATTTCTCCATTAATTAAAGCTAATTATCTAGCATCACCACCACTTGTTGTTGCTTATGCTTTAGCAGGCTATATGCAATTTGATTTTTATAACGATTCTTTAGGGAAAAGCTCTAAAGGCAAAGATATTTATTTAAAAGATATTTGGCCTTCAAATAAAGAAATTGAAGATATTTTAAGAAATTCTTTGAATCCAGAAATGTTTGTAAAAAGATATTCAAATGTTTCTGAAGGACCTGAACAATGGCAAAAAATTAAAACAGTAAAAAGTAGTATTTATAACTGGAATGAGACTTCTACATATGTGAAAAAACCGCCATTTTTTGAAAATTTAACTGATGAACCAGAAGGGTTTAAAGAAATAAAAGATGCAAGACCTTTATTAATTTTAGGAGATATGATCACTACTGATCATATTTCACCAGCAGGATCTATTCAAAAAGACAGCCCTACCGGTGAATATTTTATGAAACATCAAATTTTGACCAAAGATTTTAACTCATATGGATCAAGAAGAGGAAATCATGAAGTAATGATGAGAGGTGCTTTTGGAAATATAAGAATTAGAAATGAAATGGCACCAGGAACCGAAGGTGGTTTTACTAAATTGCATCCCGAAGGAAAAGTTATGCCAGTTTATGATGCTGTAGTTGAGTATAAAAAAAGAGAAACAGATCTAGTAGTTATTGGTGGAAAAGAATATGGAACAGGCTCTTCAAGAGATTGGGCTGCAAAAGGTACAAAATTATTGGGTGTAAAAGTTGTTATAGCTGAAAGTTTTGAAAGAATTCATAGGTCTAACTTGATTGGAATGGGAGTACTTCCACTTCAATTTATTAATGGAATTGATAGATTAAATTTAAAGTTGAGTGGATCTGAGTTAATAACTGTAATTGATTTAGCAAAAGGCATTGAACCTTCTGATAAAGTAGAAGTTGAAATAAAGTATACATCTGGAGTTATAAAAAAAATCAAAACATTATGCAGAATCGATACTAAAAATGAACTAGAATATTATAAAAATGGTGGAATACTACAATATGTTTTAAGGAATATGATTTAATATGGATGAGGATATTACAGCAATTGATAATAAAACGCGTAGAGAAAAAATTATAAATTTTTTTATTAATAACAAAAAAAAACTAATCTCAATAGTAGTTATTATAATATTATTACCAATAATTTTCTTTTCTTATCAAATGTACAAAAAAGGTCACAAAGAATGGTTATCAGAGAAATATAATTCAGCAGTTATTGATTATCAGAATGGAGATAAATCAGGAATTGCTGAAATAATGAAAGAAATAATCAATGATAAAGATGCAACTTATTCACCACTAGCTCTCTATTTTTTGATTGATAATAATATTGTTAAAGAAAATAATAAGATTAATGAATTTTTTGATGTTATAATCAATGAAACAAGTTTAGACAACGAAATTAAAAACTTAGTTATTTATAAGAAAGGCTTATTTAATTCAGACTTTGAGTCAGAAAATAATTTAATTCAAATTTTAAACCCTGTTATTAATTCAGACAGTGTCTGGAAATCTCATGCATTATATTTGTTGGCTGAATATTTTTACTATAAAAACCAAAAGCAAAAATCTAAAGAATTTTTTAACCAAATTTTAACTTTAGAAAATGGCAATCCAACAATTAAGATAGAAAGTGAAAAAAGATTAAATAGAGATTTTAGTGAATAAATTTTTTAAAATTTTTTTAATATTTATTATTATAAATAATTGTTCTTTAAACACAAACTCTAATATTTGGACAAAAGGTAAAAAAATAGTTAAAGAAAAACAAAAAACTATCAAATTATTATTTAAAGATGAAGAAGGGTTAAAATCTGAATTTAATCCAAAATTAAAAATAAAGTTAAAAGGAAAACTTGTAAACAATAGCTTTATTAATAACTTTAATAACAATAATGGACGAATAAACTATAAAGGAAATTTAAAAAAAATATCTAGATTTACATTTTCCAAAATAGATCATTTTGACGAACTTGAACCTGAAATTATTTTTTCAAAAAATAATGTTATATTTTTTGATAATAAAGGATCCATATTAAAGTTTAACAATTCTTCAAAATTAATTTGGAAAAAAAATTTTTATTCAAAATCTGAAAGAAAATTAAAACCCATATTGTTTCTCGCTAGCAACGACAATACATTGATTGTGGCAGACAGTATTTCTAAGTATTACGGGATAAATATAAAAACAGGAGAGTTATTATGGTCAAAAAATCATTCTGCCCATTTTAATTCTCAAGTAAAAATATATAAAGATAAATTTTTTGTAATTGATTCTCAAAATGTTTTAATTTGTTATTCAATAAAAGACGGCAGTGAAATTTGGAAAGTAAAAACTGAAAGAACGCTTATAAAATCTGTAAAAAAACTTTCTTTAATTATAATTGATAATAAAATTTATTTTAATAACTCGATAGGAGATATTGCCGCTGTTGATATTCGAAATGGTAATTTATTGTGGCTAACACCAACGCATAGTAGTGAAATCATTGGACAATCTTTTTTTTTAAAATCTTCTAATTTGGTAGCAAATAATGATTCAATTTTTTTCTCAAACAATAATAACAAGTTTTTTTCAATAGATCTTAGAACAGGTATTTTAAATTGGGAACATAACATTAATTCTACTTTAACACCTACTTTAGTTGATAATTTACTTTTTACTGTAACAATGGAAGGATTTTTCGTTATTGTTGAAAACAAAGAAGGAAATATTATTAGAATTACAGATATTTTTAAACAATTTAAAAAAAAAAAAAGATCTAAAATTAAACCTGTTGGTTTTGTTGTTGGTTCTGAAAATATCTATTTGACAACAAACCATGGGAGATTAATGATTATAGATATTGCTTCTGGTAAAACAATATCAATGCTAAAAATTGATAATGATAAAATATCAAGACCATTTGTTTTGAATGAAAACTTATACATAATTAAAGAGAATTCTATTATTAAATTAAATTGACAATGTTTCTAAAATTGCTTGAAAAATTAGGACGTAAGAAATTAGTATTAGATCGAGGTCCATCTCACCCAGATTACAAAAATGCTAAACCATGGCTAAACCGTTATTATTTGTTATTTAGAAATAGACCTAGATGGTTTCCTTTTAACATTATAATACACGAGATGTTAGACGATGATCATGGTGAAGGTGTACATTCTCATTTATGTCCATACATGACTATAATTTTACGTGGAGGATATTGGGAAACATTGACTAATGGAAAACACTGGAGATCACCTGGATATATTGGATTTAGATCAGCAAATAATCTTCACAGAGTTGATTTAAAACCTGGCACAAAGCCTTTAACTTTATTTATACCAGGACCTTTTGGCTTGAGAAAAAGTCCAAGGTCAAAATATGGAATAAATTTTAAGCAAAAAAATTAAAAATGAAGCAAATTTTTCACGAAGTAATTATTAAAACTAATGGATCTGGTTTATACGATTTTACACAACAGACACAAGATTTTGTTAATAAAAACAAATTACTTAATGGTATTTTAAATTTAAACATTTTGCATACAAGCGCGTCTTTAACTATTCAAGAAAATGCTGACTCAGACGTTTTGTATGATTTAAATAATTTTTTTAAGAAATTAGTTCCTATGGATAATAAACTTTACAAACATACCACAGAAGGTAAAGATGACATGCCTGCACATATTAAATCTGCATTGACCAATAGCCATTTAACTTTAAGTGTCAAAGATAACAAAATTATACTTGGAACCTGGCAAGGTTTATATTTATTTGAGCATAGGCTGGAAAAACATACCAGGAAAATTTCCCATCATTTCATTGGAAAATAAAAAAAATTAAACTTAATTTTTAATAATAATATTTAAGTAATTACTTTAAAAATTTTCTGTAAACAAATAATACTGCAAAAACTATTATTAAAGCAGCTGTACCTTGGTTTCCAAGGCTATTAAGCAACGAAATTATATTTTCTGTTACTTGTGAACCGAAAAAAGGCACATCTGGACCAAACAGGATTTCAGCTATAACCGAAACTCCTAATAGCAAAACACCAACTTCTAAAAATTTATTCAAGTAACTTGTAGTCTTCGAAATCCAACTATTCATATTCATATCTACCTTTCTTAAATCCCTAATCCTACATTGCGTAAGATTAGGGAATTTTACATATAACCATTAGCAAGAGAGGGAGGTTGCTAACTTAATTTAATCTTCCTCTATTTATATAGGTTCAAAATGATAATAGCTGCTACTAAGCCTACTATACCTGCATCACCTAAACCTTGAACCAGACTTACTATGTTATCCGCTACTCCACCTACAAATGGAACATTTCCACCTAGTAGAGCAACAACGATACCTAATCCTAACAATGCAATAACAACGCTTGTTAAGCTATTTATCGTGCCGGTTAGACCTGATAATATTTTCATGTTTAACTCCCTTTTTTTTGTTAACCACTACCGAATCTCTATCAGTAGTATTGAGTTTCTTGTATCATACTAAATATGGATGAATAGATAAAAAAAGATAGTATTTATGCCAAGTTTAGCATTTTTTTTGCCCATTTTGGGTTAAATAAATGGATTATAAGCCCATTGCAAAATGGCTTGTCTTTGCTTTTTTCTGCAGTTTAGATCAATTGGTTCACAATTTTTTTTAATTGCAGAAACATGACGTTTAAAATTTTTCCATCTTTTTATTTGAACTTCGTCTATATGAGGAATGCGCCTTCCATTAGAAAATCTGCAGTACCATTGGAACCATCCGAGTGGATCTTCTTTAAAAATCCAGCCTTTTTGTATCCAATGTTTTCTTGATAGACCAGATCTAACTTTAAATCGATTTAGGCTTACATCAAAGGTTTTACTAATTTTTGCATTAACAAACCATGATTTTGGATATTCTTTTATATTAATTCCAAAATATGCACCACCAAATACACCTAATTCCAACAT
>CACIVL010000029.1 GCA_902590125.1 uncultured Pelagibacteraceae bacterium | reverse complement strand
TATTTAGATAAATCACGAAATGAAATTAATATCTATAATTTACCAATAGATCCAAAAAAAATTAACAAAATTCGTCTAATAGCTTGTGGAACAGCTTACCATTCTTGTTTAATGGCAAAATATTGGATTGAAGAATTTACATCGATCGATGTTGAAGCAGATATAGCTTCAGAATTTAGATACAGAAAGGTAAAATTGAATCCAAACGATCTTTATATTTTTGTTTCTCAATCAGGTGAAACAGCAGATACTTATGCTGCCTTAGAAAAATGTAAAAAAAATAATGTAAAAACATGTGGTATAGTAAATGTTGTAGAGAGCTCTATAGCTAGATTAGCCGATTTTGTTTTACCAATACATGCAGGGCCTGAAATAGGAGTTGCTTCTACAAAAGCATTTATTGGGCAAATGACTGTTCTTTATTTATTAACTTTGAAAATTTCAAAAGAAAGAGAAGACATGAATTTAGAGGAATACTCGAAGTTAGTTTTAGATTTAAGAAAAATACCAGATTTAATTGAAGAAACTTTGAATAAACAAAAAGATATTCAAATTATAGCCAGAGACTTTATAAAAGCTAAAGGTACAATGTATTTGGGCAGAGGATATTCTTATCCTATTGCAATGGAAGGAGCGCTTAAGCTTAAAGAATTATCTTATATTCATGCAGAAGGATATGCGGCAGGAGAAATGAAACATGGTCCACTAGCTCTTATTGAAGATGGAATCCCTGTGGTAGTTTTAGCACCAAAGGATAGGTTTTATGAAAAAACTATTTCCAATATGCAAGAGGTAATTGCTAGAGGTGGCAAGGTTTTAATGATTACAGATGATACTTCGGAAACAATGAATGAAAATATTAGATTTAAATTCCAAATCCCAAAAACTAACTCAACAATAAACTCTTTTCTTTTGTCAATCCCATTACAGTTTTTAGCATACCATGTAGCATTGTTGAAGAATTGTGACATAGATAAACCACGAAATCTTGCTAAATCAGTTACTGTTGAATAATCGTTAAACTTTGATAAAACAATTTTAGGTTGAATATGAAAAAATGGAAAATAAATAGCTGGAAAAATTATCCAGTAAAACACATTCCAAAGTATGAGGATGAAAAAGAACTGAATATGGTTCTTAATAAGATTAAAAATTTTCCTCCTTTAGTGTTTGCTGGTGAAACAAGACACTTGAGAGAACAACTTGCCAATGTTGTAGATGGTAAAGCTTTTCTATTGCAAGGAGGCGATTGTGCAGAAAGTTTTGCAGAGTTTAATCCTGATAATATAAGAGATACATTTAAATTAATCTTACAAATGTCTTTAGTTTTAACATATTCGGCTTCATTGCCTGTAGTTAAAATTGGAAGAATTGCAGGTCAATTTTCTAAACCAAGAACTTCTCCTACAGAAAAACAAGGAGATAAAGAACTACCAAGTTATTTGGGTGACAATATTAATGGTATAGAGTTTAGTGAAAAAGCTAGAAAACCCGATGCTAAAAGATTGTTTAAAGCATATTCGCAAGCAGCATCTACTTTAAACCTACTAAGAGCTTTTTCACACGGAGGTTTTGCAGATTTAAAAAACGTTCATCTATGGAATCTTGGATATATTAAAAAAAGTCCTCATCATAAAAAATTTAAAGAGCTAGAAGATAAAATTGCTGATGCACTAGCTTTTATGGATGCCTGCGGAATTAATTCTGATTTCAATAGAAGATTAAAAACTGTAAATTTTTGGACTTCACATGAAGCACTCTTATTGCCTTTTGAGGAAAGCATGACAAGGGTGGATTCAACAACTGGAGAGTGGCACGATACTTCTGCACATTTTGTGTGGATTGGTGATAGAACAAGACAGTTAGATGGAGGCCATGTCGAATTTTGTAAGGGCATTGAGAATCCAATTGGTATTAAATGTGGGCCAACTTCAAAACCAGATGAAATAAAAAAAATCATAAATGTAATAAATCCAAAAAACAAAAAGGGAAAAATTACATTAATATCAAGATTTGGTTGCAATAAAGTTGATAAGTTTTTACCCAAACTAATAAGAGGCATAAAAAAAGAAGGTTTAAATGTTATTTGGTCATGCGACCCTATGCACGGAAATACAATTAAGTCTGCCACAGGTTTTAAAACAAGACCTTTTGACAATATTTTGAGTGAAGTAAAAAATGTTTTTGGCATTCATCAAAGCGAAGGTACATTTGCTGGTGGTTTACATATAGAAATGACAGGACAAAATGTTACAGAATGTACTGGAGGTACTCAAAAAATTTCTGATAAAGATTTATCCAGCAGATATCGTACTCATTGTGATCCAAGGTTGAACGCTGATCAAGCTTTAGAACTTGCGTTTTTAATTTCTGATGAGATTAAAAAAAATTCTAATAACGCAAGAAGCGGAATTAGAGCGGTATCTTAAGCGTTTATAAAAGAAATCCTATAACGTATATTTGAATTATGGAAGCTAGAAAAAAAATCACATTTATTAAAGATTGGATATTGAATTACGTAAATTCAATGCCAAAAAAAGCTCAATCATTAATAATTGGAATATCTGGAGGAATTGATTCATCGGTAACAAGTACTTTATGTGCAATGACGGGTATAAAAACCATTGCTTTGTGTATGCCAATTAAGCAAATTTCTTCTCAACATGACCTAAGTCTTAAACATAAAAAATGGTTAGAAGAAAAATTTAAAAATGTAGAAACCTGTACAATAGAACTTGATGAAGTATTTAAGTCTTTTCAAACAAAGTTATCAAAATTTGACAATAAACATGGAATGGCAAATTCTAGAGCAAGAATTAGGATGGCAAGTCTTTATCAAGTAGCAGCAGCAAACAATGGAATTGTTGTTGGCACAGGCAACAAAGTAGAAGATTTTGGTGTTGGTTTTTTCACAAAGTATGGTGACGGAGGAGTTGATATTTCTCCAATTGCCGATTGCACAAAAAGCGATGTTTGGGAACTAGGGAAAGAACTAAAAATATTAGAAGAAATAATTAATGCTCAACCAACAGATGGGCTATGGGATGATGGTAGAACTGATGTAAGTCAAATAGGTTTAACATATAAAGAAGTTGAAGAAGCAATGTCAAACCCCAATTCAAAAAATAAATCAAAATATGAAGAATTAAGAAAATTAAACTTACATAAAATGAAACCAATTCCAGTATGCAAAATTCCTAAATAACATGAATAAAGATATTTTTTTAACTAATAGTCTTGGAAATAAAAAAGAGAAATTTGTACCTATAAATAAAAATAAAATAGGTATGTATGTTTGTGGACCAACTGTTTATGATGAACCACATATTGGTAACGCAAGACCATTAGTTGTATTTGATGTTTTATTCAAAATTTTAAAATGTAAATTTGGAGATAAAAAAGTAAATTATGTTAGAAATATTACTGACATAGACGATAAAATAATTCAGTCTTCTTTAGAAAAAAAAATAACAACAAGTGCTTTAACAAGTAAAATTACAAAAAAATTTCATGATGATTGCAATTATCTAAATTGCCAGAGTCCTACTTTTGAACCTAAGGCAACTGAAAATATTTCTTTAATGATAGAAATGATTGGTCAACTACTGAAAAAAAATTATGCCTATTCTAATAAAGAACATATTTATTTTGAAGTTAAAAAATTTAAAGATTATGGAAAATTGTCAAATAAAAATTTAGAAGAGTTAATAGCTGGTTCAAGAGTTGAGGTATCTGAAAATAAAAAGAATCCAGAAGATTTTGTTTTGTGGAAACCATCCAAGAACAATGAACCTTATTGGGAATCTCCTTGGGGAAAAGGTAGACCGGGATGGCACCTAGAATGTTCAGTTATGTCAAAGAAATATTTAGGAGATAAATTTGATATTCATGGTGGTGGAAGAGATTTAATTTTTCCACATCATGAAAATGAAATAGCTCAATCTAGATGTGCAAATGAAAATGAAATTTTTGCAAATTATTGGGTGCATAATGGATTTATAACTATATCAAATGAAAAAATGGCAAAATCTCAAGGTAATATTTTAAAAATTAGCGATTTTAAAAATAAAATAAACGGACAAGTATTAAGATTGGCATTATTGTCTGCTCATTACAAACAGCCATTAGACTGGAATGATAAATTAATTGATCAATGTCAGATCACTATAAATAAATGGTATGAATGTTACACAGAATTAAAAAAACCAGTTTTAATTCCAGAAAATTATTTAAATCCACTGTATGATGATCTGAATACACCAGGTTATATTGCTAATTTGCATAAACTATTTGAAAAATCACAAAAAGGATCTTTAAAAGATAAAGAAGTTTTTACCTCGGCATGCAATTTTATTGGATTACTTACAGATACAAATGAAAAGTGGATTGATTTCAAAAAAAGCAAGTCACTTTTGTCAGAAAAAGAAATATTGAAAAAAATAAATGAAAGAAACAAGGCTAGAGAAGATAAAAAATATAAGTTAGCTGACAAAATAAGAAATGAGCTGTTAGACAAAGGTGTTTTAATTGAGGATACAGATGGTAAAACCACTTGGAAATTTAAATGAGTAAAGAAAAAATATATATATTTGATACAACTTTAAGAGATGGTGCACAAACTCAAGGCGTAGATTTTTCTATTGATGATAAATTAAAAATAGCAGAATCTTTAGGAAACTTAGGAGTTGATTACATAGAAGGTGGATGGCCTGGTGCTAATCCAACAGATACAGAATTTTTTCAAAAAAGAATTAATACTAAAAATTCTATATTAACTGCATTTGGTATGACAAAAAGATCAGGAAGAAGTGCAGAAAATGATCCTGGTTTGTCAGCTTTGTTAAATTCAAAAGCTTCAGCAATCTGCCTTGTAGGAAAATCTTGGGATTTTCATGTTGATGTTGCATTAGGAATTTCAAATGAAGAAAATTTAGAAAACATAAGTGAAAGCACCAAACATTTCGTAAAAAAAAAAAAAGAATTCATGTTTGATGCAGAACATTTTTTTGATGGATTCAAAAATAATAAAAAATATGCAATTTCTTGTATTAAAGCTGCATTTGAAAATGGAGCTAGATGGATTGTTTTATGTGACACAAATGGTGGAACGCTTCCTAATGAAGTTGAAAAAATTGTAACTGAAGTAACAAAACATGTTCCTGGAAAAAATTTAGGAATACATGCGCACAACGATACTGGTAATGCTGTTGCTAATTCATTAGCGGCGATACTTTCAGGTGTACGACAAGTACAAGGAACTATTAATGGATTAGGTGAGAGATGTGGTAATGCAGATTTAATGTCGATTATACCAACGATCCATTTAAAAGATAATTTTTCAAAAAAATTTACTACTAATATAAAATCTGAAAATATAAATAAATTAACTCAATGTTCTAGATTGTTGGATGAAATTTTAAATAGAAAACCAAACCAACATTTACCCTACGTTGGAGCTGCTGCATTTTCTCACAAAGGAGGATTACATGTGTCAGCTGTTCAAAAAGATCCAAAAACATATGAACATATAAAACCAGACCTAGTGGGCAATGTAAGAAATATTGTTGTTTCAGATCAAGCTGGAAAATCAAATATCATATCCAGACTTAAATCCATTGGAATTGATTTTAAAGAAAATGATACAAAAATTAAAAAATTATTAGAAGAAGTTAAAGATCGAGAATTTATAGGATATAGTTATGATGGTGCCGATGCTTCTTTTGAGTTACTCGCAAGAAGAATTATGGGTGAAATTCCAAGATATATTTCAATTAAAGAATATGATGTAAGTGTAAAAAAAGATAACTTTGGAAAAATTATTTCTTCAGCTAAAGCAAAACTTGAAGTAGATAAAAAAATAATTTTGTGTGAAGGTGAGGGGAATGGACCTGTTCATGCTTTGGATAATGCAATTAGAAATAACGTAGATAAACTTGCAAAATATTCAAAATATTTAAAAGATCTTAAGTTGGTAGATTACAAAGTTAGAATTTTAAACACAGGAACAGAAGCTGTAACTAGAGTTTCGATTGAAAGCACAGACTCAAAAGGAAAAAATTGGTTTACTATAGGTGTATCTGCAAACATTATTGAAGCATCATTCAAGGCTCTTGTTGATAGTTTAGATTATAAATTGTTTAAAGATAAAGCACCTGCTAGTAATTAATGTCATTTTCAAATATTTCTTTTATTCTTCATAAACCACAACTATCTG
>CACIVL010000028.1 GCA_902590125.1 uncultured Pelagibacteraceae bacterium | reverse complement strand
AAGTAATTCTTCAGCATTTTTAAAACCAAATTTTTTATAAAGTTTATCTCTGTAAAAATCTTGAGAGAAGGCCCAACCAGCATAAACTCGACCAAATGCTTTTAACCCTTCAAGTGGTTGTTTTTTATAATTTCCTTTATTCCATTTTTTATCAGCTGTAAGTGCAGCTTTAACACCTTCTAAAAAAACATGATTGTGTATAGAAGTTTTTGAAGATGCGCAGAAAGGAAGAATTGCTTTTACCATTCTAGGATATTGTGCGGCCCACTGATATGATTGACAGCCTGCCATTGACCACCCGGTAACTAGAGCAATTTTTTTAATTTTTAGTTTTTCAGTAATAAGCTTGTGTTGGCAATAAATGTTATCCCATAATGTTATAGTTGGAAATTTTGAACCCTTTTGATTTTTAACGGCATTAGTTGGTGATGAAGACAGACCATTTCCAAACATGTTAATTGATACGATAAAATATTTATTTGGGTTAATAGCTCTATTTTTACCCATAAATCCTTCGTTTCTAATATGACTTCCAGTATAAAATGTAGGAAGAATTATTACATTTGAGCGATCTTTATTTAATTTTCCATATGTTTTATAAATTAACTGCGCTGAATTTAAAATTTTACCAGATAAAAGTTTAATATTTCCTAAGTTAAACTTTTCATATTTTTTCATTAATTAGTAAAGTCTAAGGTATTCTTTTACTTCCCAATCCGTAACTGCTTGATGATATCGTTCCCATTCATCATTTTTGTAAGATAAAAAAGATTTTTTCATTACGGATCCCAAAACTTCATCAGATAATTTATTAATTTTTAATGCCTCAATTGCTTGCATTAAATTTTTTGGTAATCTTTTAATTCCTAATTTTTTAAATTCTGCGTCAGTCATTTGATACAAATCTTGATCAGTTGGTTTTCCTGGATCAATTTTATTTTTAATTCCATCCATTGCAGAAGAAACTGTCATTGCCAATGCTAAGTAAACATTCATCGTCATATCTGCTGCTCTATTTTCAATACAATATCTATTTTGTGGTAAACGAAATTGAGCTGATCTATTATTATGGCCATAGGTAATGTTAGTTGGTGCCCAAGTCACAGTTCCACCTTCAAACCCTCCAACTCTTGGAACCAGTCCGTTGTATGAATTAACTGTTGAACATGTAATTGCTGTTAGCGCTTCAGAGTTTTTCATAAGTCCACCAACGGCATATTTAGAATATTTAGACCAACCTTTTCCATCTGTAAAAATATTTTTTTCAGGTTTATTAATATCTTCCATAGAAAAATTTATATGAGCTCCAGATCTCCAATCACCTATTGTAGGTTTTGGCATAAAAGTGATGAACATATTATTTTTTTTTGCAACTTCTTTTAAAAGAACTCTTAAAAAAACTAATCTATCTGCCATTTCTAATAAATTTGTATAATGAAAATCTAATTCAAATTGTGAATAGGCTCCTTCAGCAACTACATCATGCAAATTCCATCCTAACTCTTCAAGAATATCAATTAATTCTTTTAAAAAATGCATAGAGTCTAATGAGTATTCAACATCATATCCAAATGCTTGTCTTCTAGGTCTTATTCCATTAATTGGGTCGCTATCTATAGCTTTAATTGGCTTACCATCTTCTCCATATTTCATTGCAATAAATTCAGGTTCAATACCACACATTCCTTTGTAACCCAAATCTTGTGCTTTCTGCATTGCACGTTTTAAAGCTTGTCTTGGACAAACATTGTATGGTTTATCTTCCCAATAAAGATCTGCAAAAATAATTGCCATTGTTTTGTCCCAAGGACAAATGTAAACACTGTCTAAGTCAGGCAACATTATTTGATCAGAGTCTGCAGGAGTTAATTCTGGTACAAAAGAAATTGAATGAACTGCGAACTGAGGACCTTTGCCGAGACACAAAAGTTCAAAATCACTCATAGGAACAGGTTTTGTTTTTGGAATGCCATGTAAATCTATCCAACTTGACATTACATATTGTACTCCCGCAGCCTTAAGTTTTTTATGAACTGTAGGAATTTTTTTCCTGTTTCTTTCTATAGCGTCCTTAAAACTTTCGTAATATATTTTATTTTTCATTAGGTAAATTATTTTGGCATATCCTCTGGATCAATTCCAGGAACAAATGTAATGCCAGCTTTTTGTTTCCAATCGTGAGGATAAGCAGCATAAAATATTACACATTTTTCATCACACTCATAAGCTATATGGTTATCTTTTGGGATATAAAGTACATCTCCTGGGTTACATATATAAGATTTACCATCACATGTTAGTCGAAAAGTTCCTTCCATACAGTAAATAATTTCATCACATGTTAAGTCCCAAGGAACAGAAACTTTATTTAAAAAATTTAATCCACCACACATAGTGTTACTTACTTTACTTGTTACAAATGGTTTTATGTAAGATTTTCCCGGTTCTAATGTGTGAAGCCTATTTTCAATATCTTTAAATTTATATAATTGTGGTTCTTTAGACATTAATATTCCTTTCAGTTTTATATTTTTATTGGTTCGTTTAATTCCACTTTGTATCCGTCAGGATCTTCACAAAAAGCAATTACTCTTGTTCCGTGCTTCATCGGTCCAGGTTTACGTGTGATATTAACTCCAAGTTTTGCAAGGTCATCACAAGCTTTATAAACATCAGGAGTTTCTATACAAATATGTCCCCAGCCGTTTCCTTTATCATAATCTTCTTTTTGATCCCAATTATGAGTTAATTCAAGGCATGGAGATTCATTTTCAAGTCCATACCCAATGAATGCATTAGTAAATTTTCCATCAGGGTAATCAGTTTTTCTTAAAACTTTCATTCCCAAAGTCTTGCAATAAAAGTTAAAAGAAGTTTCTAAATCTTTTACTCTTATCATTGTGTGGGCTAATCTATATCCTTCATTTACATTTTTAGACATTTTTTTTACCTTTCGTTAATTTTTTTGACCTCATAGTTGATTGAATTATTAATTTTTGAAATTTTTGAACTCCTTTTTCCCAGTATGGAGACAATAAACCACCATCATTTGAAGCAGGCGATGATCTTCCTTCTTGTAGTCTTTCACACATTTCATGGTCTTCCTTATGTACACTCCACCATATCTTCTTTGTAATATCAATCTCTTCTTTAGACATAGATTTTCCCTCTGTTGAGTATATTATTCTTTTTTGACTTGTAATACCTGGTCCGATAGGAATATTTAAATATACACCAATTTGATTAGGATAATAAGTTCCAATTATAAAGTTTGGAAACAAAGAAAGATATTTAGAAGATACTGATAAGGCACTGCTATTTTTATTATCTTCTTTATCAACGTTAACTCCACTTCCATAACAAATACCGTCTACAATTGTATAATGATCTTTCAGTGGCTGATTAGTTGTTGTTTTGTGAACAAACTGAACATGATATGGTTCAATAAAATTTTCAATAAGAAACTTCCAATTAGTATTAATTTTTCCAAAATCTAGAGTTGCAGCGTATTTTATTTTTGTTAAGTCTAGATCTTTAAATTTTGAAATTAAAGGCTTTGCATATTCTTTAAATTTTTTTGCTTTTCCGTTTATATTTACAAATATCCAATCATGCCAAATATGAATTCTTATTGGTTTTAGACCATGATTTTTTAAATTAAATCCTTTGGGTTTGTGTATATTTGTTCCGCCGATGTGTGGAGCAGCTTTTAAATTTCCTTGAAGATCATAAGTCCAAGAATGATAAGGACACCGAATTAATTTACCAATATTTTTTTTTTCATTTACTAATTTTAAACATCGATGGCTACAAACATTATGAAAGGCAGTAATTTTATTTTCTTCATTTTTAACAAGCAGGATAGGTTTTCCAGCAATATAAATTGGAATAACATCTCCTACTTTTTTAAATTCGTGAGCAAAAGCTATAAACAGCCAACCATCAGATAATGCAGTTTTACATTCTTTGTCCCAAAATTCGTTATCAGTATATGATTTTGCTGGAAGCCCAAAAATTGTATTTGTATTTTTAGGTCTTTTAATTTTAACTGAAGTTTTGCTTTCAGACATATATAGTTTCCTTCTCAATAAATGAAATCTATTTGCGATTTGCCAATATTACAATAAAATATATCATTGTTAATTATTGGATTTTAAGGAGGTCAATTGGTTAGTTCGAACAACAATACCTATAGAGGTTATAATCAAGCCAAACCAGTTGGTTATGATAAAGAAATTTCACATACAAATTTTGGCACTCCTGGTGGAGAGTATCTTAGAAGATATTGGCACCCAGTCGCTTTAACCTCAGAAGTAAGCACAACTCCTTTACAAATAAAAATTCTTGGAGAAGATTTGGTTATTTTTAAAACCACAAAAAATAAAATAGGATTAGTCCACAAAAACTGCCCTCACCGAAGAGCATCTTTAGTTTATGGAAAATGTGAAACAAATGGTATTAGATGTTGTTATCATGGATGGTTATTTTCTACAGATGGAGAGATTTTAGAAACTCCTGGCGAAGATCCAGATTCAAAACAGGCAGAGCAAGTAAGAAAAAAATTTAAGTTAGGAGCTTATCCAACAAAAGAATTTAATGGAATTGTATTCGCTTATATGGGCCCCCCAGAAAAAATTCCTGAGTTTCCTCATTATGATGCATATGAAATTTCTAATATTGTAAGAAGACCATATAAAATTAATTATAATTGTAATTGGATAC
Organism: uncultured Pelagibacteraceae bacterium; assembly: GCA_902590125.1. Taxonomy (GTDB): domain Bacteria; phylum Pseudomonadota; class Alphaproteobacteria; order Pelagibacterales; family Pelagibacteraceae; genus Pelagibacter. The sequence continues at coordinate 1,743 of CACIVL010000028.1, read as the reverse complement.
AAGTTCTTGATGCAATTATGGATCCAGTTCACACATCTTTCTTACATGGCCAAAGTTCAGGAATACAATTTTCAGAAGGTTTCGCGGAGTTAGGAGAAATAGAATTTTTTGAAAGAGGAATGCAATATCTTGGAGCAAATACAAGAAGAGTTGATGATAATGTTTGGGTTAGAGTAAATGAGTTAATACTTCCAAACTTTACACAGGCCGGATCAGCTTTTGCTGCAGATGGTACAAAAACTCGCTATTTCGGCAGAAGTTCTTTCACAAGATGGGTAGTTCCTGTAGATCACGAACATTGTGTAGCTATAGCTTGGGGTAATTTTGGAGAAAGAGCTGATCCAATTGAATATAATAATAAAGAAGGCTGTGAAAGAATTGAAGCAGGTGAAATTATAGATCGAACTTGGGAAGAAAAACAAAAAAGTCCGGGTGATGCAGAAGCAGTTGAAGGTATGGGGTTTATAAGCGAACATAAAGGTGAACACTTAATGCCAACTGATCATGGAATAATGGCATACAGAAGACATATAAGGAAATCAATCAAAGCATTACAAGAAGGAATAGAACCTAAACAATTTAAAAATAATGGAGATACAATCAAAACATATGGTCAAGATACAATTTTGAGAGTTCCAAAAAGAAATATTGATGATCGAAAATTTATAAAATCAATTGGAGCTGCAGTAATGAAATTACAGTTTGACTTCGAAAAAATACCAAATAAAGAGCGCGACTCTTTTATAATAAAAGAATTATCCAATATGGAAAAGAAAGGAGCATTTTGACAAATAAAAAAATTAAAATTCATGTTAAAAATAATCATTGGGCACCAGGTTCTTTTCCTACCGATACTGAAGGAGAAAAAAATTTTACAATAACCAAAGATCGTTTTAATAATATTCTTGATAAATTTCCTGAAATTAAAGAAAAAATAGAAGTCTTTTTTGACTGGGATGAAGAAAACTTTAAAAAATCAATTTCAAATTCTGATATTTTACTAGCTTGGGACTTCCCCACAAAAAACCTTAAAGAACAAGCACCAAATCTTAAATGGATACATGTTATTTCAGCAGGAGTAGAGCATTTGCTTCCTTTAGACTGGATGAACGATGATTTAGTTTTAACCAATAGCAGTGGAGTTCATGCTAAAAAAGCTGGTGAGTTTGGTTTAATGAGTATTTTAATGTTGCAAAATCATATGACAAGATTAATTACTCACCAAAAAAATAAAGAATTTGTTTCATTATTTAGCAACCCAGTTCATGGAAAAACAGTAGTTGTAGTCGGCACAGGCTCACTTGGAGGGTCGATGGCAAAACATGTTTCAAAATTAGGTGCAAATATTATTGGAGTTAACAAAAGAGGAAATAAAGCTGAAGGCTGTTCAAAAACTATCACAATAGATAAAATCGATAGCGTTTTGCCTGAAGCTGATTTTTTATATTTAGCACTTCCTGAAACGCCCGAAACTAAAAATCTAATTAATAAAAAAAGACTCGACATGCTAAAAACTACATGTGGAATTGTAAATATAGGAAGACAATCAGCATTGGATTATGATGTATTAAGTGAGAAACTTAAAAAAAATGAAATAGCAGGAGCAATACTTGATGTATTTTCTCATGAACCTTTAGAGAAGAACTCAAAACTTTGGGACACTCCTAATTTAGTTATCACACCACATGTATCCTCAGATGATGATGGAAACTATGTTGAATTAACACTTGGTATATTCTTTAA
>CACIVL010000027.1 GCA_902590125.1 uncultured Pelagibacteraceae bacterium | reverse complement strand
TTGATCAAAATATAGATGAAAATTTAATTTATTCTTTATTTAACGTTGTAGATCAAGATAACAAATATTTGATTATAAATTCTTTAACTCCTATTAATGAAATGAATTTTAAATTAGACGATTTAAAATCAAGAAGTAAAAATTGTTTAATTGCTAAAATTGATAAACCTGATGATGAATTAATGTTTGCTCTTATTGTAAAAAATTTTTCAGACCGTCAGATTAGAATAGATAAAAAATTGATAAATTTTATCATTAAAAGGGTAGACAGATCATATGACAAAATATTCGAATTCATATATAAAATTGATGAGATAAGTTTAAAAAAAAAAAAATCAATTGATTTTAAAATTATTAAAGAAGTGTTAAAGGTGTAGATTGAATAAGTATAGAACACATAACTGTGGAGAGTTAACTAAAAAAAACAAAGATCAAGAAATTATTTTATCTGGCTGGATAAATAAGAAGCGGGACCATGGAAACCTTCTGTTTGTTGATTTAAGAGATCATCATGGTGTAACTCAATGTGTAATTGATAAAAGCAATAAATTTTTTAAAGAATTAGAAAAAACCCAACTTGAAAGCGTTGTGAAAGTTAATGGGAAAGTTGTTGAAAGAAGCAAAGAAACAATTAATTCAGAACTTCAAACTGGTGAAATAGAAATAAATGTAGTTTCGTTTGAAGTAATTGGCCAATGTAAGGAATTACCAATGCCTGTTTTTAGCGATCAAGAGTATGCAGAAGAAATTAGACTTAAGTATAGGTTTTTAGATTTAAGAAGGAAGAAAATTCATGAAAATATTGTTTTAAGATCAAAAGTAATTTCATTTATAAGAAATAAAATGTCTGAACTAGGTTTTTTGGAATTTCAAACTCCAATACTAACATCGTCTAGTCCAGAAGGAGCAAGAGACTTTTTAGTTCCAAGCAGGTTAAATCCAGGAAAGTTTTATGCACTTCCTCAAGCACCTCAACAATTTAAGCAACTCATTATGGTATCGGGATTTGATAAATATTTTCAAATTGCACCTTGCTTTAGAGATGAAGATGCAAGAGCAGATCGTAGCCCAGGGGAATTTTATCAATTAGATTTGGAAATGTCATTTGTTGAACAAGAAGATATATTTAAAGTTGTTGAGAAGTTAATGATAAGTTTATTTAAAAACTTTTCGTCAAAAAAATTGCTTCATGATAAATTTCCAAGAATTTCTTATGAAGATGCAATGCTTAAATATGGAACAGATAAACCAGATTTAAGAAATCCTTTATTAATAAACGATATAACAAATATTTTTACTCGAGAAGATGTTAAATTTGATATTTTTAAAAAATTAGTAAAATCAGGTTCAAAAGTTAGAGCAATTGTAACAAAAAAAACTAAAGATAAACCTCGTAGCTTTTTTGATAATATTGATAAATGGGCAAAAGAACAGGGTGCTTCGGGCCTTGCTTACTTTACAATCGAAAAAGATCAAAAAATTTTAGCCAAAGGTCCTGTTGGAAAATTTTTTTCAGAAGATTCAATTAAAGATATAATGAAGATAACTAAAGCTGAAGTAGGTGACAGTATGTTTCTTGCATGCGAAAAACTTCAAGAAGTTCAAAAAATTTCTTCTATTGCTAGAGACAAAATTGCAAATGAATTAAATTTAATTGATAAAAACAAATTTGCTTTTTGTTGGATAATTGATTATCCAATGTTTGAAAAAGATGAAGTGACTAATAAAACTAAATTTAGTCATAATCCTTTTTCTATGCCACAAGGAGATATTAAAAATATTGATTTTAAAAACCCATTAAATATTCAAGCATATCAATACGATATTGTATGCAATGGTGTTGAGTTATCTTCTGGAGCAATTAGAAACCACATACCAGGATTAATGTACAAATTATTTTCTGTAGCTGGCTACAATAAAAATCAGGTAGATGAAAAATTTAAAGGAATGATAAATGCACTAAGTTATGGAGCTCCACCACATGGAGGTATTGCCCCAGGAATAGACAGAATAGTTATGTTATTAGCAGATGAAAAAAATATTAGAGAAGTGACTATGTTTCCAATGAATCAGAATGCTCAGGACTTAATGATGAATGCTCCTTCCGAAGTATCAGAAGAACAGCTCAAAGAATTAAATCTGAATTTGAAAAATAAAAAATAGTTTTATTTTTTTCCTTTTAAATTAATTTTTATATTGGACAGATCAACTAGATTTTTTTTGTAATTATTTCGAACAAATCCCTTACTAGTAATATTTTTTACAAGTTTTAAAAATTGATTTTTATCTTCTGATGTTTCTTCATCATTATTATTTGGTTTATCAGGACCTCCTATTGACGGAGTATGAGCTAGATCTTCTCTATTTTGATAGGATATAGCCAACTCTCTAAAAATATAATCAAGTATCGATGAAGCGGTTAAAATTCTATCATTTCCATAAACTTTTCCTGATGGCTCAAATTTTGTATTTACATAAGCATTTATAAACTCATCTAACGGTACTCCGTATTGAAGACCAAGAGATACTGCTATTGCAAAGTTATTCATTAATGCTTTTACCAATTCACCTTCTTTACTTGTATCAATAAAAATTTCTCCTATTTTGCCATCTTCATATTCACCAGTATGCAAGTATACTTTGTGATTACCTATAGTTGCTTTTTGAATATAACCTTTTCTTCTATCGGGCATACTAAATCTTCTGCCAATACCTTCATTAAGTTTTTTTACAAAAACTTGATTTCCATCTTTAGAAATTACTTTTGGCTGATTCTTTTCAGGAATTATATCTATTTTTTTATTTTCAAGATTCTTATTTTTTGAACTTAAACTTTTTGTTTTTCTATTGTCTAATTTAACATCTAAAATTTCAAATTTTCCATCATCTCTTTTTTCAAGATTAGATAATTCAGTTTCATTTATATCATCTAGGTAATGACTAACTTTAAAGCTGCATGTATAATAAGTTTCCACTAAGTATTTAGCCATTTTTTCCTTAAATAAGATTTATTTTGAATCTTGTGATAATTAATTTATATACAAATTCATACTTTAGTCTAATTTAATTTATACAATTATAAATTGAAGAAATATTAAATTTATATGTTGACATTTTTAAAAAAAATTTTTATTTGGTGGAATCAAGAGACGTTAGGAACTAAGCTTCAGACAATTTTTTTCGGAAAATTAATTGGTACAGATTCTTTTGGCAATAAATATTATCAAAGTAGATCAGGAAAAAGATGGGTGATTTATAAAGATGAGATAGATGCATCCAAAATTCCTATCGAATGGTATTCTTGGATACATTTTACAAAAAATAAAATTGAAAATTTTCATGATTTAAAAAAATATGATTGGCAAAAACCTCATCAATCAAATCAAACAGGAACCAAAAATTCTTATCATCCCAAAAAAAAAAATAATGAAATTGACAAAAAATATAAAAGTTGGAAAAAATAATTTTATACAATTATTTATTTTTATTATATTTATAATTTACAACTCAAGCATAAATTCTCTAGAAAATTCAGAATTATTAGAAGGAAATTTCATTGAAATTAAAATTTTAGACAAAGTTAGTTCAAAAAATAATGTTTTAAAAATAAAAATTGGAGAGGAGCAAAAATTTAAAAATCTTGTAATCAAGTCTTTAAAATGTAAAAATTCTGAATTTGATGATACTCCTGAAATTACGGCATACCTTCAAGTTAAAGACTTAACTAACACAAACAATGATGAAGTTTTTGTTTTTAATGGATGGACATTTTCCTCAAGCCCCAGTGTTAAACCTTTCGATCATCCAGTTTACGATATTTGGCTTACAAAATGTTACTAAATAATCTTTTCATTATCTAACCAACTTACATTGAAATTAGATTTAATAAATTTTTCATGCGTTAATAATTTTTTATGTAATTCTATAGTTGTAGTAATTCCATCAATAACAAATTCATCTAAGGAGCGTAACATTCTTTGTATGGCTTCATTTCTGTTTCTTCCATGACATATTAGTTTACACACCATACTGTCATAGTAGGGAGTTATTTTGTATCCTTGAAAAATAGAACCATCAACTCTAGTTCTGAAGCCAGAAGGCTGGTGGCATATTCCAATTGTACCAGGGCAAGGCTGAAAGTTTTTACTTGGATCTTCAGCATTTATTCTACATTCAATTGCATGTCCTCTTGGATTTATATCATTTTGTGTTAATGCAGTTTCGCCTGTAAAAGCAATATGAATTTGTTCTTTTATTATGTCTATTCCAGTAACAACTTCTGTTACTGGATGCTCTACTTGAACTCTTGTATTCATTTCCAAGAAAAAAAATTTTTCATCCTCATAAATAAATTCAACAGTGCCTGCTCCTTCATATCCAATTTTACTTACCATATTTACTGTTTTTTCGAATAAGTCTTTTCTTATTTTGTCAGACAAAATTGGACTTGGTGTTTCTTCAATAAGTTTTTGATGACGTCTTTGGACAGAGCAGTCTCTTTCATGCAAATGAATAGTTCTATTTTTCCCAGACAATACTTGAACTTCAATATGTCTAGGATTTTGAAAAAATTTCTCTATGTAAACTTCATCATTACCAAAATATTTCATTGCTTCATTTTTTGCAGCAGAGAAAGACAAATCAAAATCATTTTCGTTATGAACAATTTTCATTCCTTTTCCTCCACCTCCTCCTGCGGCTTTTATCAAAACTGGAAATCCTATTTTTTTAGATATTTGTTTGGCTTGTTTTGAATCTGAAACACCACCTTCAGAACCTTCTATAACTGGCAATCCATATTTTTTTGCAATTCTTTTTGCTTCAATTTTGTCACCCATCATTTTTATTAATTTTGAAGAAGGTCCAATAAATTTTATTTTATTTTCTTCAAGAATTTTTGCAAAATTTACATTTTCAGACAAAAAACCATAACCAGGATGTACAGCTTCAGAGTTTGTCAATTCAATAGCAGACATTATAGCTGGTATGTTTAAATAACTATTTGCAGGTTGATGAGAGCCAATACAAACACTTTCATCTGCCAATCTTACATGCATACTGTCTTTATCTACATCCGAATGGACTGCTACAGTTTTAATACCCCATTCTTTACATGCTCTAATGATTCTTACGGCGATCTCACCACGATTAGCGATTAATATTTTTTTAAACATTATTCAAGAATTACAATGGTTTGACCAAATTCAACTGGTTGACCATCTTCAACGCATATTTTTTTTACAATACCGTCTTTTGTAGAAGGGACATGATTCATTGTTTTCATTGCTTCCACAATTAATAAAGTTTCGCCTTTTTTAATTTTTTTTCCAACTGAAACAAAAGGTTTTGCTCCAGGTTCAGGAGACAAATATGCAGTTCCAACTATAGGGCTTTTTATAACTTCCCCAGAAATATCAATTTCTTTTTCAGTTGGTTCATCACTGTTTATAATATTTTTATCTTTCAATGATTTTTTTAGATCATCTAAAACTTCTATTAATCTTTTTATTATTTTATTATCTATTTCCATTTTTAAGTAATTCATGCATTGCATTTATGGCCAAAATATAACCATTAGCTCCTAGCCCACAAATTATTCCAGTAACGACATCACTGATCATAGATTTATGTCTAAATTCTTCTCTTTTGTATATATTTGATATATGAAGTTCGATGCTGGGTTTTTTAAAAATAGCCAGAGCATCACGAATAGCTACGGAAGTATGCGTAAATCCGGCAGCATTAATTATTAAACCATCATATTTTTTTTTAGCATCCTGTATAATAGTTACAATCTCACCTTCAATATTTGATTGTGTGAATTCAATATTAATTTCGAGGGTTTTTGAATGTTTAAGACAATTATTTTTTAAATCATGATATGTTACAGAGCCATATTGTGATTGTTCTCTTTCACCTAATAGATTAAGATTTGGACCATTAATAACAATAATATTATTTTTCATTGAACTCTTATATATTATGAAAAAAATAAATAAAATAAAAATTAAGTTGAATGGAAAATTTGTTAAAATCCAAGACAAAAGCACTTTATTAAGTTTGATAAAAAAACTGAAAGTGCCAATCAATAAGATCGCTATTGAATTAAATCAAACAATAATCAATAAAAAATCATTAGGTAAAATTAAAATAAGAAAAAATGATAAAATTGAATTAGTTCATTTTATTGGCGGAGGTTAATGAAAAAAATAGATAATTTAATAATAGCAAAAAAAAAATTCAAATCACGTTTAATAGTAGGGACGGGAAAATATAAAAATATGTCAGAATGTGCAAAAGCTATAAAATTATCAGGTGCTGAAATAGTTACTGTTGCTGTAAGAAGAGTAAATATAGTAGATAAAAAAAAACCTTTATTAATGGATTACATTGATCCAAAAAAAATCACTTATCTACCAAATACAGCTGGTTGTTTTAATTCAAAAGAAGCTTTAAGAACTTTGAGGTTAGCTAGAGAAATAGGAGGATGGAAATTAGTTAAGCTAGAAGTACTGGGGGACAAAAAAACATTATATCCCGACATGATTGAAACTTTAAAATCAACTGAAACATTAACCAAAGAAGGATTTAAAGTAATGGTTTATTGTACCGATGATCCATTGATGGCAAGAAGAATAGAAAATGCTGGTGCGTGCGCGATAATGCCTTTAGCAGCTCCAATAGGATCTGGATTAGGAATTCAAAATTATATAAATATTAAAATAATAAGAGGTCAAACTAAATTACCATTAATTATTGACGCAGGTTTAGGTCAAGCATCGGACGCAACCATTGCGATGGAACTTGGTTGTGATGGTGTTTTGGTTAATACTGCAATAGCAAAAGCAAAGAACCCATTCCAAATGGCTTTAGCTTTTAAAAATTCAGTTGTTGCAGGTAGACAATCTTATCTATCTGGCAGGATGGAAAAGTTTTTATTTGCCAGCCCTTCATCACCTAAAGAAGGCATTATCTAGTTTTTTTTTTATAGAATTTTTTTTTTTTAAATTGATTTTTTTTTTTTATTTTGTTGAAGTTATAAATATTATTTTCGTTTTTTAAATCCTTTAGATTTGAAAGTTTTGTTAAAGATTCAATTTTTTCAATAGTTTTTTTGCTTTTATTTTTAAAATCAATTTTATATTCAGGTGTAGCTAATGAATTATCATAAATTATATCTATTTTTGTTTTATTTTTTTTTTCAAAGTATTTTAAATCTTCTAAAAAATTTTCTTTTATAAAATTTGATAGTTTTTCACAGATTCTGAGCTCGACATATTTGGCTTTGTTTGAAATTGACTTAATTTCGATAATCTTTAATATTTTTAAAGAAAAAGATTCATCAGTTAGTGATACTTTC
>CACIVL010000026.1 GCA_902590125.1 uncultured Pelagibacteraceae bacterium | reverse complement strand
ATTATTACAATTTTTGTTTCAATATTTCCTGCGATAAAAGCATCAAAACTTGATCCAGTGAAAGCTCTTAAATATGAATAATTTAATTACACTTAATAAAATTTCAAAAAATTTTTTGACGAGTAAAAAAATTTCAGTCTTAAAAAAAATAAATTATAAATTTAAGAAAGGTAAGATTTATTCATTAATAGGACCATCTGGTTCTGGCAAATCAACTTTATTAAATATTTTATCTTTAATAGATAAACCTACTGTTGGTTCATTAAGCATAGAAGGTAAAAATATTAGTTATAATGATTTATCTATTAATGATAAAATTAGGGCTAATAAAATTGGTATTATTTACCAACAAAATAATTTACTTCCAGATTTTACCGCTTTAGAAAATGTTTATCTTGCAAGACTCTCTATAAAAGAAAATAAAAAAAAAGCTGTAGAAGATGCAAAAAATATAATTAAAAAAATGGGTTTGTCTAATCGAATTAATCATTATCCATCTGAGCTTTCAGTAGGTGAAATGCAGAGAATTGCTATAGCAAGAGCGTTAATTAATGAGCCACAAATTATTTTAGCAGATGAACCAACTGGTAGCCTTGATCGAAATACTGCAAAAGAAGTTTTTAATATTTTATATAAATTAAAAAATTCTAATAGATTAATCATATATGCAACTCATAATAGATTTTTTGCTAATTTGGCAGATTGTAAATTAGAAATGATTGATGGTAATATTAAAACTATCAATGCCAGAATCAGATAATCAAAAATTCAATCATCTAAAAATTCATACACAATATTCTATATGTGAAGGTGCAATTAAAATTGATGATTTAAAAGATTTTTGCAAAGAAAGAAAAATTAAAAGTATAGGATTGTCTGACACATCTAACTTATGCGGTGCTTTAGAATTTGCTGAAAATATTTCTAAAGTAGGTACTCAACCAATTATAGGCACGCAAATAAATTTCAAATTTGAAGACACTATAGGACTTATACCTATAATAGCTTTAAATGAGGATGGTTATAAAAAAATGGTGAAATTGTCTTCTAAATCATACCTAAATAATAATGATAAGCTTTCCGAACCTCACTGCGATATATCTGAGCTATATAAAGATTCTGAAGGTTTGTTAGTTTTATCAGGATCCATTAAAGGTTTTTTTGGAAAGTTATTTGACAAAGGAAGATTTTCAGAAATACATGAAATTTATCAGAAAATTTTTTTAAATTTTAATAATAGATTTTATTTAGAAATTCAAAGACATGGTGATCAAAATGAAAAAATTTTTGAGAAATATAACTTGCAAAAATCAAATGAAATTAAAATTCCAATTATAGCAACTAATGAAGTTTTTTATTTAAATCAAAACATGCACGAAGCCCATGATGCATTAACTTGTATTGGAAAAAAGAGTTATATTAATGATAAAAATAGAATAAAATTTACCGATCAACATTATTTTAAAACTGACATAGAAATGTTGAACTTATTTTCGGACCTACCTGAAGCTTTAGAAAATAATTATAACTTACCATTTAGATGTAATTTTAGACCAGTATCTTCTAAACCAGTTTTACCAAACATTAGCTCTGAACAAGGTGGAAATGCTGATGAAATTTTAAAAATAGAATCTACAAAAGGTTTAAAAAATAAATTTTTAAAAATTAAAGAAAAAAATTTAAATTCAAACGATGAGTTTAAAAAATATAAAGATAGACTTAATCACGAATTAAAAATTATTATTGAAATGAAATATTCAAGTTATTTTTTAATTGTATCAGATTATATTAAATGGGCCAAAAATAATGATATACCTGTAGGTCCTGGTAGAGGTTCTGGTGCTGGATCACTGGTAGCTTGGTGTTTATCAATAACCGATGTTGACCCGATTAAATTCAATTTAATTTTTGAGAGATTTTTAAACCCTGATAGAATATCTATGCCTGACTTTGATATTGATTTTTGTGAAGAAAAAAGAGATCTAGTATTTGAATATTTAACAAAGAAATATAAAGATAGCGTTGCTCATATTATTACTTTTGGAAAATTAAAAGCACGAATGGTAATTAGAGATGTTGGTAGAGTTCTTGGTTTACCATATGGATTTGTTGATAGCATTTCTAAAATGATTCCTTTTGACCCTTCAAGACCTCAAAGTTTATCTGAATGTATTAATAATGAACCAAGGCTTCAAAAATTAATAAATGAAGATCCAAGGGTTAAAAAATTAACTAACCTATCGTTGAAATTAGAAGGTTTAAATAGAAATTTTGCAACCCATGCAGCCGGAGTAGTTATAGCAGATAAAAAATTAACCGATTCAGTTCCATTATATAAAGATGCATCTACTGATTTATTATTACCATCGACACAATTCGATATGTATTCAGCAGAAAATGCTGGATTAATTAAATTTGATTTTTTAGGATTAAAAACATTAACAGTAATTAATAAAGCGCAAAAATTAATTAATAACGAAAATAAAAAATTTTCGATTGAAGATATAAATTATGAAGATCAAAAAGTTTTTGATCTTCTTTCTAGTGGAAATACTGTCGGCTTATTTCAATTGGAAAGTAGTGGCATGAGAGAAGCATTAAAGCAAATGAAACCAAATCATTTAGAAGATATTATTGCTTTGGTTGCTCTTTATAGACCTGGTCCAATGAGCAATATACCTACATATAACGATTGCAAACATGGAAAAATTAAACCTGACTATTTACATCCATATTTAGAAGAAATTCTCAAACCAACATATGGTGTAATTATTTACCAGGAACAAGTTATGCAAATAGCACAAAAATTATCAGGTTTTACCGCAGGTGAAGCCGACATATTAAGAAGAGCAATGGGCAAAAAAAAAAGAGCCGAACTTGAGAAACAAAAAAAAAGATTTATTGATGGAGCTGTTAAAAATGGAATATCAAATGAAGTAGCCGCAAGTATTTTTTTAAAGATTGAACCTTTCGCAGAATATGGGTTTAACAAAAGCCATGCCGCTGCATATGCAATAATTGCTTATCAAACAGCGTATTTAAAAACATATTTTCCACATGAGTTTTTTTCGGCTTCTATGACTATGGACATATCTAATCAAAATAAACTTAGTGAGTTTTATGAAGAAATTAAAAGACTAAATTTAAATATTGAAAGACCAGGTATATACAAATTCGTTATTAAAAATTTTTTGTATTTTTGTTTTTTGTTTTTCAATATTAGTTGGATCTTTTAAATAAATTTCTAAATTTCTGTCTTGGCTTTTCAGATCAAAAAAATTTTCTAATGTATTGATATTGACAAATGATACATTTCTATCAAAATCAGATATTCCGCTATCATAAATTGAACTTACGATAAAAGTTTGTTGTTTAGGCAGATCACCGATTATTGTTTGAATACCAGTTGATGACATAATCATAATCTTATCACCAATTTTTAAATTCAAATCAAAACTTAATTCTTTTCCTATAGAAATATTATTATATTCTAAATTGTTTGGGTTTCCCTGAAAATCACCTTGTTTTACTATTAAAAGTTTAGAAAAATCTTCTCTAGAATATCCACGTAAAATCATACCTTTTGTAAAATCTTTGCTTAGAACAACAGATTCACCTGAATTGCTAAAAATTAATTCATTCGACATAAAGTTTAAGTCTTTATGATTTAATTTTTTATGATCAATTGAATTATTATAAGGTTCAACAGTAACATGTGAATTAAAACCAACTATTTTTTTTATTAATTCTGTACGAAAACCATTCATTACAGACATAACTATAATTAAAACTGCAACTCCCAAACTTATTCCAATAAATGAAAAAATTGAGATTATGTTAAGAAAACCATCTTTTTTTCTGGTTTTTAAATATCTAAATGTAATTTCTTTTTCTAATGTAGAAATCAAACTTTTTCTTTTTGTTCAGTTAAAATTTTAGTTATTTTTTCTATACTTAAATTCTGAGGTTTCTTGCCAATTTCATTAAACTCTAGCAAATTACCATCGGATTTCTTACCAAGAAGTATCTGGTAAGGAATTCCTATTAAGTTAAATTTTTTCATTTTTGAAGAAAAATTTTCATCTGTATCATCTATAATGGTATCTATATTTTTGTTATTTAAATATTTATAAACATTATTTGCTTTTTCTAAATTTTTATTATCGTTTTTACTTACCAAAGGTAATATAGCTACTTCATATGGTGCAATAGAAAATGGCCATTTCATTATTTCTTCTTTATCATCATACTTGGCTTCTATGATTGCTCCAACTAACCTTGATACACCAATTCCATAAGATCCCATTTTTACAAAATCTTTTTTTCCACCTGGAAGGTCAACTGCTGCATTTAAAGGTTTTGAATATTTATTTCCAAAATAAAAAATATGACCAACTTCAATACCTTTGGTTATTAATCTATTTTCTTCAGAAACTTGTTTTTCAAATTCTTTTTTATTAAACTTTTCATCTGTAACTGCATAAAATTTTTCATATTTTTTTCTTAAATCTTCTAAAGATTTTTTTTGAATATTAAAACCATCACTATTAACTTCAAAAATTCTTTTATCTGTAAAAATTTTACTCTCTCCAGTATCTGCTAATATAACAAATTCATGTGAAAGGTTTCCACCAATAGGGCCAGTATCAGCTGCCATAGGTATTGCTGTTAAAGATAATCGTTTAAATGTTCTCAAGTAGGAAAGGAAAAATTTGTTATAAGAAAAAATAGCTTCTTCATCATTAATATCAAATGAATATGCATCTTTCATAAAAAACTCTCTACATCTCATAATTCCAAATCTTGGTCTAAGTTCATCTCTGAATTTCCATTGTATATGATATAGCAACTGAGGAAGTGATTTATATGATTTAATACTTGACCTAAATATTTCTGTTATTAGTTCTTCATTTGTAGGGCCATATAGCATTTCTCTATTTTGACGATCTTTGATGCGTAGCATTTCATCCCCATAATCTTCGTAGCGGCCGCTTTCTTTCCAAATTTCACTTGATTGTATAGTTGGCATTAATAATTCGTGCGCACCAATTTTGTTCTGTTCTTCTCTAACTATTCCTTCGATTTTCTTCATTACTTTAAAACCTAGAGGAAGCCATGAGTAAATTCCTGCTGATGATTGTTTAATCATTCCAGCCCTTAACATTAATTGATGTGATTTAATTTTTGCTTCTGCAGGGTTGTTTTTTAAAATTGGTATGAATGTTTTTGATATATACATTTTAAGTTATTATGTTTTTTAAATTATAATATTCAATTAAATTCTCACTAAATTGATGTTTGTAAAAGGTTTTTTTCCTGTTTTTTCTTTAGAATATTTTCTACAAACAATTTTAATTGCTTCAATTAAATTATTTTCTTGTTTTTTGCTATTTAAAGAAAATGTTTTTGTCGTATTTTCTATTTGCTCTTCCAGTCCATAAATGAATTCCTCTTCTTCATTAATTGGCAATCCTTTAAATGTAAGTATAGGTCTTTGGTGTATATTTCCTCTAGATGTAACCAAAATAGTTACTTCCATATATCCATTGGTACTCAAATTTTTTCTTTCTTTAATAGATCTTGAGTCTTCATCTACACTAACACTTCCATCAAGATAAAGTCTGCCACTAGGTGCTTTGTCATAAACTTCAGGTTTATTACCTGGATATAGTTTTACTATATCGCCATTCTCAACCTGTACAGGATATGGAACCTGCATTTCTCTAGCAAAATTTATATGTTCTAACATATGCCTGTGCTCTCCATGTACAGGAATAACACATTTAGGTTTAACCCAATTATACATATCTTTAAGATCTTCTCTATTAGGATGTCCAGAAACATGTACAAACTCACTTTCTTCTGAAATTACTTCAATTCCATTTTTTACAAGTTGATTATGAAGCTTATATAGTTTTTTTTCATTGCCTGGAATAATTTTTGATGAAAATATAACTGCATCATTTTTTTCGATAAAAACATCTGGATGTGTAAAACTAGAAATTCTCATCATAGCACCCATTGGTTCTCCTTGGCTTCCGGTACAAAGATAAACTATTTTTTCTCTAGAAATATTTTTTGATTCACGTGGATCTATTGGCTCAATTACATTTTTCAAGTAACCACATTGTTTTGCAGCTTTATATATACGATTCATAGATCTTCCTACTAAAGAAATTTGTCTTCCTATTTTTTCTGCACAGTAAAAAATTGTTTCCATTCTTGCTACATTTGAAGCAAATGATGTAACAATAATTCTTTTTTTAAATCTACTCATAATATTTAGCAAACTTTTTCTAACATCAAGTTCAGAACCTGATCTTCCAACACTAAAAACATTTGTTGAATCACAAATCATTGCAAGCACGCCTTCCTTTCCAATTTCTTTCAATCTTTCAGAATTTATTTTGCCTCCGATTAATGGGTTTGGATCAACTTTCCAATCACCGGTATGCAATACAATGCCAGCAGGTGTTTCAATTCTTAAACCGTTTGGTTCTAATATGGAGTGTGTCAATGTTATGTATTCAATTTTAAATGGACCTAAATTTATTATTCCATTTAAATCGACAATTTCTAAACTGCTTATTATATCAATGTGTTTTTCTTTAAATTTTTCTCTTATTAAAACTGCAGTAAATGGAGTTGCAAAAATTTTACATTTTAATTTCGGCCATAGGTGAGCAATTGCTCCTATGTGATCTTCATGTGCATGCGTCAAAACTATTCCTAAAAGATCTTCTTTTTTGTCAATAATGAACCCTGGATCAGGATAAATTAGATCAATACCAGGAAAGCTGTCATCAGCAAAAGTCACACCAATATCAACCATAATCCATTTTTGATTATCGGGTTTTCCATAAGCGAACAAATTCATATTCATGCCTATTTCCCCGGAACCTCCTAATGGACAAAATAACAATTCTTCTTTCATGGTTATTTAATTAAATTGGATGCCTTGATAAGGCCCTGAATTGTAATGTCCTTATTAATAGCTACTTTTTTATTATTAAATTTATTGAACAAATATGAAAAGCCTCCAGTAATTATTATTTTAAAAGATTTTCTAATTTCTTTATTAATTAAATTTAAAACACTTTCAATTAAACCTCTATAGCCGAAAAAAAAACCCGACCTAACAGCGCTAACAGTGTTTAAACCAATTACTTTATTAACTTTTTTTAGTTTTAAGTTAGGTATCAATGATGCATTAGTGATAAGTGTGTTAAGAGACAGTTTAATGCCAGGAGAAATTATGCCTCCATGATAAACATTTTTAACTATAACATCAAAAGTTGTTGCAGTACCAAAGTCCAAAATAATAAAATTATCTTTATTATTCATAGACCCAATCGCATTTGCTAAACGGTCAGACCCAATTTGTTTCTTATTAACTTTAATTTTAATTAATTTATTAATATGTAAATCC
>CACIVL010000025.1 GCA_902590125.1 uncultured Pelagibacteraceae bacterium | reverse complement strand
AGGAGTGCTTTCTTGTTTTATTTCAACTAAATCTATATCTTTTATTTCGTTTATTAAAGATTTAGCAAGTTTAGCTATTTTTATTTCTTGAGCTGTTTGAATTTTTTTTCCTGTTTTAAGAACTATTAATTCTTCTTCCTTTTGTTTTTTTTCTTCAATAAGTTTTACTTCTGTTTGTTTTTTTTGTTTTATTAATTCTTCTTTTTGTTTTTTTGCTAACAATATTGCTTCTTCTTTTTCTTTCTCAAATAATTCTTCCGCTTGTTTTTTTGCTAACCTTCTTGCTTCTTCTTTTTCTTTCTTTTCTCGCAATAATCTTTCAGCTTCTTCTTTTGCCAACCTTTCAGCTTCTTCTTTTTCTTTCTTTTCTTTTAATAGTTTTGCAGCTTTTTTTCTTTTGATTTCCTCTTGCTTTTGTTTTTTCGCTAATTTTCTTTGTTTTTCTAAGTTTTTTTCTTGCTCTATTCTCATGGCCCTTAATTCTGGGTCAACCAATAGGTTAAAGCTATCTTCAACCCTAACATTAATATTTTTAGCACTAACAGTTATTTTTAATTCTTCTGTATTATCTTTTTCAGACTTGTTTATTAAAAACATTCTTTGAGATGGTAGAAAGCTTATCCATAAAGGCAAAGGTTTGCCGTTGCTTTGAACAGCATCATAAATTACCCGACCATCTCCACCTAAGTTAAAAGTATTTTTAGCAAAAGAAAATTGACTTATGTTGTCATCACTATGTTTTTTAGCGACTGGATTTTGTTTTTTAATTGGATTGTTAACTTTTGCATAGTATTTTTTACCGCTAGACTTAAAGTTATTTTTAATAATTGAAGCGTAATCTCTAAAACCTAATTTTTTTACGTTTTCTTTAGTTACATCAAGACCAATTGAAGTATAAATTTTACCTATAGAATGCTGTAATTTTGAATAAGCAATGTCATATCTTAGTTCAGCAACTAAAAGACTTGCTCTCTCTCTTATTAATTCTAAGTTTCCAAATCTTGCAATTTTTTGTGCATTTTTAACTTGTTCCGTTATTTTTCTCGAAACTTGATAATATCTTTCTGCCGTATCATATTCTTCTAATGCCATTGCATAATCAATGTTTGCTAGATGAACCTGAGACAGAACAGCCATAGATAAAGCTAATCTTTTTTCTTTAATAACTTCAGTGTTTGTTTCATTAATTTTTTTTAATTTTGGATAAACGAAAATATTTAATAAATTAGCTCCCATAGTTGAACCATATTCAAAATTTGTTTTGTTTAATAGATAATCATTAGATGAATGAGTCCAAGCAGCATTAAAATTTAATCCTGGCAGTAAAGAAACCATGCCAGCTTTTGTTTCTTGTACTGATATTATTTCTTCATAATGACTTTCTATCAACTCTGGTCTGTGAACCAAAGCATACTCTTCCATTCCTTTTAGATTCATGTCCAAAACAGTTAATGGATCATTAGTTGGAACAACTTTAAATTTTTGATTAGGTAGTAAACCCATTAAAACTCCAAGCTGAATTCTAGAATCTATAAACATTTGTTTTTGTGATTGAAGAGCTCTTTGAATGTCTAATAATTCTTTTTGATACAATAAAGCATCCATTGGTTTTGTTAATAATAGTTCTTCAATTTTCTGAGAGTCATTTAAAGCTTTATCAACCTCTTTTAATAATGGATCATATTTTCTAATTAATTTATCAGCTGATAAAGTATTCCAGTATGATTTAATAACCTCTCTAACAATATTATGCTCTGCTTTTCGTTCCATTTCTTCAGCTATCAAATAACGATTAGAATTTTGTCCAGCTCTGATGTAAGACAAGCCGAAATCTAAAGCGTTCCAAGTAAATCCGATATCTTGAGTATTGATGTCTCTTTGTCTTGAAATCGAATAAGAACTCCCCATGCTTCCAGCTTCATCACCTGTAACAGTAGCACTAGAAGTAGCAGTGTAATTTTCACTTGCTGAATAGCCAGCATTGCTTGCAAGTGATGGCAACATTTCAAATTTTATTTTTTCAAGTTGTTTATTTGCAAGTGCCGATTCTAATAATCTTATTTTTAATTCTTTGTTATTTTTAATTGCAAGAGCTATTGCTGTGTATAAATCGATCTCAAGATTTTCTTCCCATGACTGATTGTCTTTTTTAATTTGCTCAATTTTTGAAATATCTGCCTTAGCTCTTTCTTCAGACTTAAGCAAACTAACAGGTTCAGGGCTTCTTGTGCAAGCAACCAAAAAACCAAACAAAAGTAATCCTATAATTTTACCAAAATAATTCATGCACAGAACTTAATTCAATTTTTAGTTTAATAAATATAATTATGTCCATTTTAGGTAATTCTGAAAAATTGTCTATTATATGAAGGTTTATTGAGCATTTAGAATGATAATTTCTAATTTATGTTTTGTTTTATTCGATTAAGATATCTCTGATGAAAAATCATGACAGAAAAAAGAAGATTTTTATAGAAGCTTTGGAGCAAAGAATAATGCTCGATGGAGCTGGAGCTTCAACTTTTTTAGATTTAATTGATGATAGAAATCAGGATAAATTTTTACAAAAAAATTCAAAAAAACTTACAAAATTTTCTGAAAACAAAATTGACGAAAAATCAAAAATAATTCCATTTGATCAATCAGTAAGAGATCAAAAAAGAAATGAAAGGAAACAAGTAGTTTTCATAGACTCTCAAGTTCAAGATTATCAAACTTTAATTAATGCATTTAATGAGGATACAGAAGTTTATTTAATTCAATCTAATGAAGATGGATTTAAAAAAATTGATAGTGTTTTAAAAGATAACTGTAATGTTTCCTCTTTACATATAATTGGTCACGGTAGTGCTGGTAAAATTTTATTCGGTAATGCAACACTATCAAATGATACTATTCAATCATACAACCAAACGTTGAGATCCATTGGTCAATGTTTAACAGAAGATGGGGATATTTTGTTCTATGGATGTAATGTTGCAAGCACAGAAGGTGGAAAGACTTTAATCAGTAAAATTTCAGAAATTACTAAAGCAGATATTGCTGCATCAGATGATATTTCAGGTAAGAGCGGTGACTGGAAACTTGAAATCAAAGTTGGACATATTGATACAAAAAATATTAACCAAACTGATTATCAACATGATCTTGCCATGTATAGAACTGCGAGTGCAGCCTCAACAGCAGCTGAAGTCACTGTTGGTGTAGATGGAATAACATCTATCAAGGGAGCAATGGCTGCTTTTACAGGTACTACAGACAGAAATAATTATGATTTTAAATCTTCAAGAGATCATAACCCTGGTAATTCTGGTTTATATCAGGATTATTATCTTACTTATAATTCAGGAACATTTGGTACAGGTGATAATAGTGATGCTAATAAAGTTCATAGATTTACAGTAGTTTTGGAAAAAACAGGAATTACTAGTGGTAGCTTAACAGCAAGAAAACCTGACTCTTCCAGCTCAGGAAATATAGGTGAAGCCACGTGGAAAGGTAGTACTTATGACGTTGATATTAATACAACAGACTCTGCTGATTATAAACTACAAGCAACGCGTTCTAGTGATGATGCTGACGAGGGCCCAATGGATGTTTATATGGTAGCGTTAGACTCACATTTCGGTAACAACAGCGACAGACATAATAAAATAGCTGAAGTAGTATTTGATCGTGAAATTATTGGAATACTAATTGACGAGGATGAAACTGTTACAGCATCTTCTAACACAGGGAATGTAGATCTTCATAATTCAAATAATAGTACTTATCCAGATCCCCTGGATAATTCAAATAGGGGTTTTGAAACTATTAAATGGCGTTATTTCCGAAATAGTGGAGGTTCATACTGGGGTTACGGGAACGGTGGTAGTTCAACGTCTGGTGATTGGTTTGCGGTAGGTGGCACCGACAACAGAACTCTTCACGTTGCTGCAAAAAATACTGGAGGGGGAGATTATGCTAGGATCTTAGTTAAAGGCCAAGTATCAAATACCTCTCCTGTTGCAGCTAATAACACAGGAACTATTAATGAGGATGCAACTCTATCAGTGAGCGATGGCGCTAGCGCAAACAATATTACAACAGCAGCACTTTCTACTGGGACTCCACTAGATATAAGCGGTGAAGAAACCGTCGCTACAGGTTTAAAATTCAATCCTGATGGTACCAAAATGTTTATTGTTGGTATTAATGGAGATGAAATTAACGAATATACATTAAGCACAGCTTGGGATGTTTCTTCGGCTACACATGATAGAGCATTAAGTATAAGTGCAAAGGATACTGCGCCTCAAGGAGTAACATTTAATTCTGATGGTACTAAAATTTATGTTGTTGGAGCAATAAATGATAATATAGATAGTTGGGAATTAAGTACACCTTATAGTCTCGCTGGTGTTGATGCTACTGATGACCACATAGCAACAACTGATCTTGGATCAAATTTTAACCCAAGAGATATTAAATTTAACAATGACGGATCTAAAATGTTTGTTTTGGACACCGACGGTAATACAGTTGCAGAATATTCTTTGAGTACAGCTTATGATCCAGCTAGCAAAGGTTCAGCTACCGAACAATCAGTTTCTGATGCTGGTGATTGGTTACAAGGAATGGGGTTTAATGCCGATGGAACTAGGATGTTTTTAGTATCAAGTGATGATGATGATATTCACGAATTTAAATTAAGTACAGCTTGGGATATTTCTTCAGAAACTTATGTTGGTAATTACGCAGTAACTTATCCTGGCTCTTACAATATAACAGCTATGGCCTTTAGTCATGACGGAACAAAAATGTTTCATAATGATTATTCCCAAGGAGAAGTTGAGCAACATACATTGGTTAGTCCATTTAATTTGGTTGAAAATGTTACAGGAGAACATGACGGAGATGTTTTAGGAGATGATACAGATGCTGACAGTGATAGTCTAACAGTTGTTTCTTACAGGACTGGTGCTTCTGAAGGTAGTGGTACTGCGGCTGGTTCGGTGGGTTCTGCTTTAACAGGAACTTATGGTCAATTAACATTAAATGCCAATGGATCTTATACTTACGCTGCAAACCAATCAGCGGCCGATGATTTAGATGCAGGCGATGTTGTAACAGACTCTTTTAATTATACTGTCTCCGATGGAACAGATACAGATACTGGAACTATAGTTATTACAGTAATAGGAATTAACGATTCACCAGCTGGAGTTAATGACACAGATAGCGTTAATGAAGATGCAACAGTTACGCAAAGTTCAGGTTCTAGTCTTTTAGTTGCTGACGATACAGATGTAGATGATCATGATACTTTAACTGTGACTGTTATCCAACCAAGCGGAGGTTCTGCTTCAAGTGTTGCATTACATAGCTCGTATAATAGTAGCGGAACTTCAGTAACTGGAACATATGGTACTTTAACTATTGGGGCAGATGGGACTTATACTTATGTTGCAGACCAAAGTGCAGCTGACGATTTAGATGCAAGTGACACTGTAACGGATGTTTTTACATATACAGTTTCTGATGGCGCAGCAACTGATACAGCAACTTTAACAATTACAATTACAGGTGTTAACGATGCTCCAGTAGCTCAAAATGATGTTGGATATATTCAAGAAGGTAAAACTTTAACAGTAAGTGATGGCGACAATGCCAACGTTTCAGGATCTTATGATGCAACCGGCGAACATTCAGGAGATGTTATTAATACAAGTTCTGGTTCCCACTCAGACAGTGATGCTGATGATAGCGCTTCTTTATCAGTCGCTTCATTTAGAACAGGTGGTTCTGAAGGATCTGGTACTGCAGGAACTTTAGGCGAAGCTTTATCTGGTACTTATGGAACTTTGACTATGAATGCTAATGGATCTTATACTTATGTATCTACTGCAAACTCAGTATCCGGAACTGTCACAGATGTATTTAATTATACTGTTTCAGATGGAACAGCTACAGATACTGCAACTTTAACTATTACGATTTATAATTCTAATGCCCCTGTTGCAGCCAACAACACAGGAATTGTTAATGAAGATGCAACTTTAACTGTGGCTGATGGTGCTAGCGCAAACAGCATTACAACTGCAGCAGCTTCTCACGATAGTTCGCCTTATGATATAGCCACTGCAGTTGAAGAGGAACCAAGAGGATTAACATTTAACAACGATGGTACCAAGATGTTTATAATTGGCTGGAAGGAAGATGATGTTTGTGAATATACTCTAAGCACAGCCTGGGATGTCTCTACAGCAACTTTTGTAGATGCTAAAAGTACCTCAGATGCAGACGCAAGGGATGTGAGGTTTAACACAGATGGAACTAAAATGTTTGTTTTGGGTAGAGGTAGTGAGAGAGTTTATGAATTTTCATTAAGCACAGGTTTTGATGTTTCAACTGCCTCTTCTGTTGATTCTTTTAGTGTGGCTGATGAAGAGACAGCTGCAAATGGTTTAGAATTTAATTTAGATGGAACTAAAATGTTTGTTTTGGGTTCAAATACTGATTACGTTAATGAATATAACTTGAGTACAGGTTTTGATGTTTCAACAGCAGAATATGCAGGAGATAGTGAGAGGTTTTTGGTTAGTGGTCAAGAGTCTATCCCAATAGATTTAGATTTTAATTCGGATGGAACTAGAATGTTTGTTGTTGGTTGGGACGGTAATGACATTAATGAATATACTTTAAGCACAGCTTTTGATGTCTCCACCGCTTCTTCTATAGGTAGTTTTAGTGTAAATTCTCAAGATACAGACCCAACCGCTTTAGCATTTAACCATGATGGATCTAAGATGTTTGTTGTGGGTGATATTGGTAAAGATGTTAATGAATATTCATTAGTTAGTCCATTTAATTTAATTAATGTTACAGGAGAACACGACGGCGATGTTTTAGGAGATGATACTGATGCCAATAGTGATACTTTAACAGTTGCTTCTTATAGAACTGGTTCTTCTGAGGGTAGTGGTACTGCAGCTAGTTCGGTGGGTTCTGCCTTAACAGGAACTTATGGTCAATTAACATTGAATGCTAATGGATCTTATACTTATGTAGCAAATCAATCAGCCGCTGATGATTTAGATGCAGGCGATGTTGTAACAGACTCTTTTAATTATACAGTATCTGATGGAAACGGTGGAACAGATACTGGAGTTATAGAAATAACAGTAATAGGTATTAATGATGCTCCAGTTGCAGTAGATGACACAGACTCAGTTGATGCAGATGAAACAACTACAGCTACTGATGGATCTTCAAACGATCTTTTAACTGATGACACAGATGCAGATGATCATGATTCCAAGGAAATTACAGCTATTCAACCAAGTGGAGGATCTTCATCAGACGTTTCGCAAAATAGCTCATATAATAGTAGTGGTACGGAAGTTACAGGAACATATGGTACTTTAACTATTGGAGCAGATGGATCTTATACTTATGTGGCAGATCAAGATGCAGCAGACAATATAAGTGCCGGATCTAGTGAAACAGATGTTTTTACATATACAATTTGGGATGGAGCAACAACAGACACTGGAACATTAACTATTACTGTTTCAGGAGCAGATGCTGATACTACGACTGTTGAGGATAAAGAAACTAAAAAAGAAAAAAAAGAAGCCAGAAAAGAAAAAAAAGAATTAGAAAAACAAAGGAAAAAAATTAAAAAAGCAAAAAGACTTTTGCTAAAAGAATTTAAACTAGCTAAATCATCAATAAACAGAAGTGCTGAATTTAATCAAGGTTTAAAACTTGTAGATTTGGTTGCTGAATCTGGTTCTATAGATATTAAAGAAGGCACAGAAGATATAAATAAACTTAAAACTAATTTTACTGACAAGAGTTTAAAAGTTAAATTTAAAGTTTTTAACGACGAAGGTAAAGAGGTTCAAAAATATTACGGAGAAATGATAGATGGATCTAAATTACCAGAGTGGATTGAAGTTGATCCCAAAACAGGA
>CACIVL010000024.1 GCA_902590125.1 uncultured Pelagibacteraceae bacterium | reverse complement strand
CATATCTTTATTGTTTTGAACCTTTCCAAACAAATTATTCTGATTAGTGCTTTCTATTTTAACTTTGACTATTTTTCCAATATTATTTTTATCTCCTAAAAATATCACAGAATTATTAAATTTGTTCCTACCAAATAATTTTGGTTGATTTTTAATTCTATTTTCTACTAAAACTTTAACAAATTTTCCTTCAAAGGATTTATTTTTGTTTATTTGATTAATAAATAAATATTTCTGAATTTCATTTAATCTTGCTTTAGATATGTCGTTATCTATTAATTTTAATTCAGCTGCTTTAGTTCCTGGTCGAGGACTAAATATAAATGAATAAGAATTTATAAATTTAATTTTTTTTACTAAATCTAATGTATCATTAAAATCACTATTAGTTTCGCCTGGATAGGAAATAATAAAATCACTCGAAAATTCTATTTCAGAATTTATTTTTTTAAGTTTTTCATAAATATCTATATATTCTTCAACTGTATGTTTTCTATTCATAAGTTTTAATATTTTATTTGATCCACTTTGAATGGGTAAATGGACAAATGGCATTAATTTTTTGTTATTTGCGTAACAATCTATTAAATCATCTGTCATATCTCTTGGATGAGATGTGGTATATCTTATTCTTTTTAACTCTGAATATTTTTCTAGTTCGTTAATTAAATTAGAAATTTTATATTCTTTTGAATTTTCAAAATATGAATAAGCATTAACATTTTGGCCTAATAAAGTAATTTCTTTAGCGCCATTTTTAATTAAAGATTCAGCTTCATATAATATTTTGTTAAACGGTCTAGAATATTCTGGTCCTCGAGTAAAAGGTACTACGCAAAAATGACAAAATTTATCACATCCTTCTTGAATTGTTAAAAAAGCAGAAACTTTATTATTTTCATTTTCTACTTTATCAAAATATTCAAATTTAGAAATTGTATCAAATTCAGTTTCTTCTTTTTGTACAACTGGAATAAATTTTTTTAGTGTTTCATTAATTTTGTGGTAAGATTGAGGACCAATTATAATATCAATATAAGGCTCTCTTTTTAACATTTCTTGATTTTCTGCTTGTGCCACACAACCAGCAACAATCACAATTGGTTTATTTTTTTTTCTATAAATTTTTTTTACTCTTCCAATTTCATGATAAACTTTTTCTTTTGCTTTATCTCTTATATGACATGTGTTTAGAACAAAACAATCCGTATTTTCTTGATCATTAGTTTTTTTAAAACCAATTTTTTTTACTGAATCATAAATACGGTTGGAATCATACTCATTCATTTGACAACCAAATGTTTTAATAAAAATTTTTTTTACCATTAATTAAGATTTTTTCTTAACTCCATATAATTCAAGTTTGTGATCTACTAATTCATATCCATATTTTTCAGCTACTTTTTTTTGAAGATTTTCAATTTCCTCATCAACAAATTCAATAATTTCTCCAGATTTTACATCTATTAAATGATCATGGTGACTTTCATTTAATGTTTCATAACGTGCTTTGTCACCTTTAAATTCATGCTTAGCTAGTATTCCAAATTCTTCAAATAGTTTTACAGTTCTATAAACTGTTGCAATACTAATTTTAGAATCAATTTTTGAAACTCTATTATAAAGTTCGTCAACATCAGGATGATCATTTGCCTCTGACATTACTTTTGCAATAATTTTTCTTTGATCGGTTAGCTTAACTCCTTTTGCTATACATTTCTGTTCAATGGTTTCTGACATAATTTATTTTAACTTAAATAAAGTGGTTTAATCAAATTTTTTTTAATTTTAAATTTATCACATAAAATAGGAACATCTTCATATTTAATATTAGTAGATTTACCAAAATCAAGAAAGCTAAAACAATAATAATCTATTTTTTGTGTTAAAAATAAACCTTTAACAATAGAAAGAGAATTTCTTATACCCGCAAAGCTTCCAGGTCCTCTATTTACATAAATTTTATCTATTTCTTTAATAGAAGTTTTATTTTTGGTTAAAAAATCAGTAATTAAAATAATAAGCTTTTCAAAATTACTTTTGCTATTCTCATGACTACAGGTATAAATATTTTTATCAGTTATGAGTACCAAAAAAACTTTATTACTTGCCGCATCTATAATCAAATTGTTCATTATATTAATATTAATTAATTCCAATTCTAGGGCAGAAGAAAATAATATCAAATACTATTCTAATGATATGGGAACCCTTGCATTAATGTACCATAGATTTAATGAAAACAAATATCCTTCAACTAATATTCAAATGAATGTATTTAAACAACATATAAAAATTATAAAAGATAACAAGTATGATTTTTATGATCCAAAAGAATTTGACTTAAATTTTAAAAAACCAAAAAAAGAAAAAAAAATATTAATTACTATCGATGATGGATTTACTTCCTTCTATAAAAATGCTTGGCCTTTTTTAAAAGAAAACCAAATACCTTTTATTTTATTTATATCCACAGAAGCTGTTGGTAATTCTGGTTATATGAATTGGGACGAAATAAAAGAAATTGAAAAAGAAAAATTTGCATATATTGGTAACCATTCTCACTCTCATGATTACTTGGTTGATTTTAATGAACAAAAATTTTTAAAAGATATTGATAAATCAATAGAAATTTTTAAAGGTAAACTGGGACATAATCCTATATTTTTTTCTTATCCATTTGGTGAATATAGTAAATCTATTAAAAATTACATAATACGAAATTTTAAATACTCTTTTGGTCAACATTCTGGAGTAATAGATGTTAATAAAGATATTTTTGAATTGCCTCGTTTTCCAATTAATGAAAAATATGGTGACCTTGAAAGATTTAAATTCTTAATTAATTTACAACCTTTGCAATTCAAAAAATTATTACCAGATGAAAAATATATAAATAATAAAAATAATCCTCCAAACTTTTATGTTGAATTTTTTAAAGATCAAAAAAATCTTAAAAATATTAATTGTTTTTCTGATGAGGGCAACAAATGGGAAAAATCTTATACATCTATTAATAATAATATTTTAAAAATTAAATTTAGAGATAAATTTTTATTTCGTAGAGGAAGAATAAATTGTTCTTTAAATGATAATGGTATTTGGAGATGGTTTGGTATTCAATTTTCCGTAAAGACTGATTAGATAAGACTCTTTAATTGAATGCTGGATGGAAGCAACTTAACATCATCAAAATCTGTTAAATTGTTTTGTTTAATTATTTGTTTTATAATTCTTACATATTCTTCTCCAGTTTCTGCATATTTATCCAGATAAGTTGCAAGTGTTAAACCATCTAGTTTTCTTTTATTATCTCTTAATTCGGCTCTTGCATTTCTAAATTCTTTATAACCTGAATGAGTATTTAAATTTCTTTGATACGCTCTTACAGATGATTTTAAAATTTTAAACTTCATAACTTTGTGAGTAGCTTTATCATCTGCTTCAGCTGGCTTGATACCTTCTCCAGACCAAGTCCATTGACCAAATAAAGCATTTCCTTCTATAGCAAATCGTGATGTTCCCCATCCTGTTTCTTTTGCTGCTTGAGCTATTGCTAAAGATACAGGAACCTCATCCATTCTTATTTTTAAAGTAGATAAATCTTTATTAAGAACTCCATATTGTTTAAATTTTTCATTTAACCATTTTCTTTCAGAATTAGAGTTATGATTTTTGTTTAAAATACTAAAAAGTTTTATACGATTTAGCTTAATTCTATTATTTTCTTCAATAACTAAAGGCAAAATAATTTGTATAAATAAATTTTTCCTCTTTTTTGTGCTTTCAATCTTTTTCATTTCATTTGGAAGAAGTGAAAGTTTAACAGGTTTTACAAGTTTTGTTTTTCTTACTTCCTTTAAGCTATAATCAGTTTCTTTAAATAATTGTTCAATTGTTGAAGCACTTAATCTTACAGTATCACTTGGTAAATCATCAAATTTAAAAACATCATCAAACAAATTTTTTAAATTTAGCCCTTCATCTACTTTGGAAGATTTATCTATTGGTTCTCCGTCTAAAGTTTTTTCAAAATTACTCTTGGAGTTATTTTCTACTTCTTTAGAAGCAAGAATTATATTTTTTTTAAATTCATTAAGTATGGGAAGCGAATAAAAAAAAATAATTAAAACTAGACTAAATAATAAAGAAAAATATAAGCTTCTTGTTGGATTACTATTTGAAAAATTTGTTTTATTTTTTTTACTTATCTTACGGAATCTTTTAAAAATAAATTCTTTAATTTGAGAAAATTTTAATATTTTTTTTTTACTCATTGATGATTCTATCTATATATCAAATTACTATTATTTTAAACTGCGATCACTTCTTTTACTTCAGAAATATAGTGACATAAAAGATTTTGAACACCTTGTTTTAGAGTCATTGTTGAGCTTGGACAACCAGAACAGCTACCCTGTAGTTGTACTGTAACTATACCATTGTTAAATTCTTTAAATTTAATATCCCCTCCATCTCTTGCAACAGCAGGCTTTACTTTTTCATCTAAAATTTTTATTATTTTTTTTTCTATTTCACCAAAATCATTTTGTTTTTCATTATTTAATTGATTATCAACAATAAATTTTTTTCCATCAGAATAAAATTCATTAATAAGAGAAATCACAATATGTTTTATATCTTCCCATTTTGTGTTTTCTTTTTTATTTACAGATAAAAAATCTTTTCCTAAAAAAATTCCTGTAACACCATTAATTGAAAGTATATTTCTTAATAAATCATTATTAGTTTCATCTTTTTTGTTAATTTCAAATGAACCATTGTTTGACACTAATTTGCCAGGAATAAACTTTAGTGAATTTGGATTTGGCGTTTTCTGGATTTGAACAAACATATGTTTATTTTATATAGAAAAATTATTTAAAACCTATTAATTGTTTAATTTCTTTAATTTTTTTAGATGCAATTTTATCAGCCTTTTGTGATCCATCAAATAAAATATTATCTAAATGCTTCTCATCATTTAATAATTTTTTTATTTCTTTTGAAATTGGATCAATTTTTTCAACTACTAAATTAGAAAGTTTTTCTTTAAAATATGAAAAATTCTTCCCTCCAAATTCTTTTTTAGATTTCTCTAAGGTTTGGTTTGATAAACTTGAATAAATTCCTAATAAATTTTCAACTTCTGGTCTTTTCTCTAAATTTTCCTCATTGGTTGGCATTGGCAAAGGATCCGTTTTTGCTTTTCTTATTTTATTGACTATTAAATCTTTATCATCAGTAAGATTAATTCTACTCAAATCTGATGGATCTGATTTACTCATTTTTTTCATACCATCTTTAAGACTCATAATTCTTGAAAAATTTTTTTGAATTAATGGCTCTGGAGTTTTTAAAAAATCTTGAGCATTAAAATCACTATTAAATCTCTGAGCAATATCTCTACATAATTCAAGATGTTGTTTTTGGTCATGACCAACAGGTACATGGGTTGCATCATAAAGTAATATGTCAGCTGCCATTAATACTGGATAAGCATAAAGCCCAACACTGGCTTTTTCTTTATCCTTCCCAGCTTTTTCTTTAAATTGTGTCATTCTATTCAACCAACCCATTCTTGCAACACAACTTAAAATCCAAGCTCCTTCTGCATGAGCAGAGACTGATGATTGATTAAAAATTATACTTTTTTTATAATTTAAACCGCTAGCAATAAAAGATGCTAAAGTTTCTCTAATATTTTTTTTTAATTCTTCTGGCTCTTGTTTTACTGTAATTGCATGAAGATCTACTATGCAATATACACATTCTGTTTCTTTTTGATTTTGTAGATCAACAAAATTCTTTATTGCTCCCAAATAATTGCCTAAATGAAGATTACCTGAAGGTTGAACTCCTGAAAAAATTTTTTTAAGCATTAAGCTAATACTTTAAATTAATATCACTGATTTTAAAAGCCTTGATCGAAACTGCAACTAACAAATAAGAAATTAATCCAATTAACACCAAACCAACTAAATAAGCTGATTTATAACTTTCTTCATAGGCTAGATGCGACTCAAAATAAATAATCAAGTAATTAAAGAAAAAACCCATAATAATCGCAGAAAAAATTATTCTTATAAGTCTAGAAAAAAAAATTAAGTTAAATTTAAATAAATTTTCTTTTTTTAAATAAATAAATAGTAAAGTAGAATTGAACCAAGATGAGATCGTTGTTGCGATAGGAATGATTATAAAACCAATCTTTTGAAAAAAAGTAATACTAATTATAATATTTAATAGAACTGAAATTAAAGAAATATAAAATGGTAATTTAGTATTATGCCTTGCAAAGAAAAAACTAGAAAATACCTTTATTAGTGAAAACGCTGGTAAGCCCAGTGCAAAATAAAATAGGGCTTTTGCAGAATTTTTTACTCCTACTTCATCAAAAAAACCATAACCAAATAAAGCTGAAATAATTTCCTCTGAGGCTATTAACAAGGCCACTGTAGCAGGAATGCTTAAAAATAAACTTAACTCTAAAGCTTTATTTTGTATTAAAACTATTTTCTCATTCTCATTGTTTTGAATATATTTTGAAAGTTTTGGTAAAATTACCGTTCCAATAGCAATTCCAGCAATTGCTAAATTTATTTGATAAATTCTGTCAGCATAATAAAGATAAGAAACTGCCCCTGCTTGAAATGATGCAATAATAGTCCCAATTAAAATATTAATTTGAGTTACGCCTGATGAAAAAATACTAGGTAAGAGTTTTTTAAAAAAAATTTTTGTTTTTTCATCAATAGAAACTTTTAATAAAAATTTAGGTGAATAAAATTTTTTTACATATTTATATAAAAATAAAAATTGAACTATACCCGAAATAGTTACGGCATATGATAAATAGTAAACAAGCTTGTCTCCTAAAATATTTCCATAAATTAATACAGATATTAAAAAAAAATTTAAAATTATTGGAGCAGCTGCGGCAATAGCAAATCTATTATGAGAATTAAGTATGGCTGAAAAAAAAGATGATAAACTAACAAATAATAAAAATGGAAAAGTTATTCTTGTTAAATTAATTGCTAAATTCATTTTATCTTCATTGCCACTAAAACCAGGAGCAATAAAAAATACAAATAAAGGCATAAATATTTCAATAATTAAAACTAAAAAAAATAAACTTAGAATTAGTAAGCTAAATATATTTGTTGCAAATTTTTCTGATTGTTCTTTTCCATTTGCTATCTCTGAGGCATAACTTGGAACAAAAGCTGCATTAAAAGTTCCTTCGGAAAATAATCTTCTAAATGTGTTTGGAATTCTAAATGCTACAAAAAATGCATCAGCTAATGGTCCTGAACCAAGAAATATTGCAATTAAAATATCTCTTATGTAGCCTAGTATTCTGCTGATTGTTGTAAAAAAACTGAATGTGCCTGTTGACTTAATAAGGTTCATAAATCATATTAGTCTTAAAATTGCTCCATTTGTATAGCTAATTATTATCTTAAATGAAAAAAACAAAAATTGATCATTACACAGACAAAGAAGCTTTAGATTTTCATAATAGCAATAAATCTGGCAAGATTGAGATAGTCTCATCAAAGCCTATGACAACAAAAAGAGATTTAGCTTTAGCTTATTCTCCTGGTGTTGCAGCACCTGTAAGAGCAATATCGCAAAATCCAGAGGCTGCTTATGATTATACTAGTAAAGGAAATTTGGTAGCTGTAATAAGTAATGGCTCTGCAGTTCTAGGAATGGGTAATTTAGGGGCTTTAGCATCCAAACCTGTAATGGAAGGAAAGGCAGTTTTATTTAAACGATTTGCTGACATCAACTCTATCGATATTGAAATTGACTCATCAGATCCAAATGAAATTATTAAAAGCATCAAAAATATTGCAGGTAGTTTTGGCGGAATAAATTTAGAAGATATAGCTGCACCTGATTGTTTTATTATTGAAAAAAAATTAAAAGAAATATTAGATATTCCAGTATTTCATGATGATCAACATGGTACAGCAATAATAACTAACGCGGCTTTGATTAATGCACTTGATATATC
>CACIVL010000023.1 GCA_902590125.1 uncultured Pelagibacteraceae bacterium | reverse complement strand
GATTTAGGTATATATAAAACTACTGATGGTTCTAATGGAGTATTGAACGATTTAGAAAACAACAAGTATGAAATAGTTTATTTATTAGGACAAGACAGTTTAAAATTTAATAAAAAAAATGAATTTGTTATTTATCAAGGTAGTCATGGTGATAATGGTGCTGAAATTGCAGATATAATATTACCAGGCCCTGCATATACTGAGCAGAATGGTTATTTTACAAATTTAGAAGGTAAATTACAAAAAGCATTTAAAGCTTCATATCCACCTGGTGAAGCCAAAGAAGATTGGCAAATAATAAATGAACTATCCGCTGTTATAAATGATAAAAAACTTTTTCATGATAAAGCGGAGTTAGACAGTTCTATGTTAAATTTTTTAAATATATTTAAAGAAAATAATTTATCTAAAAAACATTCAGAAATGAAAAACTTAGCTCATGAAAATGAAAAAATTTTAATGAAAGATATTGATTATTATTATTCAAATTCTATAGCAAGAGCTTCAAAAACTATGTTGAATTGTAGAAATGAAAAAATTAATCTTAAATCGACAGGAACTGAAGGCTAACAATGTTAGAGTATTTTAATATAATTTTTTTAGAAACATATAAAATATTATTTTTATTAGTACCAGTATTAGTTTCAGTTGCTATGATTGTTTGGTTAGACAGGCGGATATGGGCATTTGTACAAAAAAGACGCGGTCCAAATGTTGTTGGTCCATTTGGTTTATTACAATCTTTAGCTGATGCATTAAAATATATTTTTAAAGAAATAATTGTCCCAGCCAGCTCTAATAAAATTATTTTTGTTTTAGCGCCTATAGTTACTATGACTTTGGCTTTAATAGCTTGGGCAGTAATTCCTTTTAGTGAAACTCAGGTTTTAGCCAATATAAATGTTGGTATACTTTATTTATTCGCAGTTTCTTCTCTAGGAGTTTATGGAATTATTATGGGAGGTTGGGCATCAAATTCTAAATATCCTTTTCTTGGAGCAATAAGATCTGCTGCGCAGATGGTTTCTTATGAGGTTTCAATAGGGGTTATTATTATTAATGTTCTTCTATGCGTAGGTTCATTAAATCTTAATGATATTGTTTTAGCGCAAAAAAAAATTTGGTTCATAATACCATTATTTCCAATGTTTGTTATTTTTTTTATATCAGCGTTAGCTGAAACTAACAGGCCACCTTTTGATTTACCCGAAGCTGAAGCTGAACTAGTGGCTGGTTATCAAACAGAATATTCTGGAATGATGTATGCAATGTTTTGGTTGGGAGAATATGCTAATATTTTATTGATGTGTGCTATGGGCTCCATATTATTTTTAGGAGGCTGGCTGTCTCCAGTAGAAGTTTTTCCTTTTAATATAATACCAAGTGCACTTTGGTTAATTTTTAAAATATTATTTTTATTTTTTCTTTTTGCTCTGGTAAAAGCGATTGTTCCTAGATACAGATATGATCAATTGATGAAATTAGGCTGGAAAGTATTTTTACCTTTATCATTAATTTGGGTAGTTATTACTGCAAGCTATTTATTTTATTTTAATTTATTACCAGTTATTTAAATATGAAAATTTTTAGAATATTCAAAACAATTTTTTTATTAGATTTTGTGAAAGCTTCTATAATTGCTATAAAAGAAATTTTTAAAAGTAAAAAAACTATCAATTACCCCTTTGAAAAAGGAAAAATAAGCCCAAGATTCAGAGGTGAACATGCATTACGAAGATATCCTAATGGCGAAGAAAGATGCATTGCGTGTAAGTTGTGTGAAGCTGTGTGTCCAGCTCAAGCTATAACTATTGAATCTACAGAAAGAGAAGATGGTAGTCGCAAAACTACCAGATATGATATTGACATGATGAAGTGCATTTATTGTGGATTATGTGAAGAGTCATGTCCCGTTGATGCTATTGTTCAAGGACCAAATTTTGAATTTTCAACAGAAACACGTGAAGAACTTTATTATAACAAACAAAAACTCTTAGATAATGGTGATAGATGGGAAAATGTTTTAGCAGCCAACATAAAAGCAGATAACCCATATAGATAAAACTATGATTGCTCATTCAATATTTTTTTATACATTTTCATTTATAGCAATTCTTTCAGCTATAATGTTAACTGTTTCAAAAAATACAGTTCATTCAGTTTTTTTTTTAATATTAGATTTTATTAGTATCTCTTGTTTATTTATTATGATTGGCGCTGAATTTTTAGGCATGATGATGTTGATTGTTTATGTTGGAGCGGTAGCTGTATTATTTCTTTTTGTTGTTATGATGTTAAATGTAGTACAACAAAAAAATGAATGGCTTGTTTCAACTAAAAGTTCTACACATATACCTATAGGTTTACTTATTAGTTTAGTTATTTTGTTTGAATTATTAGTAGTAGTAGGTGGTTGGAAATTTAAACCAGATTTAATGACATCGATGTCATTAACAATTAGTCAAGATATCACCAATACTCACTCATTAGGAAGTGTTATTTATACCGATTATATTCATATATTCCAATTGAGTGGTATGATCTTACTGGTTGCCATGATTGGTGCAATTGTTCTTACATTTAGACAAAGATCAGGCCTAAAAAGACAAAGTTATTTCGGTCAAATTTCTAGAGAAAAAACTGAAGGAGTCCAATTAATTGATGTTGAAAGTGACAAAGGAGTAAATCTTGATGATTGATATTGGCTTAGGACATTATTTAACTCTTGGTGCAATTATTTTTACAATTGGAATTGTTGGGATATTTTTAAATAGAAAGAATATTATTGTAATATTAATGAGTATAGAGCTTATTCTGCTTGCTGTTAATATTAACTTAGTATCTTTTTCAATATTTTTGAATAATTTAATTGGCCAGGTATTTACTCTATTTATTTTAACTGTAGCTGCAGCTGAAGCGGCAATTGGTTTAGCAATTATTATCGTTTACTATAGAAATTCAGGCACTGTAGCAGTTGAAGAAATTAATAAATTAAAAGGATAATTTATGGAACTGACTTTATTATTTCTTCCTTTAGCTTCATTTTTAATTTCGGGTTTTTTTGGAAAATATATTGGCGATAGAATCTCTGAAGTTATCACAAGTTTATTTGTTTCTATATCAGCTGTATTAGCATTAATTATATTTTACAATGTTATAACACTAGGTTACGAAAATAATATTGTTATTGCATCATGGATTAATTCAGGATCTTTAAATGTTAATTGGTCAATTAAAGTCGATGCTGTATCCGCTGTAATGCTTGTAGTAGTTACTTTAATTTCTTCGTTAGTTCATGTTTATTCAATAGGCTATATGTCTGAAGATCCACATAAACCAAGATTTATGGCTTACTTATCATTGTTTACTTTTGCAATGTTAACTTTAGTAACTTCCGATAATTTTTTACAATTGTTTTTTGGTTGGGAAGGTGTTGGACTTTGTTCATATTTTTTAATTGGTTTTTGGTTTAAAAAAGATTCTGCAAATGCTGCTGCTATAAAAGCTTTTGTAGTTAATAGAGTTGGTGATTTTGCTTTTGCTTTAGGAATATTTTTAATTTTTTATTTATATGGCACAGTAAATTATAATGAAGTTTTTCAACAGATTCCTCAAAATATTAATAACGAGTTAATTTTCTTAGGTCATAATTTTAATTCAATAGACTTAATTTGCATACTTTTATTTATTGGTGCGATGGGTAAATCTGCGCAAATTTTTTTACATACATGGCTTCCTGATGCTATGGAAGGTCCAACTCCTGTTTCAGCTTTAATTCACGCGGCAACAATGGTTACTGCGGGTGTATTTTTAGTTGTTAGGTGTTCACCAATTTTTGAATATTCTCAATTGACATTAAATATAATTACCTTTGTTGGAATGATTACAGCTTTCTTTGCCGCAACTGTTGCTTTAGTTCAAAATGATATAAAAAAAATCATTGCTTACTCTACTTGCAGTCAATTAGGCTATATGTTTTTTGCAGCTGGTGTTGGTGCTTACAATGTTGCTATGTTTCATTTATTTACACATGCTTTTTTTAAGGCTTTATTATTTTTAGGCTCTGGATCAGTTATCCATTCTTTTAAAAATGAACAAAATATCAACCAAATGGGAGGTATATGGAAAAAGTTACCATATACTTGGGTTTTAATGATTATTGGAACTTTAGCTCTAACAGGATTTCCATTTCTGTCAGGTTTTTATTCTAAAGATGCAATAATTGAATATGCGCATTTAAGAGGAAATACAGCTGGTTATTGTGCAACTATTGTTGGTATTTTTACAGCTTTGTTAACTTCAATTTATTCTTGGAGATTAATTTTTAAAACTTTTCATGGAAATTTTAATAACAAAAAAATGAAATTTGAAACAATGCATGAATCACCAATGATTATGTTGTTTCCTTTAATTATATTAGGAATTGGAGCTTTATTTGCTGGTTATTTTTTTAAGGAATTATTTATTGGACATTCTAGCAGTGATTATTTTTGGACAAATTCAATTAAATTTTTATCACCATTAAGCACTGATCATCCTCCATTATGGATAATTTATATTACTCCAATAATAGTAGTTTTATCTATACCATTTTCTTATTATTTGTTCATAAAAAACAAAAATATTACTAATTGGTTAGCAAATGAAAATAAACCTTTATATAATTTTTTAATTCACAAATGGTATTTTGATGAATTATACGATTATTTATTCGTTAAACCATCAAAGAAAATTGGAGTTTTTTTCTGGAAGAATGTTGATGTAAAAATTATTGACAAATTTGGACCAGATGGAATATCAAATTTAATTAAAACTTTTTCAAACAAAGCAGTTAAATTCCAAAGTGGATTTATTTATCAATATGCATTTATAATGCTGCTTGGTTTTTCTGCTCTTCTTACATACTTTATTTTAACATAATGAATTTTCCAATTTTATCTTCATTAATTTTATTACCTTTAGTTGGTTCATTATTTATACTATTTGTTAAAAGTGATGCATCTACCAACTACCAAAGTAGTAAGTATGTTGCTATATTCACTTCTTTTGCAAATTTTTTCATTTCAATTTATCTTTGGTATTTATTTGATAATTCTATTTCTGATTTTCAATTTGTTGAAGAGAAACATTGGCTAAATGGTTTTGTGAATTATAAGGTAGGAATAGATGGTATTTCTATACTATTTATTTTATTAACTACATTCATTACTCCGTTATCCATAATTTCAGTAAATAATTCTATTAAGTCTAGATTGAAAGAATTTTTGATAGCTATTTTAGTTATGGAAAGCTTAATGATTGGTGTTTTTTGCTCATTAGATTTAGTGATTTTTTATTTATTTTTTGAAGGTGGCTTAATACCAATGTTTTTAATTATTGGTATTTGGGGAGGTGAAAGAAGAATTTATTCAGCATTCAAGTTTTTTTTATTTACTCTATTAGGATCAGTTTTAATGTTAGTGGCGATAATCACAATATATTGGATCTCAGGTACAACAGATGTTATTAAACTTTACGAATTAGGAATTGATTGGAAGTATCAAAATTTATTGTGGTTAGCTTTTTTTAGTTCTTTTGCAGTTAAAACTCCAATGTGGCCAGTTCATACTTGGTTGCCAGATGCTCATGTTGAGGCACCAACTACTGGTTCTGTTTTTTTAGCAGCAATATTACTTAAATTAGCCGGATATGGCTTTATTAGATTTTCTTTAGGCTTGTTTCCTGTGGCTTCTAATTTTTTTACACCATTAATTTACTCCTTAAGTTTAATAGCAATTGTATTCATATCTCTTGTTGCCTTGATGCAAGATGACATGAAAAAATTAATTGCATATTCATCTGTTGCGCATATGGGTTTTGTTACTTTGGGTATTTTTACGTTAACACAACAAGGTATTGAAGGAAGTATAATTCAGATGATTAGCCATGGTCTTGTTTCGGCAGCCTTATTTTTATGTGTTGGTGTTCTATATGACAGAACACATTCACGTCTTATAAGCACATATGGGGGCATTGTTTCCATCATGCCTAAATATGCTGTAGTTTTAATGATCTTTACACTTGCTGCTATTGGCTTACCAGGAACAAGTGGATTTATTGGAGAATTTTTAATTTTACTAGGGACGTTTCAAAAGAGCTTTATAGTTGCAGCAATTGCAAGTTTAGGAGTTATCTTTGCAGCCGCATACATGCTTTGGTTATACAAAAGAGTTATTTTTGGAAATTTAATTAATAAAGAGTTATTTAAAATTTCTGATTTAAATAGATCAGAGATATTTATTTTATGGTGCTTGGCTATACCAACTTTGTTTTTTGGTTTTTATCCCGATCCATTAATAAATACAATTGAAGTTTCTATACAAGATTTAATCGAGATGTACGATTTGAATTTAACCTCTTACCTAGAATCTAATCAAGACACTTTGATAAAATGATTGAAAATTTAAATTTTATATATCCTGAAATATTTATTTCATTATCGATAATGTTTTTACTTTTATTGGGAGTATTTAAAAAAAATAGCTCTGGTTTAATTTACAATCTTTCAATTATTTTTTTAATTTTTACGTTAGCTTTAATTTTTAATTATCCTCCTAAGTCTAATCTATATTTATTTAATAATACTTATGTAATTGATTACTTTTCAATATTTATGAAAATTTTGACATTGTGTTCAGGAATTTTTGTACTGGTTGTGTCTTCAAAATATTTGAAAATATTTAAAATATTTCAAATTGAATATTCAATTTTAATTCTTTGTTCAATTTTAGGAATGATGGTAATGATTAGCTCTTACGATTTAATTGTATTTTATGTTGGTCTTGAACTTCAGTCACTGTCATTATACGTTCTAGCCAGTTTTAATAGAGATCAAACTAAGTCGTCAGAAGCTGGATTAAAATATTTTGTATTAAGCGCTCTATCATCTGGCTTATTATTATATGGGTGTTCTCTTATATATGGATTTACAGGTTCAACAAATTTTATAACAATTTCAGAAAACATTTATTCTAACCAGGTTGGTTTAACTTTTGGAATAGTTTTTATATTGGTAGGGTTGGCATTTAAAATATCTGCTGTACCTTTTCACATGTGGGCCCCAGATGTTTATGAAGGATCACCTACATCTGTCACACTATTTTTTGCCGTAGTCCCTAAGGTTGCTGCACTTGCAATATTTATAAGATTTTTATATGTACCTTTTGTCAATATGATTGATCAATGGCAAATAATTATAATATTTTTGTCAATTGCCTCAATGATTTTTGGAGCTGTAGCCGCTATTGGACAAAAGAACTTAAAAAGATTAGTTGCATACAGTTCTATTGGACATATGGGTTTTGTTTTAGCAGGACTATCTACAGGAGTTAATGAAGGAATACAAAGTTCTATCATTTATATTTCGATTTATTTAGTAATGAATTTAGGTTTATTTAGTTGTTTATTTATGATGAAAAGAAATGACACATATTATGAAAGCATTGAAGATCTATCTGGTTTGTCGAAAAATCATCCTTTAATTTCTTTATCTTTATTAATTATACTTTTTTCTTTAGCGGGAATACCGCCAATGGCAGGTTTTTTTGCTAAATTTTATATTTTTAAGGCTGTAATTAAAGAATCTATGTATTTTTTAGCAATAACAGGTTTGCTATCAACTGTAATATCAGCTTTTTATTATTTAAGAATAATTAAAATTATTTATTTTGATCCAGAAAAAGAAAAATATGACACTGATTATAATATAGGTTTGAAAATTTCTTTATCATTATCAACTTTGTTAATTCTCTTATATTTCGTTTTTCCAAGCATGTTAGTTGAAATAGTGTCTAGAATTAACATTATTTGATGAAACTAAAAAAATTTAATTTCAAAACAGTCAACAGCACCAATGATATTGCAATAAGATTAATTAGAAATACAAATAATAAATTTGGTATAATAATTGCTGACAAACAAAAAAAGGGAAGAGGACAACATGGGAAAAAATGGATTTCTTATAAAGGAAACTTGTTTGTAAGCATATTTTTTAGTCTAGAAAAAATCAATATGTCGCTAAAACAATTAACAAAAATTAACAGTCTTTTAATAAGAAAAATATTGTCACGTTATTATAAAAATAAAATTTTCATAAAATTACCAAATGATTTGCTTGTAAATAAAAAAAAAATATGTGGAATTCTTCAAGAA
>CACIVL010000022.1 GCA_902590125.1 uncultured Pelagibacteraceae bacterium | reverse complement strand
TGACTGATATTGATGCCAGAAAACATAAAGTTGGTGGAGAGATAATTTGTAAGGTATTTTAATGTCTAAAATTGGTAAAATAAATATATCTATTCCTGAAAAAGTTAAAGTAGTTCTTAGTGACAATGTACTTAATGTCGAAGGTCCATTAGGAAAAAAAACATTAAATATAGATTTAGATATTTTTGATTTAAATATAAATGAAGGTAAAGAAATTTCAATTAAACCTAAAAAAATTACCAAAGAAACAAAAAGATTATGGGGAATGAATAGAAGCCTTGTTAATAACGCAATTATCGGCACAAATGTTGGTTATGAAAAAACACTTGAGCTTACAGGAGTTGGATTTAGAGCTGCACTTAAAGGACAACAGCTAAATTTGCAATTAGGATTTAGTCATGACATTAATTTTGATATTCCTGATGGAATTAAAATATCTGTTGAAAAACAAACAATTATTAAAATAACTGGTTTTGACAAGCAACAAGTGGGAATGATTGTATCAAAAATTAAATCGTTAAGACCTCCAGAACCTTATAAGGGAAAAGGTATTAAAGAAAAAGGTCAATATATTCTAAGAAAAGAAGGAAAGAAAAAATAATGAAATTGAATACTACTATCAGAAAAAAATTTAGAATAAGAAAAAAAATAAAAAAAGTTGCTAAATCAGATAGATTTAGATTAAGTGTTTTTCGATCAGCAAAAAATATATCCGCTCAAATTATTGATGATATAAAAAATGTAACACTTTTATCAGTTTCGTCTGTAGAAAAAGATATTAAAGCAATAAACAAGAAAAACAAAACTGAATTATCAAAAATTGTGGCAGAAAAACTTGCAAAAAAAGCTCAAGATAGAAAAATAACTAAAATCTATTTTGACCGTGGAATTTATAAATATCATGGAAGAGTAAAAATTTTTGCAGAAACTCTTAGAAAAAATGGAATGGAACTTTAAAGTTATGGAAAATAAAATAGATAATAAAAAAGATGATATTTTAGAAAAACTTGTACATATAAATAGAATTACTAAAGTTGTTAAAGGAGGCCGTAGATTTGGTTTCTCGGCGCTAGTTGTCGTTGGAAATCAAAATGGAAAGATTGGTATTGCTCATGCTAAAGCAAAACAAGTTCCTGATGCAATTAAAAAAGCAAATGAATTAGCTAGAAGAAAATTAAAGCAAATACCATTAAGAGATGGCAGAACTATACATCATGATGTTTATGGAAAAGATGGAGCAGGTAGAATTAAATTAAGATCAGCTCCAAAAGGAACAGGAATTATTGCAGGAG
This sequence comes from uncultured Pelagibacteraceae bacterium, assembly GCA_902590125.1. Taxonomy (GTDB): domain Bacteria; phylum Pseudomonadota; class Alphaproteobacteria; order Pelagibacterales; family Pelagibacteraceae; genus Pelagibacter. Next base: position 7,908 of record CACIVL010000022.1, on the reverse strand, counting down.
GTCCTGTTAGAGCTGTTTGTGAAGTCTTAGGTTTAAAAGATATAGTTGCTAAATCAATGGGAACAGCAAATCCACATAATGTTATAAGAGCTACCATGAAGGCTTTATCTAAACAAAATTCACCTAAACAAATATCAATAATAAGGAATAAAAAAATCTCTGAAGTTATTGAGAAAAGAGGATAATGATCACACTTAATTCAACAAATAAAGTTATAAGTAAAAAAATACGAATTGGCAGAGGAATAGGTTCAGGTAAAGGAAAAACTTCAGGAAGAGGCGTTAAAGGTCAAAAGTCTAGGTCTGGAGTGGCTATTAAAAGTTTTGAAGGTGGGCAAATGCCTTTATATAGAAGATTACCTAAGAGAGGTTTTAACTCATTGAATAAAATTAAAATAGCAAAAATTAATTTGGAAAAAATTCAAAATTTTATCAATAAAAAAAAAATTAATTCAAGCGAAATTATAAATATAATTCTATTAAAAAAATTAAAAATTATTAATAAAAATTCTCAACAGCTTAAAATTTTAGGAAATGGTGAAATTAAAACAAAGATTAGTATTGAAGCAGATTTAATTTCGGAATCAGCTAAAAAAAAGTTAGAAAAAGTTGGTGGATCAATCTTGGTCAAAAAAAAACAATGATAGAATATGAGCGCAACACCACAATCTAGCGATCTTAAAAATCGAATATTATTTACAATTTTTATTCTAGCTATATATAGACTAGGTACTTTTGTTCCTTTACCAGGGATTGATCCAGATCAACTTCAAACACTTATGGAGGGAAATCAAAAAGGTTTACTGGGTATGTTCAATGTGTTCGCAGGTGGAGCAGTTAGTCGTATGGCAATTTTTGCTTTAGGTATAATGCCGTATATTTCATCATCGATTATTGTTCAATTGTTAACTGGTGTATCCGATTATTTTAAAAATTTAAAAAGCCAAGGTGAAACAGGAAGAAAAAAAATTACACAAATCACAAGATATGGAACTGTTTTATTAGGAACGATTCAAGGCTATGGTTTATCAGTTGGTTTGGAGTCTTCTGCAAATTTAGTAATTAACCCTGGCGTATTTTTTAAAATAACCACAGTAACAACTATAGTTGCAGGTACTGTTTTTTTAATGTGGCTTGGAGAACAAATTACCCAAAGAGGAATTGGTAATGGAATTTCTTTAATTATATTTTCAGGTATTGTTGCAGAAATTCCAAGAGCTTTAGTTACTACATTTGAACTTGGTAGAACTGGTGCAATTTCAACATTGATGATTATCGCAATTTTTGTACTTTTGGTATTAACAATTATGTTCATTGTGTTTATGGAAAGAGCTTTAAGAAAAATACTTATAAATTATCCAAAAAGACAAATGGGTAATAAAATTTATGGTGGTGACTCCTCACATTTGCCATTAAAAATAAATAATGCTGGCGTAATTCCTGCAATTTTTGCTTCTGCCTTGTTATTGCTTCCAATTACTTTTTCTAATTTTAATTTTTCAAGCAATGAGACATTTTTAAACATAACTTCTTTTTTTTCTCAAGGACAGCCTCTTTATATGATTTTATATGCATCTGGAATAATATTTTTTACTTTTTTCTATACATCAATAACTTTTAATCCAAATGAAACTGCAGAAAATTTAAGAAAGTATGGAGGGTTTATTCCTGGAATAAGACCTGGTGGAAGCACAGCATTGTATATAGATAATATTTTAACTAAACTAACAACAATTGGTGCCCTTTATTTAACATTAGTTTGTTTAATGCCAGAATTTTTAATTGCAAATTATCCAATTCCTTTTTATCTTGGAGGAACTTCTATACTGATTGTTGTAGTTGTTGCCATAGATACAGTTACACAAGTTCAGACAAGATTAATGAGTTCTCAATACGAAGAATTAATTAAAAAGACAAAATTTGGAAGATAGTTAGTGAATCTTATATTATTCGGAGCTCCTGGAGCTGGCAAAGGTACACAAGCAAACTTTATTGCTAAAAAATTTAATTTATATCAATTATCTACGGGAGATATTTTACGAAATGAAATTAAAAACAAAACTACAATTGGAAAAAAAATTGACCTAATAATAAATCAAGGTGATTTTGTTACAGACAATATTATTAATGAGTTGTTAAAAAAGGTTATAAGTAATCCTTCTTATAGAAATAGAATAATTTTTGATGGTTATCCTAGAAATATAGAACAAGCAGAAAATTTAGAACTAATGCTTAATTCTGATAATCAATCTATAAATTTTATTTTTTTTTTAAAAGTTAGTAAAAAAATAATAGAGAAAAGAATTTTAGGAAGAATTACATGCGAAAAGTGCAAAAAAATATTTAATGTATATTCAGATAAAAAAGAAGTTGAAAAACATGAGTGTGGAGTCAAATATTTAAAAAAAAGAAAAGATGACAATGAAGATGTTCTAATTACAAGATATGATGAGTATATGAAAAAAACAAAACCAGTTTTAGATTTTTATTCATCTAGAAGTTATTTTCATGAAATAGATGGTAGTTCAGAAATTGAAGTAATTACTAATAAAATTGAGCAAATTCTCACTGTTTAAAACGTTGACTTTAAAACAACTTCTTATATAAAAGGCTAAATTTATTCTCAAAAATTATGGCTCGTATAGCAGGTGTAAATATTCCACAAAATAAACTTGTTCAGACTGGACTTACTTATATTTATGGAATTGGTGAGAAGTTTTCAAAACAAATATGTTCTGCATTAGAGATTCCAACTTCTAAAAGAGTGAATCAACTTACTGACGATCAAATTTTAAAGATAAGAGAATATATTGATAAAAATTTTAAAGTTGAAGGAGACCTTAGAAGAGAATATTCGATGAATATTAAAAGATTAATAGATCTTGCATCCTATCGTGGATCAAGACATAGAAAAAAATTACCTGTTAGGGGACAAAGAACTAGATGTAATGCTAGAACCAGAAAAGGTAAAGCAATAGCTATTGCTGGTAAAAAATTAACACCACTTAAAAAATAAAAATGCAAAAAAAAGAAAAAACTGTAGATAAAAATCAAACTCAAGAAAAAACTGAAAAAATTGTTAAAAAAAGCTCTTACTCAAAAAAAAAAAAAGTAAAAAAGAATATATTAAATGGTATTGCTTATGTTCAATCAACATTTAACAATACTATTATTTCAATAGCAGATACTAACGGCAATATAATATCTTGGTCATCTGCTGGTCAAAAGGGCTTTAAAGGATCAAGAAAATCTACTCCTTATGCAGCTCAGATTGCAGCTGATGCAGCAGCCTCAAAAGCACTTGAATTTGGTATGAAAGTTTTGTCTGTAGAAATAAAAGGCCCAGGTTCTGGAAGAGAAACTGCATTAAGAGCGCTGCAAGCAAGAGGTTTTAAAATTATTTCAATAAAAGATACAACACCAATGGCACATAATGGATCAAGACCACCAAAAAAAAGGAGAGTATAAATGGAAAATTTAGATGTAAATGTAAAAAACTGGAAATCATTAATTAAACCAGCAAAATTAGATATTCAATTAAGTGATGATAAAACTTTTGCAAAAATTATAGCTGAACCATTAGAAAAAGGTTATGGACTAACATTAGGGAATTCATTAAGAAGAATTTTGTTATCATCAATTAGAGGAGCTGCAGTAACCGCAATACAAATAGATGGTGTCTTACATGAGTTTACATCCATAAAAGGTATTAGAGAAGATGTAACTGACATTGTTTTAAATGTTAAATCTTTAGCATTAAAGAGCTCATCTGAAAGTACTAAAAAATTAATTTTAGATGTTAAGGGTCCAGGTATAATCAAAGCTTCTGACATAACATCAATTTCAGATGTTGAAATACTAAATCCAGATTTGGTAATTTGTAATTTAGATGAGAATACTAATTTTCACATGGAAATGACTGTTGGAACTGGTAAGGGCTATGTACCTTCAGTAATGAATAAGCCAGAAGAGCCACCTTTAGGTTTAATACCTATTGATTCATTATTTAGTCCAGTTAAAAAAGTATCTTATTCTGTTAGTACTGCAAGAGAGGGAAAAGCTCTTGATTATGATAAATTAATAATGGAAGTTGAGACCAATGGCTCAATTTCAGCTGAAGATGCTGTTGCTTATTCAGCAAAAATTTTTCAAGATCAACTTAATATGTTTGTTAATTTTGAAGAACCACAAGAAATACCAGCGCGAGAACAACCAACTGAACCAGAGTTTAATAAAAATCTACTAAGAAAAGTAGATGAATTAGAATTATCAGTTCGATCAATGAACTGTTTGAAAAATGATAACATAATTTATATTGGAGATCTTGTTCAAAAATCTGAAGGCGAAATGTTAAGAACCCCAAACTTTGGTAGAAAGTCACTTAATGAAATTAAAGAAGTATTAACTAGTATGTCTTTATATTTAGGGATGGAAATACCAAATTGGCCACCCGATAATATAGCAGAAATGTCAAAAAAACTTGAGGAAAGCATCTAATGAGACATGGAATGGTTAATAAGAAGCTCAACAGAACTTCTAATCACAGAAAAGCGTTATTAAAAAATATGTTAAATTCTCTTATTAAGTATGAGCAAATTACTACAACATTACCAAAAGCAAAATTTTTAAAACCTCAAGCTGACAAAATTATTACATTAGGAAAAAAAGAGAATTTACATACGACAAAAATGTTAATGGCAAAATTACAAGATAAAAAATCAACAAGTAAAGTAAAAAAAACTTTATCTAAAAGATATGAAAAAAGAAATGGTGGTTACACAAGAATTATTAAAGCCGGTTTTAGATATGGCGACAATGCACCAATGGCAGTTATTGAATTTGTAGATAGAGATGTTCAAGCCAAAAAAGTGGATAGGAAAAAAACAGAACCTGTTAAAGATCAAAAAGAGTCAACAAAAGTTAAAAAAGAATCAAAAAAATTGCCAAAAGCGTAATTTAATATATTACAATATACATCATGAAAAAGACATATAACGTTGATGAAACGTCTAATAATATGCGTTTAGATAGATGGATTAGAAATAATATTGGAAATTTACCACAAGGATTTATTGAAAAAAATCTAAGAAATGGAAAAATTAAGTTAAATAATAAAAAAATTAAAAGCTCGCATAAAATTAAAAAAAATGACCAAATAGATTTATTTAATTTAGACTTTAAAGAATCTATTAAACAAAAAAAAACTAAATTTCAGCCATCTAAAGACGTAATAAAAGCAAATGAAAAATTAATCATTGATGATAACGAGGATTTTATTGTTTTAAATAAAAAAGCAGGAATTTCCGTACAAGGTGGAACAAAATCAAAAAAGAATTTAGTAGATATATTTGCAAAAAGTAAAATTTTTGAAAATGCAAAACCATTTTCTGTTCATAGATTAGATAAAGAGACATCTGGTGTTTTTATAATTGCCAAACATCATAAATCAGCTCAATTACTTACATCACTATTTAGATTAAGAAAAGTTCATAAAACTTACCTAGGTATATGTCATGGCGAATTAACAAATAACTCAGGTGAATGGAAAAATGATTTGGTTAGATATGAAAAAGATAAAAAAATTATAGAAAAATCTAGAACAATTTATAAAGTTTTAGATAAAAATTCTATTTCTACACTAGTTGAAATGAAACCAATAACTGGCCGCAAACACCAGTTAAGAAAACAACTATATAGCACAGGAAACCCAATATACGGTGATAAAAAATACAATCTTAAAAACAATCAAAAGGGTATTAATAAAAATTTAATGCTACATTCTTATCAAATAAAATTTATGATCAATGATAAAAAATATACTTATACGGCATTATTACCTGATTACTTTAAAAAATTTTTAAAAACAAAACGACTTAGATTTCCAAATTATTAATAAAATTATTTATAATTTTATTACTTAATTCATCATAATTTTGATCTTTGATTAGTTTAAGATTTGTAACATCTTTATCTTTTATTCCGCAGGGAATAATTTTATTATAATTTTCTAAATTATTATTAACATTAATTGAAAATCCATGGTAAGCGATCCATTTTTTAATTCTAATACCTATAGCAGCAATTTTTTTTATTTTTTTCTCATGATTAACCCATATTCCAATATTTTCAGGATCATTAAATGAATTTATTTTGTATTCACTTAAAGATTCTATGATTGTTTTTTCTATAACCTTTGTGAATTTTCTTATATCTTTTTTTTTCTTATTTAAATCAATAACAAAATAGCAAATAATTTGACCAGGACCATGGTATGTAATTTTTCCACCACGGTTTGTTTTAACTATTTTAATTGATTTATCTAAAATGTCATTTTCATCATAACCAGTACCAGCAGTGTAAGTATTGGGATGTTCTAATATCCAAATAAGCTCAGTTAACTTATTTTGGTTAACTTCAATTACCCTTTTTTCAAGAAAATCAATGGCTTCTTTATATTCTATAAGTTTTGTTGATTTTTTGATCTCAATTTTCATTAATAAATTGTATTATATGAATTATGTATTAATAGTGCCGTATTAGATTATAGGAAAATTTATGTCTTTAGTAAAAAAAATAAAAGATAAAAAAGTAAATTTTGAATTTAACAAAGAATATATAAACGTTGTTATAAGTAAAATTGCAAGTAACGATGCTTTATTTATTACTAATTCATTCAAAGAAATGCACCCTGCGGATGCGGCGGATATTATAGAACATTTAAGTGAAAATGATCGAGAAAAGCTAATTAAACTTAATAATTTTAAAATAGACCCAGGTGTATTTATAGAGCTTAATGAATCTATCCAATCAGAAATTATAAAATATCTTTCATCAGAAACAATTGTAACTATATTAAAAAACCTAGAGTCTGATGATGCAATTAAAATTTTAGAAAATATTGATGAAAAAAACAAAAATGCAATATTAGGTTCATTGCCACCAAAAGATCGTTTCGCACTATTAGAAAGTTTAAGTTATCCAGAAGATTCTGCTGCTAGAATTATGCAAAGAGAATTTACAGCAATACCAAGTAATTGGTCTGTAGGTCAAACAATAGATTATTTAAGAGAGAACAAAGATTTACCAGAACAATTTTTAGAAATATTTATAGTAGATAATGAATTTAAACCCATAGGAACAGTTCCTTCTTCAAAAGTTTTAAGAACACCAAGAGATACGAAAATGATTTCTATAATGTCCGAAACACAACTTTCCATACCTGTTGACATGGACAAAGAAAAAGTGGGCCATTTATTTGAAAATTATAATTTAAATTCTGCATGTGTAGTTGACAAAAATAATAAATTAGTAGGAATGATTACAAGCGATGATGTTCTTACAGTTTTAAAAGAAGAAGCTGAAGAGGATGCATTAAGACTTGCAGGAGTAGGTGATGAAGAAATCACAGATGGCGTTTTTAAAAAAACTAAAAGAAGATTTACTTGGCTTTTATTAAATTTGTTTACAGCTGTTATTGCTTCATTAGTTATAGGTTTTTTTCAAGAAGATATCGAAAAAGTTGTTGCTTTAGCTGTTCTTATGCCAATTGTTGCATCGATGGGAGGAAATGCTGGGATGCAAACACTTGCTGTTACTATAAGAACAATAGCTACAAATGAATTAACCAAAAATAATTTTTCTCAGAATGTATTAAAAGAATTTTCAATTGGAATATTGAATGGTATAATTTTTGCAATTATAAGTGCAGTTATAGTTCAAGTTTGGTTCAATGACACAACACTTTCATTAATAATATCAATCTCAATGGTACTAAACATGATAGTAGCAGGTTTATTTGGAATTTTAGTACCAATAACACTTAAAAAATTTAATATAGACCCAGCAGTCGCATCCAGTGTATTTGTAACAACAATAACTGATGTAATAGGATTTTTATCTTTTTTAGGTA
>CACIVL010000021.1 GCA_902590125.1 uncultured Pelagibacteraceae bacterium | reverse complement strand
TTAAATGAAGTAACTAGAGTAGACATATCTTTTCAATGATTTTAAATAAAAAGATGATTGTGCGTTAACTTTTTGAGTAAAAATCTTTAATATTTTTAATTATATAATTTATCTCATTTTTCTTTACAAATTGGTGTATTGGAACAGATATTGTTTCGTTGCAAAGCTTTTCTGCATAAGGAAAATCCCCTTTTTTGTAATTTCCCATTATTTTACTTGGTGTTTGTAAATGCATTGGAATGGGATAGTATTTTTTAGCATCAATACCTTTCGAGTGGAGGAATTTTATTAAAAGATCTCTTTTTTTTGCCCTTATAGAATATATATGAAAAACTTCATAATTTTCTGTATCTCTCTTTGGAATTTTAATACTATCAATATTCTTCAAACCAATATCCAATTTTCTTGCGTTATCTCTTCTTGCTTTTGTGATATTTTTAACTTTTTTTATTAAATGATTTGCTACAACTGCTTGGACTGTATCTAACCGTGAATTAATACCAAAAATTTTAATTTCATTTCTATTTACTAATCCATGATTTCTTAAAAGTTTTAATTTCTTAGCAATATTTTTATTTTTTGTTACCATCATACCTCCATCACCCCACACATTTAAATTTTTTAGTGGATGTAAGCTGAAACAACCAATATCACCAAAATTGCCTGCAAAAATTTTTCCTTTTTTTGCGAGTATCGCATGACAAGCGTCTTCAACAATATAAAGATTATATTTTTTTGCTATTTTTTTTATTCTATTCATATCGCATATTCGTCCAGCCCAATGAACAACTAATATAGCTTTGGTTTTTTTTGTAATTTTTTTTTCTATCAATTCTGGATTAATGTTGAAATCTCCTTGAACGTCAGCAAAAACTGGTCTGCAATCAGCTTGAACAATTGCATTTACTGTTGAATAAAAAGTATATGGAGTGGTAATTACCTCATCACCTCGAGACAGTCCAAGACATTTTAATGACATGTAAATGGCATCTGTTCCACTTCCAACTGCAATACAATTTTTTGCATTTATTAGTTTTTTAAAATTATTTTCAAATTTATCAACTTCAAAACCTAACGTGAAGTCATTAAACTTTATAACCTTCTCAATTTTTTTAAATATTTTTGGATAATCTTTAAATTCATCGCTTAGATAATTGTGTCTGATTTTAAATTTTTTATCTTTAATATACTGTTTAGTTAGAAAGTTTTTCATTTTTTATAAATATAATTTAAGTTTTTTTTTTGGATTTTTAAAATTATATTCATATCATTTTATATATTGTCGTCTATGTTACTATTCCACTACTTAATTTATTATTTGATTTATTTATTGTAATATATATATATCCTTATTAAATTTTGACAATTTTATGACAATTTCAATACAAGTATGAAGAAAAAAATAAAAATATTAATTATAGGTGGGGGTATGGCTGGATTGGCTTGCTCACATCTTTTAAACCAAATTCCTGAAACAGAAATTATACTCATAGAACAAAATTCTTTTTTGGGTGCTGGAGTTAAAACTCATTGGTACGGTGGACATCCTTTTACCTTTGGCCCAAGATACTTTCTAACAAAAAAAATGGAGGTGTATGAATATTTTAATAAATTAATACCTTTAAGATCATGTAATGATATTGAATTAATCTCATATGTAGAACAAGACGATCAATTTTATAATTATCCTCTTCATTTAGATGATGTTGAAAGAATGCCTGATAAAGATAAAATTAAGGAGGAGTTAAAAAATAGAGAAAAAAGTTTTAAACCAACAAATTTAAAAGATTACTGGATTGGTTCAGTAGGTAAAACTCTATATGAAAAAGTTATTGATAAATATAATAAAAAAATGTGGCAGGTAGAAGATAATACTGAAATAGATACTTTCTCATGGTCGCCAAAGGGGGCAACAATTAAAAAAAAAAATTCAAAAAAAAGTGCATGGGATGGTTCATATAGCGGATATCCGTATGCAAAGGATGGATATAATCAATATTTTGAAATAGCAACCAAAGATACAACCGTACTGTTTAACTCAAAAGTAAGAATTATTGATTTAAAAAATAAAATTTTTAAAATAAACGATAAAGAAAAAGAAAAATTTGATATAGTTATAAGTTCTTCATCGCCCGACTTGATTATGGATAATATTTATGGTGAATTACCATATATCGGTAGAGATCTCCACAAAATGGTTATACCCATAGAATTTGTTCTCCCAAAACACGCATATTTTGTTTCCTATCCAAATAATGAGAAATTTACAAGAATAACTGAATACAAAAAATTTACACATCACAAATCTCCAACCTCCTTGATTGGACTTGAGATACCATCATCAAACGGAAGATATTATCCACTTCCACAAAAAAAATGGCATAGACTAGCTAAAAAATATATCGATGATTTTCCTGAAGGTATGTATTCTGTCGGAAGAAATGGAAGTTATTTTTATACTTTAGATATAGACGATTGTATTTATCAGGCAATGTTAATTAAAAAAGATATTGAAAATAACACTATTAAATCAGGTATACCTGGAAAAGATTATGATTTTGATGTAAGAATTTAATGCTTATAAAATTTAACAAAAAAACACCAGAAAGATTTTATAAATAAGGGCTACAGCATATACGAAATAATCGTTAGCCATATTTTTAAATGAAGAAATTAATTCGAAGAGTAGATCTAAGCAAACAATGGAAAAGCGAAGAAAAAAAAATCTTACCCGTTATTAAAAAAATCTTATCTTCGGGTAATTATATTGGATCAGATATAATTTCTAATTTGGAAAAGAAAATTGCAAAATACTGTGGAACAAAATATGCAGTTTGTACAAACAGTGGCACCGATGCATTAACTCTTGGAATGCATATATTAAATGTAAAAAATGGTGACGAGGTAATAACTCCACCAAATTCGTTTATAGCTAGTGCAGCAAGTATCGTTCACTTAGGAGCAAGACCAGTTTTTGCAGAGGTTAATGACAACCAATTGATTGACCCTAAAGAGATAGAAAGAAAAATAACTAAAAAAACTAAAGCTATAATGCCTGTTCACTTATGTGGAAAGATGGCTGACATGCAAAGTATAATGAATTTGTCAAAAAAATATAATATTCCTGTTATTGAAGATTGTGCCCAGTCGATTGGATCAAAATTTAACTTAAAAAAAAGTGGCTCATATGGAAATATTGGTTGTTTTTCAACACATCCTTTAAAAACTTTAAATTCAGCTGGTGATGGAGGTTTTATTGTTACTAACAATTTAAAGTATTACAAAAAACTAAAGCTATTAATTAACCATGGTTTATCAGATAGAAATAAATCTCAATGTTTTGGATATGTTTCTAGAATGGATAGTTTGCAAGCAGGTATTCTATTAGAAAGACTTAAAAGCTTAAACTCTAGAATTGAATTAAGGAGAAAAAATGCTGAAATATATTTTAGAGAATTAAAAAATCTTCCGATTAAACTCCCTTATGAAAATAATAAAGAATTTAATACATACCACCTATTTGTTATACAAACCAAAGATAGACAAAAGCTTAAAAATCATTTGCTAAAAAAAGCTATTGAAACGGGAGTGCATTACCCTATACCAATTCATTTACAGCCAGCAGCAAAATATTTAGGTTACAAAAAAGGTGATTTTAAAAAAGCAGAAATGCAATCAAAAACAGTACTATCACTCCCAATTAGCGAGTTTTTAAAAAAAAATGAGATTATTTATATATGCAATATGATAAAAAAATTTTTTAATGAAAAATAAAATTTCACAGTCAAAAAAAATAAAATTAGATAAAAAATCTATCTATCTTAGAAAATTAATTCTTCAATGTTTAAAGAGCGAAAAGAGAGGACATGTTGGGTCTGCAATGTCTTTAGTTGAGATAATTAGAGTTCTTTATAAAAAATTTATAAAAAAGAATAAATCAAAATTTGTTCTAAGCAAAGGACATGGTTGTTTAGCATTATATGCTGTTTTATATGATAAGGGATTTATAAAAAAAAAAGAGCTACTTTCAGTTGGTCAATTTAATTCAAATTTAGGAGGCCATCCTGAGCATGATAAAGTTAAAGGAGTTGAAATATCAACTGGTGCATTAGGACATGGTTTACCAATTGCCGTGGGAATGGCTATTGCAAGCAAAATTAATAAAATTAAAAAACAATATTTTGTAGTTTGTGGAGATGGCGAAATAAATGAAGGATCGATATGGGAATCTTTGCTTTCTGCTTCAAAACATAAACTTGATAATTTAACTGTTTTAATAGACTACAATAAATTACAATCATATGGCAAAACCAGTGAAGTTTTGGACCTAGAACCTTTAACAGACAAATTTAAAAGTTTTAATTTTAGTACATTCAACATAAATGGACATGATACTAAAGAAATAGAAGCAACTATAGAAAAGGCTTTAAAAGTTAGAAACAAACCTTCAGTTATAATTTGTCATACAGTTAAAGGTAAGGGAATAAAATTTGCTGAAGGAAATCCTAGTTGGCATCACCGGTCTTTTTTAGATAAAAATGATTTATTAAAAATAGAAAAATCGTTAGGAACTTAATGAGAAAAACTTGCCTTGATATGGTTTATGAAATTGCTAAGAAAAATAATAAAGTAATTTTTGTAGGCTCAGATATTGGTCCTGGAGTTTTAGATGAGTTTAAAAAAAAAATCCCAGAAAGATTTATTATGGAAGGAGTTTCTGAACAATATCTAACTGGTATGGTTTCGGGACTAGCAATAGAAGGGTTTATTCCATATTTTAATACAATAGCAACTTTTTTGACCAGAAGAAATTTTGAACAAAACATAATTGATTTAGGGTTGCATAAATTACCCGTAAGATTAATAGGAAATGGAGGTGGTTTAGTTTATGCACCGTTAGGTCCAACTCATCAGGCTATTGAAGATATTTCAATAATGAGAACTATACCTAACATGATGATAATAGCTCCATGTGACTCAAACGAAATGAAGCATATTATGCCTCAAACTGTAAAAGTTGATGGTCCAATTTATATAAGATTAGCAAGAGGTGGTGATAAAGTAGTTACGAATAAAATCAAAAGAATCAAAATTGGAAAATCAATATCATTTGGAGACTGTAAAGATATTTTATTTGTAACAACTGGTATAACAACACAAGAATGTTTAGAGGTTGTGGATAGGCTCAAAGCAAAAAATATAAAAGCAGGAGTTTTACACAACAGTACAATTAAACCATTTGATGAAAAGTCTTTAATTAAAGCCACCAAAAAAACAAAATTAATTTTTACTGTTGAGGAACATTTGGTCTCTGGTGGTCTAGGAAGTATTGTTCTTGAAACATTAAACAAAAAAAATTCTCAAGCAATTACAAAGGTTAATAGAATTGGAATCAATAATTCTTTTGTAAAAAAATATGGTAATCAAAATGATTTATTAGATTATTGTGGACTTAGTGCTAAAAAAATATATTCAGCTGTAACCAAAAAACTACATGAAAAAAAAACTTAATATTTTTACTCCAATTCATAAATCAACTAAAAGAAATTGTCTTAAAAGAATGATGGATAACAAAGTTTATTTTATGAAACTGGCTAAAAAATATTCGAAAGATTATTGGGATGGCAGTAGAAAGTCTGGTTATGGTGGGTACAAGTATATAGAAAATTATTGGATTCCTGTGGCCAAAAAATTGATTAAACAATACAATCTTAATAATGAATCAAAAATTTTAGATATAGGTTGTGGAAAAGGATTTTTGTTATATGAAATAAAAAAAATTTTACCCCAAATTCGTATTAGTGGTTTTGATATATCTAAATATGCAATTAATAAATCACATAAAAAAATAAAAAAATATTTAAAAGTTGGTGATGCTAGAAAAAATTTTAAATATAAAAACAAAAGTTTTGATCTTGCAATTTCATTAGGCTGTATTCATAATTTAGAAATATTTGATGTTAAAAATTTTTTAAAAGAAATATCTAGAGTCAGTAAAGAACAATATTTAATGACTGAAAGTTATAGAAATGAAAAAGAATTATTTAATTTACAATGTTGGGCTTTAACCTGTGAATCATTTTTTTCGAAAACTGAATGGATTTGGATATTTGATTTATTTAAATATGATGGAGATTATGAATTTATTTATTTTAAATAATTAAACAAAATTAATTTTTTTATTTATTTTTACTATTTCATCTTCATGTAGTTGAAGTTTTTTCTTAATATCAGTAAAAAAATTATTATTAAACATTAAAAATGTTTCAATAGTATCTATATCTTTATTATTTTTAAAAACTAATTCATCAAGAATAAAATATAGGGATTTTTTGTTTTTTATTGATTCTTGATAAATTTTCTGTCTTATTTGATGATCATCAGGAAGATAAAAAGATGAAAGCATAACTATTCCAGATACTTTTGTTTCTTTTGCTAACAAAGTTTTTAAAGTTATTGGATATTTAGCTAACAATACCTCAGTTGGTGATAAGCAAAAAACTCCTTTAAGTTCATTAGTAATAAAGTCTTTCATCATAATATTTTGCATAGAAGATGGATAAAGAACGCCATTAAGATTTTTTAAATTAATATATCCAGCATATTTTTTATTCATATAACTTTATTTTGTAAGGTCTTTAGGTAGTTAAAACCTATTTTGGTTAAAGGTTTTATGTCTAGTGGTCTGTAAAAATTTGGAATATTTCTATGTGATTTTTTCAAAACATCATAGGGTGACAATAAACTTTTAAATCTGCAATTTAGAGAAAACCTTGTTTCATTAGTTAAGTTAACTTTATTTCCATGAAGTATCAAAGGTGAAAAAATTATTATTTCACCAAAATTTGCTTTTACAAACCAAAACTTTTTTTTATTTTTTATATATAACTGTTTTACGTTATATTTATCATTATTTAAAACTTCATTGTTTATTTTTTTACTAGTTTGTGGTGTTGTAAAAAACATTCCTTTACTGCTAAATACATTAACTAGTGGAATCCAAACAACAACTTGAAATGGACTCTCTCCAGCATATGCATCGGAATGCATATCTAATAAAGAATCTTTATCTTTAGGCATTTGAATAGATAAATTTATTTTTTTTTGCATTGCTAATTCATTGCCTACTAGAATGTTTAAAAAGGGCTTTGCTGCTTGATAATATAGATTTTGAAATTTTTTACTTTTGTTAATAAGGTTATATGTTGAAAACCTTATTTCATTTAAATCTTTAGATTTTGCAAACTCATGAAATTTATTAAAAAAATTATCAATATCTTTATTTTTATATTTTGAATCTATTTTTTTTTTAATTGATGAATAAATGATTTCTCTTATTTCGTTTAAAATTTTTTTTTCCGGTTTTACTATCGTATATCCTTTTTTTTCGAAATCTTTTTGTATATTTTTCACTTATAAATTTCTTTTTTTGACAAAACTTTTAGATTTGACCATTGATCAGAAAAACTGTCAACTATTAACTTATTATCAAACGCTTTACACAAATCTTCGATCGCGTCAATTACAGTTTTTTTAAATTTAAAACCTAATAGTTTTTTTATTTTATCGGAATTAATCATGTACGATCTTATATCTGCGCTTTCTTCTACTCTAATTTCTATATCTTTTTTATTGTACATTTTTTCTATCACCGATTTAACCTTTTCTGCAATCTCTATAATTTTAAGATTTTCAGTTCCAACATTAAAGATTTCACCATTAAATTCTTTGATTTGTGTCAAAATCAATATTTTATATAGTTCACACATGTCGTCAATATGCAGATTAGGTCTGCATTGTTTGCCACCAAAAACCTTTATATATCCTTTGTTGTAGGCAAAATTAGTTAAAATATTAACTGTTAAATCAAACCTCATTTTTTCACTAAAACCACATACAGTTGCTGGTCTAATTATTATTCCTGTAAAATCATCATCTAAATATTTTTTTAAAATTGGTTCGCAAAGTGCTTTATATTTATTATAATCTGTAATTGGTTTTAGCTCATTTGTTTCAGTTACATTTGGGCTGTCTGAAACACCATAAACAGAACAAGTTGACGCATATATAAATTTTTTTACTTTATTTTTTTTTGAAATTTTTACTAAATCTTCAAAACAGTCGTAGTTTATTTTTTTTGATAATTCAGAATTTAACTCATATGTTGGGTCGTTAGAGATACAAGCTAAATGTAATACTGTATCTATATTATTTTCTAATATCGCTTTCTCAAATTTTCTTGAGTCAGCAATATCCTCTTTGCAATAAATAAATCTATTACTTTTTGGTAAATGTTTATCACCAAATAAAGAAATATCATAGTTTACTATTTTTAAATTTGTTTCCTTTAATAGTTTGTAGATTAGTCTACTACCTACATAACCAGACCCACCAGTAATCAAAATATTCATAAATTATTTGTTTGAGTTAAATTTGCATTACTAAATCAAGTGCTCTCCTCCATCAATAAATATATCTTGACCAGTAATATTTTTTGAGTTCTGGTGTACAAGAAAACTCACCATATTCGCTACATCTTTTGACGATAACATTCTTTTCATTGGTAAACTTTTTTCATGATTATTTTTAATTTTTTTTCCATATTTTGTTTTTTTAAAGAAAAATAAATTTTCTTTTTTTAATATTTTGCTAGTTGATACAAGATTGACTGTAATTTTGTTTTTTTTTCCCAGTCTGTAAGCAAAAAATTTTACTAATCCAATTATACCATGCCTGATAGCATGGTAATTTGCATTCTGATCATTAGATAATTTACTCGTACAAGTTGAACCTATAAAAACAACCGAACCATTCTTAACAATATTATTAGCTAAAGCTTTTAGAATAATTAGAGGAGACAATATCATTAATTTATATTCTTCAATTTCATCTAAACCTCTATACCTCTGTACAAAAATAATATTCTGTATTTTGGTTTTTTTGAGCTTATTTATTTTTGACTTAAAATCATTTTGATTCAATAAATCACATTGTATATGATTTTTTTTTTTTGATGCACTTCTTGAGACTGTAATAATATTTTTATTTTTAAAAATTTTTAATATTTCGTAACCAATACCTTTGTTTCCACCAAATATTAGATTAATTTTTTTCATAGTAATTTTTAATTTACTTTATTTTTTACATCAATTAAATTAAAAATATGTCCATTTAATGAAAATATTCACTTCAAAACATAATTGCAATTGTTGTAAAAAAAAAATAAAAAAACAGATTTTTAACATTAAAGGTGTTCCTGTAAGAACAGCTAACAATTCATTAACAAAAATAAAATCAAAAAAAAAGACTCTTACTTTGACATTAAACTATTGTTCACATTGTACAAATCTTCAAATTAAAGAAATTGTTGATCCAAAAATTTTATATGACGATTTTTCATATCAAACCAGTTTGAGCCTTGGATTAAATAAGCATTTCGAAAATTTAGCAAAATTCGTTTTTAAAAAGTTTAAACTTAAAGATACTGATCAAGTAATAGATATAGGTAGCAATGATGGTGCTTTTTTAAAATATTTCAAAAAAAATAAAGTCAAAGTATTGGGTATAGAGCCATCAAAAAAAATTTCAGATTTGGCCAATAAAAATAAAATAAATACAATTAATAGTTTTTTTGACCAAAAATTAGCAAAAATAATTTACAAAAAATTTGAGTCAGCAAGAGTAGTTAGTTGTTTTAATACTCTAGCAAATATTAACAATTTAAATAATTTTCTATCA
>CACIVL010000020.1 GCA_902590125.1 uncultured Pelagibacteraceae bacterium | reverse complement strand
AGCATAGTAGAAAAAATTAATGCAAGGCCAACTAAAGTATCTTGATTTATTTTTTTACGCCATTTTTTTGGAAAAAAATTTAATGAATATGCATAAACAATTATAAAAACATTAAGCGATGAAACAATTATATTAAAGAATAAAAACTTTTCCATTAAAATAACAAATATTTAATTTGATTGGCGAATGTAACATACAAAATAGACCCAATAATAATATAAGGTCCAAAAGGAATCTCTGACGACATCTTTCTAGATTGATTAATTAGTGAAGGTATAACAATTATTAAAGCAACAGTAGAAGATATAAAAATTGTAAAAGGAATACTGATCCACCCAAACCAAAAACCTACCACAGCCATTAATTTAGCATCACCCAAACCCATTCCTTCTTTTTTTCTAATATTTTTATAAAGAAAGATGATTGACCAAATTATTAAGTAGCCAAACAGACCTCCAATTAAAGAATTAATATAATTCGGAAAAATTGTTTGATTTAAATTTGGGTCAAAAGATTTTAAAAACCCTATAACCATTAATGGAAAGGTTAATACGTTTGGAATTATGAAATGTTTTAAATCAATAAAGAAAATAATAATAAAAAAAATACTTAGGATTAATAATAAAAAAGTTGTAATTGATATTCCATATAGATGAAAGATTATAACAAAGCTAATAGCACTTAATAATTCAACTACTAAATATTGAAAGCTTATAGGCTTACTACATTGCCTGCATTTACCTTTTAAAAATAAATATGAAAAAAAAGGAATATTATCGAACCATTTAATTGTATTTTTACAATTAGGACAAAATGATCTTCCTTTAGCTACGTTTCCACTATTGGGAAGACGATATATACAAACATTGGAAAAACTTCCCCATAAACTTCCAAAAATGAAGAATGCGATATATAGCACAAATTATATTTTTATTTGTGAAGCGAATTGTAAAATTCCGTCTAAGCAGTACTGCATAAATAATACAGCATCTTGAAGGTGTAAATAGAAGTTTGGTGAATAGATAGTAATCTCCATGCTTGTTTAAAATATCAAAAAAGAGATAAAATGCAAAATATAAAATATGTTTTTTAAATCAAAAAAGTCAGAAACAATAAAGCAAGAGTCTACAACGAGTAAAGATTTAGCAATCATTACTCAAATGAATCAAGAGTTTGCAACTTCTCTTGATTTAAATGAAACATTACAAACAGCCTTGGAAGTAATAATAAAAAGAATAAATGCACAAGCTGCAAATATTTTTTTAATTGAAGAAAAGAAACAAGTGTTTCAATGTATAGCATCTAAATACCAAGCTTATCTTGATGAGTATGAAATCCCTTTAACACAAGGAGTAATGGGAAAAGCAGTTTTGCAAAAGAAATGTATTAGAGTTGGAGACGTTAGAAAAGATGTAAGAGAAATTGCTGAATTTTATTTTGATTTAGATAATAAAACAAACTTTACAACCTATTCTGTGCTCTGTGCACCTTTGATTGCAGCAAACGAATGCATTGGAGTGATACATTGTTTAAATAAAAAAACAGTTGATAAATTATTTCAAGAAGAGGACAGGAAATTATTAGAAACTTTGTCAGCACCTGCTGCACTTGCTATTAGAAATGCTCGTATGGCCAAGGAACTTATAGATAAAAATAGGATGCAAAAAGAAATTGAAATAGTTGGAGAAATACAAAAAACTTTATTATCTCAAAATAAAAAAGAACCTTTTCCTATTTCAGGAATAAATATTCCTGCAAAAGTTGTCTCAGGGGATTTTTATAATTTTTCTGAGTTAGGAGATGGAAAATATGGATTTGGTGTGGCCGATGTATCGGGAAAAGGAATTAAATCATCATTATTAATGTCCAAAGCATCAAGTCTCTATCGATGCTTAAGTAAAACAATGTTTTCAGCTTCAGATCTTTTAGATTTATTAAATAAAGAAATTTGTGAAACGGCGGCCAGAGGAATGTTTGTAACTATGTTGGTTGGAATATACGATAGTAATAAAAAAGAACTACTTCTTTCTAATGCTGGACATGAACCGCCTTTAATTTATTCAAAGGATGGAAAATTTTCAAATTATACTGAAGCGGGCCCACCGTTAGGAATTATGCCTAAAATAAAATATAAAGAAACAATTTTATCTTTTTCAGAAAGCTCAATGTATATTTTTACCGATGGGATAACAGAGATTAAAGATCCAAACGGTGAAATGTTAGGAGCTGAAGGTTTTCAAAATTATATTAAAAAATATCAATCAACACCTAACAATGAAAGATTAAAAATTATTATTGAAGATATAGTTAAGTCAGGTAAAATTCAGAAAGATGATTTAACTATAGTTGTAATAGACGGAAAATAAAATTATGGGCATACCAAAAATAATGATTTTTTTTGCAATAGTATTAAGCACAATACTTTACTGGGCAGCCTCAAATGTTTGCAGATACAATTTTGCACTAGAAAAAAACACAGATATTTTAAATATTGTTACAGAAGAGATAGATCCTACCCTAGGTAATGCGAAAGTTTATTATTATGAAGAATTAAATTGCAATGACGTAGATATAGATTGGGACATAAATAGAGTTATAAAAAATTTTCAAACTTTAAATGTAATTATTTATCAAGAACTAACTACTGATATTAAGGGTAATCCAAATTAAAGACTCATAAATTAGTAAAAAAGATTGATTGTACCTATTTTAGGTTGTACCGTACCTAATCTAGGGAGGATAAAAACTATAATGAGTGCAGAAAAAACTACAGTAGGCGCTAGCAAAGTGGTTTCTTTTGAAAAAGCTACAAGAGAAAAAGATAGAAAAGAACCTATTTTTTCTCAAGGACTTTACAATTGGGTGATGTTTGTTCTCTCTTTATATACAAGAGTGCGTGAAAATTTAAAAATAGACTATGAATCATTTGTTATACTTCAGGTTGTTGTTAGTCATTCGCTTTATCAAATTAATAAAACAGGAAATAAAACATTTTCAGAACTTGAAGATCAGATGACAAAGGTTACACAAAATAAAAAAATAAAAAATAGTAAGTTAACTTTTGCAAGTATCTCGGATGTTCTTCAGCTTCCAAGAGAAACAGTTAGAAGAAAAGTGTTAGGTTTAAGCAAGAGTGGTATTTTACTTGGTAATACTGAGAATGGAATTAAACTTGGACCAGCTTACAAAACAATTTATAAAGAATTTGTTACACAAACTACTTTAGACTTAAGTAGTTTGATTAAAAAGTGGAAAAAAAGTGGAGCTCTAGAACATTTATTGGAGATAGATAAGGAGATAAATAAAAAATAATGAGTAAATTTTTTTATGCCCTGTATGATTTAGCTAATTCAGCTTACACTATGATCGTTATAACATTTGTTACGTCAGCTTACTTTGCAAATCAAATTGTAGGAGATCCACAAGTAGGAGCAGCTTACTGGCAATGGACAGCAGGTATTTGTGGAATTGTAATTGCATTGACTGGACCTTTTCTTGGAGCTCTAGCTGACAAAAGACCTAAAGGCAAAATAAATTTCTTACAAATATTTACTCTACTTTGCATCTTAACAACATGCCTCTTCTGGTTTGCTAAACCAAATCCAAATTATATTTTATTTACTTTAATTATTTTTTTTATTTCAAACTATTGTTACGAAGTTGGATCTATATTTTATAATTCATTATTAAAAAAATGTTCTAACGAAAATAATATTGGAAAAATTTCTGGTTTTGGTTTTGCTTTAGGTTACATTGGATCTGTTCCAATAATATTATTAACTTTATATTTATTTGTTTTACCTGAACGAGTTCCTTTTGGTTTAGATAAAAATAATTTTGAACATATCAGATTCATTCCTATTGTAGTCGCACTTTGGTTTTTCTTTTTTTCATTACCAATGATTTATTATTTCAAAAAAAAAATCTCTTACGATGATAATTATGATTCAGTTCCGGTATTTAAAAAAATAATTGAAATAATTTGGCAAAATAAATTTACTTCTACTGGAAAGTTTCTTTTAGCAAGAATGATTTACTCTGATGCTTTAATTGTACTGATAGCAGGTGGCGGTGTGTATGCCTCAGGTGTTTTTGGTTTTACTCCAAGTGAATTATTAAAACTTGCAATTGTTGGTAACATCGTTGCATTCATCGGAGTTTTAATTGGAGGATATTTAAATGATAAACTTTCATCTAAAATAATTATTTTAACTTGCATTGCAGTGCTAACAGCTACAGTCCTTTACGGTTCTATGGTTGCGCAAACAAAAAATGAATTTTTTTATAACGTTATGGTAATTTCTTTTTTTATTGGTTCCATTCAAAGCGCAAGCAGAGTAATGATGACAAATTTATTAAATAAAAATGATTTAGGAAAAGGCTTTGGTTTGTTTAGCTTCTCAGGAAGAGTTACTGCATTTGCTGGACCACTAACAGTTGGAACTTTAACTTATTTATATTCTCAAAGAATTGGCTTCTTATCAGTATCTATTTTTTTTATTTTAGGTTTTGTACTGATGATGTCAGTTAAAAATGTATAATTAATAAAAAAAGTAATTTTTAATTTAATTTCTACTAAAAATTGAAATTTTATAAAAATTTTTATTTTTTTTTAGTTTTTTAGGATACAACTTTTAATATTTGTCAAATTTAGACAATTTTTATCTAATTATTATGCAACTTTAGCTTTAGTATTTTATAATTTTAAAAAAATTGTTATACTCTAACACAATAATTTTATACTCTAACACAAAAAATCTTTTTTTGATTGAAAAGTCTAAAAGTGTTGATTTTATTAAGTTATTTTAAATTTCAATAATTTTTATTACTCTAACACAATAGCTAAAATATAAAAAAAATATAGTTGTGTTAGAGAATCTTATTTTTGTGTTAGAGATTCAAAAAAAATTAAAAAAAATTATAAAAAAAATTTTTTTACCTAAAATTAAAAAAAGTGTTTATTTTATTAGCTAATTTACAATTTTTTATAATTTTAGCCCAATATGAGCATACAACTTATGATTATGTGTTAGACATTTTTATATTTTGTGTTAGAGATTCATATGTTTGTGTTAGAGAAAAAATATATTTTATAAAATTATGAACGAGGACGACAAAGATAAAACTGATATAGAGAATAAAGAAGAAGAAGTAAAGAGCGAAGAAAATCAATCTGAGGGAGAATCTCCTCAAAATGATACTCAAACTCCAGAATCTTCTACTTCAACTACTGAAAACAATGAAATTCAAGCTGAAGCACAATCAGAAGTAGAAGAAAAGAAAGAACATGAAGTAATTCATAAAAAAGATGGCAGACTACATATATATGTAAGGCAAGATAAGTACAAAGGCGAATTAAAATCAAAAAATTGGGTTGGTAGACTTTATATTGATGGAAAACAAAAGATTTCTTCATCTGGAACTCCTAATTTAGATGACGCAATACCGATACTAGAGAAATGGTTCGATGATGTTCATGCTAATAAAGGAAAAGAAGAAAAAACTCTTGTCGAAACAGCGGACACAACAACAATTGAACAACGACCAACAACACCGGAACCAACAACACCGGAACCAACAACGCCTCCAGTTGTAGAAACTCCTAAAGCAACAGAAACTGCTCCCGCAGAAAGTGTTGTTACTCCATTGGAGAATAAAGAAACATCAGAATCAAAAACTTCTTCAAGTATTCTTGAAAAGTTTAAAAATATTAAATTTAAAACGCCAAGCTTTGGAAAAAAAGATTCTTCACCAAAGATTGTTGCGTCTGGAAAAAGTAACTTTAAACAAAAGATTGAAAACTTATTAAAAGCAAAACTTGGAAAAAAATCAGCTCAAGGAGAAGAAATTGTAGGAGTTGAACTTTCAAATAAAGAAATTAGATTAGCTCAAATTTCAACCAATAAAGCAAACCAGTGGGTTTTAAATAAATTTTTTATTCATCCAGTTGATTTGCCAGAGGACTCTTCTGTATTAGACAATGCTGATAAGATGAGTGAAGAATTATCGCTCGCATTACAAAAATCAAAAATTGCTACACCAAATGCTGCAATTGCAATCCCTGTAACTAGCGCAATTATTCGTGTGGTTACAGCACCACTAATGAAAGATGAAGAACTGCAAAAAGCAATTGATACAAATTCTCTTTGGGAAAATTTAGTTCAGCTAACAGATAATTTAGATGATTATTCAATTTTTCACCAAGTAATAAATAGAAATGACAAAGAAAACACAATGGATATCTTATTTGTTGCATCAAAATTATCTGACATTAATAGTTACACATCCATAATTAAAAACAGTAATCTTAATCCTGTAATTATTGACGTTAAATGTTTTGCATTAAAATCGGCAGTCGATCAAATTAATATAATTTCTAAAAGTACAGAAGATGCAAATTTAACAGCGGTATTGGAATTTGGTTTAGATGAAAATTATTTAATGATTTTATATGATAATAATCCAATTATTACAGACATTTTTTTAAGAAGCCAGGATAGAAAAATTTTAATGGAGTCACAAGACCAAGAAGAAAAAGAAGCTTTAGTTAGAAGATTTATTACTCAAGTAAAACAAGCTATTCAAGATTTTGAAACAAAATATGAAAGAAGAATTAGAAACATTAAAGTAGTTTCAAATTTGTCTAATGTAGAAGACTTTTTATCAAGTTTTAGAAAAAATTTAGTTAACACTGGATTTAATTTGTTTGACCCAATCGACGGTTTAAAAATTCCTCAACAACTTGAGCAATCAATTAATTTGCCTAATCGATCTTATCTATCAACAGTTATTGGACTTGCTTTTAGAAAACTGGATGTCTTTGGGTATTATAAATTTGTAACTGCAGTAAAAAATATAAATTTATTACCTAATAGAGCCGGCATGATTAAGCAAAAGAAAATGAAAGCCTTTTCAAACTTTGCATTTACAGGAGTAGTAGGTGGAGTAATAGGTATTTATGTAATTCTTTTTGCCTTATCTTTCTGGAATATACATTCTTACAATAAAAAATTGGTTGATTATAACGATGTTCTTTCTACACATGCTGCTACAATAAATGAAAAAGCAAAAGTGGGCAAAAAGCTAAGTGTAATAACGACTACTTTAAAGTTAAGTAAAAGTTTAAAATCAAACAAAGAAATTAGCTACAGAATTTTAGCACAAGTTGCATCAAGTGTTCCTAAGAGAGTAAGGTTTGATTCTGTTGAATACAATGGAAAAGACCAGGTAACCATTATAGGTATGGCAGCTAGCGACCAAGATATTTTAAAGTTAATTGAAAATTTAGGCAAACAAAAATTGATTAAACAGGCGTCATTGTCTTCGATGAAATTACCAGGAGGTCAAGGAGCGCAAAAAGGATTTAAAATTTTTGTTAAAGTTAAGGGAATATAAAAATTATGGATTTAAACGAATTAAAAAATTTAAACATGGATGATCTAAAGGCAAAAGTTTTAGCCTTTGCTGATAAAAAGACTCTTATAAAAGGTGGAATAACTTTTGGTGCAATTGTTTTTTTTCTAATTATTTACTATTCAATTTTAAACCCAATTGTAAATAATAAAAAAGCTAAACTTGCAGATATGACACTTAAACAAGAAGAAGTAGCTGCGATGAAAAGTGAAATTGCGGGATATAAAAAGAAAATAAAAAAACTTACACCTCAATATGAAAATTTTTCTACATTATTTCATACAAGAGCCGAGACTGAAGGACTTTATCAAACTTTAAGTGTATATGCAGGCGAGAACGGATTAATTATTTCAAAAATTGAAAAAAAGCAACCGGCACAAGTTTCTAAAAGCGAAGCTTTAGCAGCTGCAGATCCTAAAAAGAAAAAGAAAAAGAAAAAGAAATCGAAAAAACTTACAGACGTAGCTTATTATAAGATTCCTGTTAATTTTCAAATCACTGGTAATTTTTTAGGCTATATAAAGTTCAAAAGAGCACTATCACTGTCCAATAAGATGTTAAATTTTGACAAAGAAAGCATAAAAGTGGTAAAAGGTAATACAACCGGTGCGATAACAGTTAA
Organism: uncultured Pelagibacteraceae bacterium; assembly: GCA_902590125.1. Lineage (GTDB taxonomy): Bacteria > Pseudomonadota > Alphaproteobacteria > Pelagibacterales > Pelagibacteraceae > Pelagibacter. The sequence continues at coordinate 2,356 of CACIVL010000020.1, read as the reverse complement.
TGGTACTTTAACTATAGTAGGATTGGCAGATGATTTTAATTAGATCTATATATTTCTTGTTAGTTTTATTTTTTGCTACATTTAGCATGAGCTACACATTTGCAGATACACACGATACAAATGCTTCTAGTGAGATTAACGAGGAAGAAGAATTACCATTGAACGATCCTTTTGCAGGAGACGAGTCTTTGAGTTCTGGAACAAATTTAGTTTCTGGAAGCGAAGAAGAGCGTGAAGCAATGAGTTTATATAAATTTAAACTTGTTGGAATTATTTTAGGCAAATACGATTCTTATGTAACTTTAGTTGATGCGTCAGGGGAAACTTTATCTTTAACATTACACGAAGAATTAAGCGCAGGAGTTAAATTAGTTGACTTAAAAGTTAACGAAGCAATTTTCGAAAAAGAAGATCAAACATACATGTCTATTAACTTTAAAAATCAAATAAAGGAAATGAATGAATACTAAATCTATAAAAACATTTGCTTTTTTTGCTTTTTTAATTTTAATTTTAAATGGTTGTGCGTCTGGTCAATTTAAAAAAACTAAAACATTTAAACATAATACTCCTTTAATAAAGGATGATATTAAAAAAAAAGGACAACAAGAAATTCAGAAAACAGTTGATATGGGGCCTAATCCAACAATAGGTGATACTCAAAAATTAAAAAAAAGGAAAAAAATATCATCTCAGAAAGCTAAAAACTACTTACTTATACCTGATGAATATAAACTTTTAAAACAAAACGTTACACTTAATTTTAAAAATTTAGATTACAAGGAAGCGATGAGCTTAATGAGTCAAATTGGGGAAATTAATATTTTAGTTGGAGAAGAAGTTGCTGGAGCTATATCAGCACAATTAGTTAACGTCCCCTGGGATAAAGCATTTAATGCTTTATTAGATATGAAGAATTTTGCAGCTGATATTGATGTTACAAGCAATCTTATAAGGGTGCATTCTCCATCAACTTTAACTTCGCAAGAAACTTATAAATCACAAAGAGCAGCAGCGGTTAAGAAAAAAGTAGAATTAGAAGATTCAGTTGAACCGATTGTATCAGAAATTTTTAGGCTTTATTATATAAGTCCAGCACAGGCTAAAGCTACTATAAATGAACTATTCACTTCAGTTGGAGGTGATGCTTCTTATTCACCAATACAAATTACCGAAGAAGTAACTACAAGGTCTATAATTGTTAGAGGAAAAGAAAAAGATTTAGATGTAGTTGATAAAGTAATCAGAGAAATTGATGTAAGAACAAAACAAGTTTTAATTGAAGCATTCATAGTAGAAGCAGAATCAGAATTCGAACAGGCATTAGGAACTAAATTAGGAGGAGCTTACAACAGAAAAGGTAAGAGAGCAGGAGGTGCCATTGGAAGTGCCGTTACAACTGATTTTGGATCTACACAGATAGGTTTAGATGGAAGCAATGTAGTTTCAAATTTTCCAACAATTGGAGCAACAAGTGGTATAGGTATTTTGAGACAAACTGGATCAGCAGTATTAAAAGCAGAAATTACAGCTTTAGAAAGCTTAGGATTAGGAAAAATAATATCTAATCCAAAAGTTTTTACTTTAGATAATCAAGTTGCAACCATAACACAGGGAGAAGAAGTAGCCTATCAAGCAACAGGAGCTGATGGAGCCGACACATCGTTTAAAGAAGCTGCTTTAAAATTGACTGTTACGCCTAGTATTATTGGTGATGGAAACGTATTATTAGAAGTTCAAGTAAATAATGACTCTGTCAATAGAACAGTAGCAGGTGATCCTCCTATAAATAAAATGGAAATATCAACAAAACTATTAATAGCCGACGGAGATATTGTTGTAATTGGTGGAATTAAGAAAAACAAAGTTTTTAACACTAAAAGTCAAACACCTGGCTTAGGAAATGTTCCAGTACTTGGAAATTTATTTAAAGGTAAAACTAAAAGTGATACCATGGATGAACTATTAATATTTATAGCACCAAGGATATTATAACATGCTTAAAATAAGTAGAGAGAGTGAAATTAATCTTATTAATGTTTTAATTGATCATGACATTATATCAGGTAAAGACTTAGCAAAAATAAAAAAAGCAAGCGCTGACGGTAAAAAATCTCAAATAGATGCTGTTTTTGAACTTAAACTTACTGATGAAAAGAAAATTTTAGATGTATTGGTTAAAGAACAAAATCTTGAAGTAGTTGATTTGTCAAAAGCTCAGATTACTGATGACATTAAAACTGTACTTCCATCAAATTATATAAATATGAACTTTGTTGCGCCGTTTAAGATGGAAGGCAAAACTCTTCATATAGCAATATCTGATAGTTCTAAGTTAGGTTTAATGAGAAATTTA
>CACIVL010000019.1 GCA_902590125.1 uncultured Pelagibacteraceae bacterium | reverse complement strand
AGAACAATACGATTTTCCATTTGAGTCATTTTAGCACCAACTGCTATTGGCAAAGCGTAGGCTGATCCATTACTCCATGGTGCGTACCAAGTTCTTCCCATTCCTTCACCTACTGCTCTTGGTTTAAATATATGTGACGCTCCACCAGCGGCTACAATTACAGTTTTTGCCCGAAACACATAATAGTCACCCGTACGCATATTAAAACCTACTGCGCCACCTACTCTATTCTCTTTGCTCTCATCCATTAGTAAATGAGTAATCATAATTCTATTGTATATTTTGTCTGCTGATTTTTTAGCTGCTTCAGCTACAATTGGTTTGTAACTTTCTCCGTGAATCATTATTTGCCATTTACCTTCTCTAAGGTAACGTCCAGTTTTTTCATTTTTCATCATGGGCAATCCCCATTCATCAAACATGTGTACAGTTGAGTCAACGTGTCGAGCCATATCGTAACCAAGATCTTCTCGAACCATTCCCATTAAATCATTACGAGCGTAGCGTACATGATCTTCTGGTTGGTTTTCATCCCATTGCATACCCATGTAGCAGTTAATTGCATACAAACCTTGTGCAACAGCGCCACTTCTGTCTATATTAGCTTTTTCAACACAAATAATTTTTAAATCTCTTCCCCAGTGTCTAGCCTCAAATGTAGCGCCAGTACCAGCCATTCCACCACCAACAACAAGAATATCACAATCTTCGTAATGAGTTTTAATTTTACTCATTAATAATAAACGCCTTTTTTAAAAGACTCCTTAGGTACTGATGGCAATTCTTTTTTAGTATTTAACCCTTCAGGTTCTAAATAAAGTCTTTGGGAATTGATCTCTCCTTGATTTGGCTTATCACCTTCAGCAAGTTTTGGAATAAATTTACCCCAAGGTTTTGTTGTGATTGGAGATACGAAATCTTTTACTGTTCCATTTCTGAATTTAATTTTCCAAGATATGGTTCCTTTTTCTTCTTCTCGTCTAACTCTTACGCTATGACCCATAGGAGCAAAGTCGGCATATCCTCTAACATCAATAGCATGATTTGGGCATGCTTTCACACATGAATAACATTCCCAACAAAAATTTGGTTCAATATTTTTTGCACGTCTAATTGTTTCATCAATGTGCATAATATCTGAAGGACAAATATCTACACAATGACCACAACCATCGCAACGAGTCATATATACAAAAGTTGACATATTTATTTTTTCTTTACCATATTAATAATGCTTTGGCTCTTCTCTTTTGATACCTGGACCAAATTGCTCAGGTGCATCTGCTGGTGGTGGCAAATTGTCTCTAGAACCATCAGCTTCTGCTAAATTTTTTTGTATTGCCGCTCCAGGTTTGTAAAACATATGGGCAAATTTTGACCAATACACACCTCCAAATAATACAAGGTTAGACACAATGTATAAAACTAAAAATACTTTATCATCCCATCTATCATTTAAATTTAATGATTGTAAATAAGACCAAATTAAACCAAACAAAGAAGATGCAATTAGCGCAAGTACAAATAAATCTGCTTGAATAATTCTGTACCAAGGTTGAGCTTCTGAATAAACATCAACTCTTAAAAAAAACCAAAACCAAGACCCTCCAAGTACTGTCATTATTGCACCGATATGCCAAATAACTGGCCATATAGAAGTTGTTTCAGATGATGGTTTGGAATAACAAAAAATTAATATTACAGAAGCAAACCAAAATAAAATAGTTCCATACATGCCTAGAAGATGCGCTGCTCTTCTTTTTCCAGCTCCTAACTCAGATGTGGTTGCAATATCAGTTGCTATAGTTTTAGAAATTACAGATATTTTTTCACCTGCACTTAAAGTTTTGGTGGCTGATAATTTTGCTTTTTTTGCATTTTCAAAAAAATATTTGACATTTTTTTTATGAATAATGTCTAAAAGGGTACCTGCAATAACAAATATTATCATTGCAATAACAAACCACTGCATAAAAATTGGTGAAATAGTCTCTCCTAATATTAAAAATGGATTATTTAGTAGCATGTGATTATTTCTCCCTTAGTCAAAGGTTTTTAGTATACTTATAATAATAGATCAACCGTTATATCTAGGACAATTAGTAATCGCTTGTTGATAAATTTTTGATAAAATTCTGTAATTCTTTAAACTTTTTCTTTTCCAAAGTGTTTTTTCTATAGAGCTAACTGAAGTCACTCCTTTTCCTGAACCAATAATAATTATCTCATCATATTGATTTAATGAATCGGTAAAAATATTTATTTTTTTAATTTTTTTAATTTTTTTTATAAAAAACTTTAGAGTTGTTCCTTTATAAAAGCTATTAATTGGTGAGTATATTTTATTATTTTTAGTAAAAAGAAGATTAGAAGTTCCACTTTCTAATATTTTATTATTTTTATACAGAGCAATATCAGATTTGGCAGTATCCATTTTGTTCAATATATTTAAAATTTTTTTATATTTTAAGTTTTTATATTCAGGATCTATTCTTTTATAATTAATTAATTTAAGATTGAAATTTGATTTTGGTTTAAATCTTTTTCTTAATGAAATTGAAATCATTTTATTATTTGCTGCAACTCTAAATAAATGATCATATTGTTTTTTTTTATTTAAATTTAATTTAATTAATTTAAGAATATTTTTTTTAATATTTTTTTTATTAATTTTATAAACTTTTAAAGATTTAAAAAGATTATCAATATGTTCTTTAAAAAATAAAATTTTGGCTGGTTTTCCAATAACTCTCATTGTTGTAAAAACTCCATAAGAGTTCCATAGATCATTAAATTTTATCTCTTTAAGATCTTTATGCCGATAAGATTTTTTTAATAATAAAGTTGCCATTTTCTGTTAAAAAAGATTCTGGATGAAATTGAAATCCATAAACTTTGTTTTTTAAATCTTCTATGCCCATGGGAATATTTGTTTTAGCACATCTCATTGTGATTTTTATATCATTCGACTTAAAGGGTTCAAATAATTTTAAAGAATGATATCTCCCTACTTTAAAAATTTTATTATTTTTAAATAGTTTACTTTGCTTTGTAACTCTAACTTTTGATTGATAGCCATGGTAAATATTTTTTTGCTGAATAATTTTTCCTTTCTCATTAAACAAAATTTGTTGATATCCAAGGCAAATCCCTATTAATTTTTTTTTGCCCTTATATTTATTATAAATTTTAGATGTTAATGGATAATCTTTAGGTGCTCCTGGACCAGGTGATAAAACAATTGTATTGCATTGTTCTATTTTTTTTTGATTGATTTCAAAATAATTTGAGCAATGTACATCATCATATTTTGAAAATTGATGCACAATATTCCATGTAAATGAATCTTGATGGTCAATTATATAGATCATTTATATAACTCCAATAATGATTTAGCTTTTATAAAATTTTCACTGAACTCTTTTTTAGGTGAACTATCTAAAACTACACCAGATGCGGCTGAAATTTCTGAAGTGTTTTTAAAATTTAAAATAGATCTAATAATAATATTAAATCTCATATCTTGATTAAATTTTATATATCCAAAACTTCCAGTAAATATATTTCTATCTTCTGTTTCCTGTTTATTTAAAAGTTCTAAAGTTCTAATTTTAGGACAACCTATAACAGATCCTCCTGGCATCATTGATTTTATAATGCTTTTAATATTAATTTTATTTTTAAGTTTACCTTGTATTGTGGTTACATAATGAAAAAGATGTTTATATTCTTCTACATATTTTTGTTTTAGTATTTTTACTGATCCTGTTTTACATATTCTTGAAAGATCGCTTCTTTCCATATCAACAATCATGTTGTGTTCCTTTGTTTCTTTGTCATTATTTCTAAAGAATTTTAAGGCATTTAATTTTTTAATTCTTTTACTCTTTTTAAGTGTCCCTGCTATTGGTTTTGTAATTATATTATTTCCTTTTTTATCTATTAATGTTTCTGGAGAACAACTAACTATAGAAAAATCTTTATCTCTAATCATAAATGATTCTGGGGAAGAATTGATCTTCATAAGTTTCCAAAAAAAATTAACTGGGTTGATTTGAGATTTATTTTTGTATTTTGTGCAAATTTTGATTTGATATGTTTCTCCTTGTTTTATTTTTTTTGAAAATAAATCAAATATTTTTTTATACTTTTTATAATTTATGTTTAATTTAAATGGACTCAAAATCTTTGTTTTGTAAAAAAAATTTTTATAAATTTGGTTTTTTTTAGATGAAATTACTTTTATATTTTTTCTTATCTTGATTAATGTTTCAGGTTTATAGAAAACACCTTTATAAAAATTTATTTTTTTTTGATTTTTGATCTTTATATTTAGCAAATTGCAAAGAATTTCATACCCAAAAAAACCTATATAAAGATCAGTTTCTTTATTAAATTTCTTTTTTAAAAATAATTTAAAAAAATTATTTATATTATTGTTTGTTAAAATTATTTTTTTTGAAAAATCTGTGTATAAATTATAACCATCTTTTACTTTATATATAACTAATGGTTTATCTGAATTATAAATTCTTTCCAGATATGGACTAAAATTTTTTTTATGCGTATTGATATCTTTCAATTGCTTTCTCTTTTATTGGTAAATGTATCAAGCCAGCAAATAAAGATAAAGCAATAGAAATGTACCAAGCATAATCCAGAGAACCATACAAATCATGAAATAAACCACCAAGATAAGCTCCTAAAAATGATCCAACTTGATGACTTAAAAAAACAAAACCATATAACAATGATACATATTTTGTACCAAAGATGTGGCTAACTATACCGCTAGTTGGAGGAACAGTAGATAACCATAAATAACCAAATGTAGCTCCAAATATTAAACTATTTAGTATGCTAGCTGGCATAAATACAAAATATATTAATGATACTCCCCTTAATAAGTAAATTGCACTTAATAATTTTTTCTTGCTAATTCTTGTAGACAAATATCCGCTAGTTAGCGTTCCAAAAACGTTAAATAATCCAATTAGTGCTAAAATTGCTGTTGCTGTCCAATCTTCAAGTCCTTTATCTCTAATATGCATAGGAATATGTGTTGCAACAAGAGCAATATGCCACCCACAAACAAAAAAACCTAATGTTAAATAATTATAACTTTTGTTTGAAAATGCTTCTTTAATTGCTTCCATAGCAGTTTGTTTGTTTTCATGTTCTTGCTTAAATTCTTGCATTGGTGTTGATAAAAATAATGAGATAACTAAACCAAATAAGATCATGACTCCAAAAATAACTAATGTTGTGTTCCAACCAAAATTCAAAAGTGTAAATCTTGTATACATAGGAGATACAAAATAACCAAATGAACCAGCTGCTGTGACAATTCCTATAGCTATAGTTCTAGTATTTAATGGAAAATGTTTAGATACTATTGAAACAGGAATGCTTATTGCTGTTGCAGCCAGTCCAATTCCAATTAAAATTCCAATATCAAATGTAAACCAAAATCCTGTATTAGGTCCATAATTTAAAAAATAAATACCAGCTAGATAAAATAGAAAACCTATAAATACAGCTGCTCTCCCACTAAACTTATCAGTGATTATTCCAAAAATAGGACCAAACAATCCCCAAAAAAATAACTGAATACCCATTGCAAAACCAAATTCTGTCTGGGTGCAACCAAGATCAACTTCAAAATCAAAAAAAAACAGACCGAAAGTTTGTCTAATGCCCAATGAAATAATAACTACTAAGCTTGCAGCTATTAAAGTAATGAGAGCTGTCTTATTTGGAATAAATTTTTTTTCGGTCATCTAATAAACCTTAAAGATCGTTTTAAATCCTGAATTAAGTCTTTTGGATCTTCAAGGCCTATATGTAATCTTACGAGATGTTCATTTTTTGCTAAATTCAAAAAAGTTCTATTACCCAGTTCTCTAAATTCTTGTTGTAATGCAAGACTTTCAAAGCCTCCCCAACTATACCCATAACCAAACAACTTTAATGAATTTACAAATTTAAGTACTGATTTTTTGTTTTTAGCTTTAATCTTTAATCCCATTAATCCAGATGCTCCTGAGTAGTATTTTTTCCACAATTTGTAGTTATATGAACCTTTTTTGTAAGGATATAAAAGTTTCACTTTCTTATGTTTAGATAAAAAACTTGCAACTTTTTTTGCATTTTCTTGATGCTTGTCTAACCTTACATCTAAAGTTCTAAGTCCCCTTATTATAAGATATGCATCGTCTGGTCCTAATCTTAAACCTGTTATTTTATTTGCTTTTTCTACATATTTAAAAACTTTTTTATTAACTGCTAAGCTTCCGCCCATTACATCTGAATGACCTGAATAATATTTTGTTGCTGAAACAATAGACATATCAAATCCTAATTTAATAGGTTTTAAAAAATATGGTGTAGCCCAAGTATTGTCTATTGCTGTAAATAATTTATATTTTTTTGCTATTGAAACTATTTTTGTCAAATCTTGAAATTCAAAAGAATTACTTCCAGGGCTTTCAACATAAATTAATTTTGTTTTCTTTGTTATTTTTTTTTTTAAAGTATTCAGATCATGAGGGTCATAAAAAATTGTTTTAATATTAAATGGTTTAAGAAAATCTTGAGTTAAAAGTCGTGTTGGATAATAAACTGGGTCAGCAACAAGAATTTCATCACCGGGACGCACAACGCTAAAGATTGATAAAAAAACAGAACCAAAACCAGTTGGCGTTAAGAATACATGATGACATTCTTCCATCTCTTTTAGCATCTGTGTTAAAATAAAAGTTGTCGAAGTTCCTTGTCTTCCATAATCAAAATGGCCTCCAGTAGGATTTTTTTTACCTTTTGCTTGAGTTTTTCTAAGCTCGTTCATTGTTTTGAAGATTATTGTTGAAGCCCTAACAACTGGAGGATTTACTGACTGATTATAATAATCTTTTGCAGTATGCTTTAAAAAAGTTCTAAAATTTTTATCCATAAATAAATTTGATAAGTTTTTTTGACAATGCTATATCCCTTCAATAAGGTCAATAAAATTATAACACAAAGGAGAATATGGGATACCCAAAAAAACATAGAGGCCGAAGAAAAATGGGCTCTAAAAAAAGAAGAGCAAGAAAAAAGAATAAAAAAAAATAAATCTTTTTGATGGATAAAATCGAAAAAGTCAGATCCATTAGTATATGGGTTTTTATAATTCCATTTATTGCAATTAATTTGTGCTTAATTCTCATTACTCATTTTCATGAGTTATTTCCAAATAAAGAACATGTAATTCATAACACGATACCTTACATAGATGGTGGAGCGTCTATAAGTAGAACCGCTAGAGTTTTTCCAACATATTTAATATTCAAACCTGCTATGTTTTTTACTTCATATCTATTAGTTAAATATTGGATCTATAGCAAAGATATCATTCAATATTTTAATAAGAACGAGAAAAATATTAAGTATATTTTATTCTTTGGTGTTGGTTCAGCAGTTTTATTGACTTTGCATTCAATTTTTTTAGGAATTAAATTTGACAATGATCTTTATAAGCTATTTAGAAGAGTTGTAATGTTGTGTTTTATAATTTTTGAAGTTACCGCACAAGCTTATTTGGTTATGACATATTATAGATATAAAAATGATTTACTTAAATTCATTAGTGAAAAAGTTTTAAAAGTGAAGTTTATACTTGTTTCAACGCTTATTATTGTTGCCATAATAAGTATTCCAATAGTTTCATTGCCAGGTAACAAATCTCTTAAACATGCTTTAGAATGGGATTACTTTATAGGTGTTATAACTTTCTATTTACTAACTTTTTTTATGTGGAAAAAAAATAAACAATGAAATTTATTATCTAAGGTTTGCTATGTATTTTATAAATCCATTCAAAGGTTTAAGACCAACAGAAAATAATGCATCTTCAGTGCCAATTGCAAGTACAGATCATTTGTCAAAGGAAATTGTAAGTGAATACAAAAAAAATAATCAATGGAGTTATTTAAACGTTTTTGCTGAAGAAAATTATTCAAAATCAAAAGAACAATTTGAATTAATGAAAAAAAATTCAGTATTAAAAAAAGACAATACAGATTCATTTTATATATATAAAATTTCTACAAAAGACCATTCACAGGTAGGGATAATGGGTACAGCTAAATTATCAGCATATGATAATTTACATATTCGAGGTCATGAAGAAATTTTTTTTGAAAGATCACAAAAAAGAATGAAACAAATGGATAATTTAAATGCACAAATAGGACCTATATATGCAGTTTACCCTGACAATAAAGAGCTTAATGATTTAGTAGAAAAAGAATTAGTTAATTCTCCGGTATATTCTTTTGAAGGCATGGATAGAAATAAACATGAGATGTGGGTTGTTAATGATGAAAGAAAAGTTTTACAAATACGTGATTTGTTTAATTCTATAAACAGAATTTATATTGCTGATGGTCATCACAGAATGGATGCATTATTAAAACTCTCAAAATTTAAACAACATCAAAACCCCAATCATACTGGAGAAGAAATATACAATTTTTTTATGATAGCAATTTTTCCTACAAGCCAAGCAAGAATACTTGATTATAATAGACTTATAAAAGATTTATATGGCTATTCAGTTAAAGATTTTATTAAAGAAATTAAAAAAAAATTTAAAGTGGAAAAACAAAACTCTTCATACAAACCAAAAAAGTCTCAAATATTTGGAATGTATTTAGAAAAACAATGGTATTCTTTGGAACTGAAAGAAAAGCCTCATCAAAATTTATTTCACATTATTAATTTAGATATAAATTTATTGCACTACTATTTGCTAGAACCTACTTTAGGAATCGGAGACCCTAGACACGACAATAGAATTGATTTTATAGCAGGCTTTCATGGTTTAGAAGGAATTGAATCAAAAGTAAATTCAGGTGAAGCAAAAGTTGGTTTTGCCTTGTTTGCTACACAAATGGAAAATGTAATAAGTTTTGCAGATAATAAATTATACATGCCTCCAAAATCAACTTGGTTTGACCCTAAACCGTTAGATGGTTTAGTAGCTTATGATTTTGAATAATTATCTTTTTTAGTTCTAAATAATATATATAAAAAAAATAGTGATAAATTTTTTTAAAAAGAATTATTGTCTGCAAAAAATTTTATAACAATGGAAAAACCTAGTATTAAACCAAAAAACCCCAATTTTTCTAGTGGACCATGTTCAAAACGACCTGGCTGGAGTATTGATGTTTTAAAAAACACACCAATAGGAAGATCTCATAGACATAAGGTCTGTAAAGAAAAACTTAATGAAGTAATAATTAAATCTAAAAAAATTCTTCAACTACCTGACGGATATCATGTTGGGATAATGACCGGATCGAACACTGGGGCATTGGAAGCCGCTTTATGGTCACTCTTAGGATGTAAAGGCGTTGATGTTTTAGCTTGGGAAAATTTCGGAAAAGATTGGGTAATAGACATACTTGAACAACTAAAAATAAAGGATGTAAACAGTTATGTTACTGATTATGGAATTCTTCCTGATTTGACAAAAGTAAACTTTAAAAACGATGTAGTATTTACTTGGAATGGAACAACTGCTGGTGTCAGAATTCCAAATGGTGATTGGATACCAGAAGATAGAGAAGGTTTAACAATTTGTGATGCAACATCGGGTATTTTTGCTATGGATATTGATTATAGCAAACTTGATGTAATTACATGGTCGTGGCAAAAAGTTTTAGGAGCAGAAGCAGCTCATGGAATGATAGCTTTATCTCCTCGTGCAGTTCAAAGATTAGAATCGCACGTCCCACCTTGGCCAATTCCAAAATTATTTAGGTTAGCAAGTAAGAAAAAATTAATTAAAGGTATTTTTGAAGGTGGTACAATTAATACTCCATCAATGATTTGTGTGGAAGACGGTTTAGATGCTTTAAATTGGGTTGAGTCAGTAGGAGGTACTAAAGAATTAGTAAATATTTCAAATCGAAACTTAAAAATTGTTGAGGATTGGATTGAGAAGAGCAATATTTTCAAATTTATGTGTGAAGATAAAAACATAAGATCTGCAACAAGTATTACAGTATTAATTAAAGATGAATGGTTTGTTAAATTTAACGAAGAAGATCAAAGAGGAGTATTGAAAAAATTATTTTCAGTTCTAGAAAAAGAAGGTGTGGCTAATGACATTAATGGCTACCCTAAAGCACCTCCTAGTATTAGAATATGGGGTGGCTCAACAGTTCAAAACAACGACATGAAAGCGCTATTACCTTGGATAGATTGGGCCTATAACTCAGTAAAAAATAATGCCTAAGGTTTTGATTTCAGATTCAATGAGCAATGTTGCTCAAAAAATATTTGAAAAAAATAATATTTCAGTTGATGTAAAAACAGGCTTGTCTGAAGAAGAAATTGTTAAAATTATTCCAGAATATGATGGTATGGTTGTTAGATCAGCAACAAAAGTAACAAAAA
>CACIVL010000018.1 GCA_902590125.1 uncultured Pelagibacteraceae bacterium | reverse complement strand
AATTTAAAATTAAATTTGTCTATTATATATTTATTTTTTATTTCCTTTCTGCTAATCAGTAACATTAAGTATTTATGGAACACTTAACTTTAATTATCCCTGCTAAAAATGAAGAAGATTCATTGCCACATGTACTTAATGAGCTTAAAAAATACAATTTAAAAGTTATTGTCATATTAGAAAAAGAAGATGTTAATACAATAAATTCAATTAAAGAATATGAGTGTAAAATTTTGTATCAAAATAATAAAGGATATGGTGACGCATTATTAAAAGGCATAAAAAATGTAACAACAAATTTTTTTTGCATTTTTAATGCTGATGGATCTTTTAATCCTATCGAATTACAAAATATGTACGATCATGCAGTGAAAGAAAATGCTGATTTTATATTTGGTTCAAGATACATGAAAGGTGCATCAAGTGAGGATGATACAATAATTACTTTTATTGGTAATAAAATATTTACACTTATTGGCAAAATTTTTTTTTCTCTTCCAATTTCAGATATTCTTTACACATTTGTATTGGGCAATACTGAAAAAGCTAATGCACTTCAATTGAAAGAAAAAAAATTCTCATTTTGTGTTGAATTGCCAATTCTGGCTAAAAAATCTAATTATAAATTAATTTCAGTACCTTCACATGAAAGATCAAGAATAGCAGGAAAGAAAAAAGTCAATGAATTTAAGGATGGTTTTTTAATATTGTTAAGTATGATCAAAATATACTTTAACTAATCTGGTGGGACTTGTAGGTTATGCTCCTACTACCTTTCGCATGTCAAGCGAACACTCTACTATTGAGCTAAAGTCCCATAATTCTTAATCTAAATTAATCAATCCATTTAGTCTTTGAGTATCTAAAATTAAGTAATCTTAAATAAACAATCGTATAAAAAATTACATTAAATAAAATTAACATTATTTGATATTGAGTATGACTTATATAAATTGAGCCAAGAGCAAATATGATTAAATTATAAAAATTAATCAAACAACTACTTAAGTTATTTAAATAAATATTGTTATTTTTTATTTTTTTACTTATAAAAAAAAATAACAGCTGATGTAAATGCCTTCCATCAGGTGAAATGGGTGATTTATTAAACTTATATTTTCGTATAATTGAAAATAAATTTTCAAAACAAGGATACCATAATAATAATACAATAAAAAAAGGTGAAATACTTTTGTTAAATAAATAAATTGAAATTAAAATAAAACTAAAAATAAAACCTAATGAATAAGCTCCACTGTCTCCAATGTAAAACTGATTTAATAAATTTAATAAAAAAAGAAAAGTTAAAAAAATTATTAAAAAAATAATTTGATTGTGCAAAACATCAGATTGTATTGAAAGTCCAAGTTTAAAAATTATTACTGAAATAATTAGATAATATCCCAATACTAATCCATTTAATCCATCGATAAAATTTGTTCCATTAATTGCAATTAATATACAAAAAGTTGAAAAAAAATAACTTATCCAAATATTTTCTAAAGCTAAATCTAAAAATAAAACTCTAGTTGGATATAGTTGCAAATTAGTAAAATATACAAAAAGAAATACAATTAAAACTTGAAAAAGAAGTCTATATTTTGGAGATGAAAGAAATTTAATGTCTGAAAAAAAACCTAAAAGAAAAATCAATGAAAGAGCTATACAAAAGAAGGTATAATCTTTATAAAAAATTATAAGAAAAACACCAAAAATAAATATACCCCCAGACAAAGGAACTACTTCTCTTCCAACAAATCTTTGGTGTATGTTTCCAGTATAATTTGGAAGCAATTTTTTTTTTTTTATTATTATATTAATGAGCAAAATTAAAAGAAATAATATAAATGTTAAAAAATAAATCATTTTTTTTTTAAGTAATTAATGCCTAAACAAAAAAGATAATAGGTTGATTTAATAAAACCAAATTTCATATAATCATGATATACACTAAATCCGTCAAATAATTTTTGCAAAGTAGGAGATGATAAAGAATTATTTAATTTTCTCCAACTTGTTAAATTATCATCAATAGCAGCAATTATAATGTTTTTTTTAAGTATTTTTAACCAAAGTACAAAATCTTCTTTAGTTTTTAAATTGGGAAATAAACATTCTGCAGACAAAATTTCTTTGTCCAATAAAATAGTAGAAAGTCCAATATCACAGGATTTTAAAAGATCTTCTAAATTATAAAATGGTCTGGCAATTCGCTTACCAATTATATTATTTTTGTGGTTTATTATTTCATAAGAAGTATGGCTAATTTTAAAATTTTTTTCTTTCATAAAATTTAATTGTTTTTCAATTTTATTTTTTTTCCAAATATCATCGGAATCTAAAAAAGCTATATAAGTGCCTTTTGCTGATTTAATTGCCAAATTTCTTGAGAAACCAGCTCCTAAATTTTTTGTATTTATTATTAAATTAATTCTTTTATCCAAATTTTTAATTTCTTTTATAAAATCAAGATCATCTAAACTTTCATCATCATAAATAATAAAAATTTCTAGATTTTGATAAGTCTGATTAATTACCGATGATATTGCTTCTTTTATAAAGCTTTTCGTTTTATAAAATGGGATAATTACACTAACTAAGTCCATAGTATTTTAAGCAACTAATTTTTTCAATTCATTATAATGATTAAACAAAGTAAACTTTTTTATAAACCTTTTTGCGTTACAAGTATAAGAATTTTTTTCAATAACCGTTAGATTGTTAAATTGGTAAAACTTTCTTATAAAATCTTCTTTTGAATTATTTTCAAATAATATACCTTTATCTCTACCAATAATTTCTTTAGGGCCACTTGAACAATTGCTTGATAAAACAGGAACATTACAAAAAATTGCCTCAACAATAACAAAACCAGGATCTTCCCATAATGATGACAAAATAAATCCCTTAGAATTGTTTAAATAATTAAAGACATTGTTTTTATATCCTATTAAAAATATATTTTTTTCAATTTTAGATTCTTTTATGATTTCTCTAATTTTTGAATATTGCTCGCCTTCTCCAATAATAACTAATTTAATGTCTGGATCAGATTTTATAATCTCTCTAAAACATTTTATTAAAAAAATAAAATTTTTTTGTTTAGTTAATCTACCAATTGCAATGTAATAATCTTTTAATTTTAAATTATTTTCACTGATTGGCTTATTTTTTTTTAAAATTATGTCTTTAGTTCTAATTATAGGATCATAGACCATAATCAATTTATGATCGTCAGCTATTTTTAGTTTTTTAAAATTATTTAAAGTTTCATAGGTAGGAAAAGTAATTTTATAAACTTTTTTTAATGCAAATTTCCAAAATATATGTCTTATTAAATTCATTTTTGGTTTTCCAGAAATTCTTAATATAATCTTACTTTTAAAGTTAAAAATTAAATTGATAAATAATGGCAAGGAAGTTACTAAATGAATTAATAAATATTCAGGTTTTTCATTTTCTAAATATTTTTTTAAAGGGAAAAAAGAAATTAAAAAAATTATAATATATTTAAGTCTACTAAACACAAATCCTTCTGAGGAAAATTTATGTAAAAAATTAAATTTAGTTAATCTATGAAATTTTATCAAATTTTTAGAATCTTCATTGCTAAATTTTTTCCATTCACCAAATACATCTAAAATTTCAGTTTTAAACTTTCCTTTTGAAAAATAATTTAACGCAAATGCTGAATTATGTACTGCTTTTATAGTTGCCACATTACTTATGTGTGGTGACCAATAAGAAATAGTTTTTATCATTTCAATTTATATTTTTTAAAATTTTTTTAGCTCTAATTAAATATGTATATTGTTTTGATAACAAATGAGCGTTTTTTTTAATTTTATTATACATATTTTTATTTCTTCTAATTTTTTTGATCACTTTTTGCCAACTAACAACATTTAAATTGTTTATAATAATACAATTTTCATTGTGTTTGATAACTTCTTTAAAAACTTTAAGATTACTTGAAATTATTAATTTTCCAGAAGCCATATAATCAAAGAGTTTTAATGGTGAAGTAAATTTTGCTAAATTGCCTACTCCACCCGTTGCTCTTAATAATTTATTGTTAGAAGGCATTAATAAAATATCCATCTTGGATAAATAAAATTTAACTTTACCGTACGGAATATATCCGCAGACTTTTAAATTTTTATTTTTGTGTTTTTCTTTAAGTCTTTTAGCTTGTTTAGCGTTTCCACCATATATAAAATAATTATTATTTTTATCTATTTTAGAAAGCTTAACAATAAATTTTGAACCTTTGCTTGCTTCTAAACTACCAAAATATCCAATATTATATCTTTTATTATTTGAAAGTTTTTTGAATTTTAAATTTATTGATGAAGCACTTGGCGCAACTTGTATTTTTTTTGAGTCTACTTTTAAATCTTTAATTAAATATTTTTTGACTGCACTGGTAATAGCAATAACTTTAATAATATTAGAACTATTTAAAATATCAAAATTATAGAATAAAAATTTCACAATTCTACTTTCAACCGATAAATCATGGTGAATTTCAATAACTGCTTTTTTTTTAAATAGCTTTAAAACAAATAATGTAAATAAATTTCTTGTTATGAATAATTCGGTTTTTAAAAAAATTCCATAAATTACAGACAATATAGAAAACAAATAATATTTAATTCCTCTTGGATAGCTCGTAAAAAATTTTAATTTAATTACATTTGGAGTAAATTTTAATCCATAATAATTTTTTAATGACTCTTTCAATCCTGTGCATGGAACAATAAGATTTACCTTGTTTGATAAACTTATAATTGCTTCACATGTTTTTGCCACTTGAATACTTCCGGGATTTGTAGATGGTATAGATGAATTATTTAAATAGGTGATACGCATTTAAACTGGCTTTTAAATTATGTTTTTTTGATACCAAATTATTGTTTTTTTTAAAGAATCTTGCCAATTACTGAAGGTATTATATTTTATGAACTTTAAAAGTTTTGAGTTATCACCATGTGTTTTTAGTATATCAGCTTTTTGAAGTGAAACTTTTTTTATTTTGGGATTAATTTTATTTTTTTTCATAAATAAAATGACTGATTTTAAATTTACTGGCTTATTTGAACAAATATTAAATAAATCAAAATTTTTTAGCTTTTTATGTTTTTTAAGCAATAAATATAAAATATTAACAACGTCACCTATATAAGTAAAATCTCTTGAGTGATTTCCATAATTGTTCAAGTTAAACAATTTATTTTTATAATAACTATCTATAAATTTAAACATCATCATATCTGGTCTTCCCCATTCCCCAAATACAGTAAAAAATCTTAAACCAATTAATTTTACGTTATAGTATTTGTTAAAAATAAAACTTATTTCTTCATTAACCTTTTTTGATAATCCATAAATATTTTTTGGAAATATATTTTCTTTTTCATTTAATGGGAAATTATTATTTTCTCCATAAACAGAACTTGATGAAGCAAAAAAAAGTCTCTTTATTTTATATTTTTCAGAATTGTCTAAAATATTATAAAACCCTACTAAATTATTTTCAATATACTTTCGAGGATGATTTATTGAATATCTGACTCCAGCTTGAGCAGCTAAATGAAAAACAAAATCAAATTTATTTTTTTTAAATAATTTTTTTATTTTACTATTATCTTTTATGTCAATTTTTAAAAATTTAAACTTTTTAAATTTTTTAAGTATAGATGTTCTTTTTTTTTTTATTCTTACATCGTAATAATCATCGTAATTATCAATTCCAATTATATAACACTTTTTTTTCAGCAAATGAGCTGCAAGATTAAATCCAATAAAACCTGCAGATCCTGTAATTAAAATTTTCATAATATTTTAAATATATTTAACATTAAAATTAAGATTCATGACTATTTTATGGCTGAAACATATATGGATTCAAAGTCTCTTCGTGATTTATCGTAACTACATCAAAAATCAAACTTTTTATTTTTTGGATCCAAAAAGATAATAGTTTCGCCAAATAGTTTTTGGATTGTGAGGCTTATAATTTGATACCTTATAACCAGATCCTTCTAACCAGGAAAGTACAAAATCATAAGATTTATAATTTATCCCTTTAAAATCATGACAACCTATGCACCAATTTTTTATCAATAATTTTGATTTACTCAATCCTTTTAATAAATCAATTTCAGCTCCTTCAATATTTGATTTAATGTAGTCAATGCTGTTTTCATTAAATGGCTCTAATATTTTATCTAATCTTTTTTGTTTTACTTCTATAAAATTATTCTGCAAATTTTCATTACTAATTACTCTATTGGACATTTCTTGTTCTTCCTGGCTTAATTTTACATTGCCCTCAGTAGATCCTGCTGCTACGTGAATAATAATTAAGTTTTCTAAATTTAACATTTTTTTTAACTTTTCTATTCTTCTACAACAAGATGGATCCGCTTCAATAGCATATACTTTTCCACTGGGTCCTGCTAACTTACAAAATTCAGGTATTTCTGCACCATTTTCTACACCTACATTAACAATAACATCGCCAGCTTTTGGAATATATTTAAAAAAAAATAAATCCAAATCTGAGTAATTAAAATTAGGATCATAATAACAAATCGAGCTTATCGCGGCTGTGTTATTCCATTTATAAATCCAATCTTTTCCATCGTATGAAACTCTAACAAGTTTTTTCATTAACAAAGAGGCTCTTATAGATGATATAAACTTGGCAAAGAAAAAAAAATTAAACTTAACTAATATTTGTGCAATTATTCTAAGAAGAACTTTTATTATTTTTAACATAAAAGATTTTAAAAAATTAACTCCTTTTTTTATTTATATTCTTTACATTTTATTAATAATTTAAAGAATTATTGGCCTTTAAAATTTTAAGTACTCTTTTATCCCAAGTATATTTTTTTGCTGTTATGATTGAATTTCTTCTTAACTTAGGTAAATTGTATTTATTATTAAGTATGTTATTCATTGCCTTAATCCAAGTTTTTAAATCATATTTATTAGCAATAATCGAGTTATTATTATGTTTTAAAATTTCACATATTCCATCACGTTTTGAAGATAGTATTATTTTACCAGCAGCTAAATAATCAAACATTTTTAGTGGAGAATTATAGTTTGTAACATTTACACTGCGAGATCCTACATGCTGTACGTCAGCACTAGGAAGAAGCAATATATCTGAATTTGCTAAAACATAAGGTACTTTATTATAATTTATATAGCCATGAATGTTTACATTTTTTGAGATATCATAAATATTAGTTAATGGCTCTCCATAAATGTTGAATTTTAATTTTTTAAATTTTTTTGCAAGTTCTAAAATAAGTTTAACACCTTTGCCTTCATGAAAGCTTCCAACATAAGTTACAGATTTAATTTTATTACTATTTTTTTTATACCTGAAGTTTTTTATATCAACAGCATCATGAAGTATTAAAAATTTTTTTTTATTAATTATAGAAAATTTTTTACTTAAAGTTTTTGAAATTAATATTGTTTTTAAAATGTACTTTGAATTAATATAATTTAAATTTATCATTAAAAATTTTGTAAGACCTGTAAATTCTGAGTGAACTTCTAAAAAATGATTTATTTTAAAAAAACACAAAAAAAAACTAGATATCCAACTTCTAGAAATAATTATTTCAGAGTTATTACTTCTTAGGTAAATACCAACTTTATATCCAAATAGAATACGATATAAAAAATTACTAACTTTAAAATTTAAAATTGATTTTACTAAAATGTTTTTTTTTGCTGTAAGTAAAAAATTTTTTTTAATTTTTTTTAAGCTTAAATTGTTATTTGCATAAGGAATAATTAATTGAACGTCATTTTTTTTACAAAAAGCATCACACATTTTAAGTACATGAAGAGACTGCGCACTTTTATTTGTCAATGAAGTTTCAGAAATATAAGCAATTTTCATTTATGATTAATTCAAAATATTAATAATCTTTTTACTATTATTTAATTTTTTTAAGTTTTTTTGAATTATAGAATGATTTGTAAGAACGATATATATATCAAATTTTTTAAATTCCTTTAATGAATTCACAAATTTATATTTTTCTGAAATACTTCTGTCTAATAAAGGATCATAACCTTTAATTTTATTATATTTTTTTTTTAATTCGCTAAATATTTTCATTGGTAAAGAATTTCTTAAATCTGCTACATTTTTTTTATAAGTTAAACCACAAATTAAAATTTTTTTATTATTTTTTGGATCATATTTTTTTAAAAAATCAATAATTTGCTTTTTAACAGTAATAGCCATAGAGTCATTTATATTTCTACCAGCCAAGGTAATTTTGGTCTGAAATTTATTTTTTTTGCTTATAAAAGAAAAATAATAAGGATCAATAGGAAGACAATGTCCGCCAACTAAGCCTGGGTTAAATTTAATAAAGTTCCATTTTGTTGAAGCTAAATTAATTATGTTTGAGTAATTTAATCCTAAATTTTTGCAAAATAAATAAATTTCATTTATTAACCCTATATTTACATCTCTTTGTATATTTTCAATAACTTTTGCTGTCTCGGCTTCTTTTATATTTTTTGTAAATATAATTTTTTTTGATAGTAGTGAATAAATTTTTAATAATTCTTTTTTTCGAAACTCATATGGAAATGCTAAAATTTTATTTATCTGAATAAGTTTGTGTTTTGTATCACCTGGATTTACTCTTTCTGGACTATAGCCTACGAAAAAATCTTTGCCTTCCTTAAGAGTGTTTTTTTTTTCTAATAAAGGAATGCAATAATCATTGGTTACTCCTGGGTATACGGTTGACTCAAAAATAATTATATCTTTATGTTTTAAAATTTTTGATAGTTTTTCACAGATATCCTTTAAATGTCGTAAATCGGGGTTTTTATTATTATGAATTGGAGTTGGTACAGCTACAATAAATAAATTTGAGTATTTTGCAGATTGTATTGAACTTGTAAATTTGATGTTTTTATTTTTAAGATCTTTCTTTTTTACTTCATTAAATATATCTTTTCCATTAATTAAATCATTAATTCTTTTTTTATTTATATCAAAGCCTGTTGCGTTAAATTTTTTTGAAAGATTTACTAATAGAGGTAATCCAACATATCCAAGTCCAATTATACAGGGTTTAATCATTTGTATTTGATTTAATAGTTAATTATTTTTTATATATTTCCATTTTAATGGTGTTGCAAATTTAATTTTATTTTTTGCTTTTTTTCCAAGAATTTTATTTATATGTTTTGGCTCCAAACCAAAAGAAGGTCTTACAATAATAATATTTTTTTTAGTAAATTTTTCATTCTTATTTATATCTTTTGAACTATAAATAGATCTTCTAAATTTAAGATTAGGTTTTTCATCATTAGTTGGACCATAAATAATTTTACCCTTGGTTTTAAATGCATTAATCAAATGTTTTTTTAAAATAGATATATTTTTAACTTCTAGTGAAAATTTTGCGTCTATCCCGATTGATTTATTTAAACATACATGTTTTTCAACAAAGCTTGCCCCATAATAAATAGAACCAATGGCGGCAGTGTATCCGATTGAATGATCCGAATAACCAATTTCACATTTAAATCGTTTTTTCATGTCAGAAATTAAAGATAAATTAAGATTTTCTAACTTTGCTGGATAAGAGCTTGTACACTTAAGTAATGCAAATTTTTTACAATTTTTTTTTTTAAGAAATTTAACTAATTCTGAAATCTCCTCTAAATTATTAAGTCCTGTTGAAATTAATATAGGTTTTTTTGTTTTTATCACTTTTTCAATTAAAGGGTAGTGAGTGCTTTCAAATGAAGCTATTTTATAGGCTGGAACTTTTAGTTTTTCCAAAAAATCTATATCATTTTCATCAAAAATTGATGTAAAACACTTTACATTAAACCTTCTTGCTTCTCGAAATAATTTGTAATGCCATTCTTTGCGTGTTTCTCCTTCTGAATAAAGATCATAAAGTTTTCTTTTTTTCCAAATACTTTTTTTATCTTTAATAATAAATTCTGGTCTATTTGAATTTAAAGTTATTTTGTCTGCGTCGTATGTTTGTAATTTTATTAAATCAGAACCATTTATTGCAGCTTTTCTTACAAGTTGAATTGCATTAGATAATTTTCCTCCGTGATTACCTGATATCTCAGAAATTAAAATAGGTTTTTTATTACTATGGATTTCAATATTTCCAATTTTCATAATTTATATAAGAATTTAAATACATTTGATTTACTAGAAACTAAACTAAAATTTAATTTATTAAATATTTTTATAGAAGGAATATTATTTTTTTTAACAATTGCCAATATATTTTCTCTTTTTTGCGCATTTTTAATTTTTTTAAGAAATAATCTTAATGATATTAATGCATAACCTTTACGTCTGTATTTTGGTGAAATCATATAGCTTAAATAGTATTTTGAAAGTTTTTTATTTAGTCTTATAGTTCCTATTGGAGTTTCTTGAACATAAATTATTTTAATAATATTTTTTTTAGAATTTAATTGTCTATTAAACCAAATTTCATGTTCTTGAAATTTTATTTTTTTTCTATTTAAAGAATTTTTAATTACAGTTTTTAAATTTGCCCATTTAAATAATAGATTAATATCTTTTTTGTTAATTTTTCTTAAAATTACTTTTTCCATTTTTAAATATAAAGAAAATTTTTTAGTTCTTTTTCTATTATTAAAATCTCTTCTTTAGAAAGATCTTGTATATATCTAGAAACATTTTTTTTTGGCCTTAATAAATCAAATTCTACATTTTCTGGATTAATATTTGTAGAGATGTGATCTGAAATTGAACTCACTGTTTCTTTATGGTTAAACACAAAATCTTCAAAATTTAGTTTTAGAATAT
This sequence comes from uncultured Pelagibacteraceae bacterium, assembly GCA_902590125.1. GTDB lineage: Bacteria > Pseudomonadota > Alphaproteobacteria > Pelagibacterales > Pelagibacteraceae > Pelagibacter. The sequence goes on along the minus strand of CACIVL010000018.1, from coordinate 1,122 downwards.
TTGATTTCTTTACTTCATTTTCATCAATTTGAGATATAATTTTTTTATACCAAGAACAAAATATATTGACATCATTTCCAGGATATCTATGAGCTGCTTTTCCTTTAAATTCAGAAAAAATATCTCTTGGGTCTCTGAAAATTATAAAACATCTTGGATTATCAAAATATATAGTTGAAGAATATGGATTCCAAATTGTTCCACCTTGATCAATTATAACATCCTTTTTTTCTTCATTATTAAGAAAGAATAAATTTTTAAATAGATCAATTGTTTTTTGTTTAAATTGATCTTCATCACAAAAAAATAACATTTGTCCTTTAATTTTTTTATTAAATTTAAATGCTAATTTTTTAAAAAAATTCTCCGATCTTGAATTATTATGTTTTATATATAAAGTTTCACCTTCATATTTTAAATGAATGATTGAGTCTAAATATTCGTACAATATTTTTTCAAAATCATAATTTTTTATTTTTAAACCTTTTCCTGGTTTTAATCCGTGACTTTTATTCGTATAAAATTTGATATTCTTTTTAAATTGATCGAAAACAATTTTTGTTTTATTTGGAGTAAATTTGTTAGCTATACAAGTATTTATATCGATTACGCCGCCTGGGTCGTATGTAAGTGAAAACTCTGAATTGGGAAACGGATCGAAGAAAAAATTTGTTTTTTGTAAAAATTCATAAATGGCTGATGAGCCACTATATCCTAAACCGATTGTAGTAATAGTTTTCATATTATGTTTTGAAATAGCGACTTAAAATGGTTTTTTTTAGACAGTTAAAAATATTTTTAACTCTTCTGCTTTCTTTATTGATTGATAGCTTTACAGATTTTTCTGGCTTGCATAAATCGTGACCTTTTTCGATCTTATCCAGCCCTTTAATAATTAAATTACCTTTAAGAGACATCATTTTAAACAATGTTTCATCATAAGATTTACAATTTTGTATATCGGTAGATCTTAATTCAACTATTTTTCCATTATCTATTTCTTCACTTAATAGCTGTAGAGTTAAACCTCCGAATGGTTCATTGTTTATAAACTCATAAAATCCTGGGGGTCTTCCTCTGTAATTATTTATATCCGATGTATGAAAACTTAAAATTCCATAT
>CACIVL010000017.1 GCA_902590125.1 uncultured Pelagibacteraceae bacterium | reverse complement strand
CACTCCTTATATGTATTCAACATATCAAAGAAATTTTTCATTAAATACGGAATGTGAGGCAAATCCTTCTACAAAAAATAAGATAATTATTTTAGGTGGTGGGCCAAATAGAATAGGCCAAGGAATTGAGTTTGATTACTGTTGCTGTCAAGCAAGTTACTCTTTGAAAGAGGCTAGATTTGAAACAATCATGATCAACTGTAATCCAGAAACTGTATCAACTGATTATGATACAAGTGATAGACTGTACTTTGAACCTTTGATCGAAGAGTACGTACACAACATAATTTTAAAAGAAAAATCGAAAGGAAATTTAATTGGTATAATTACTCAATTTGGTGGTCAAACTCCAATTAAATTGGCAAAATTCCTTCATGACAACTCTTTACCAATTATAGGTACTCAATATTCATCCATTGATTTAGCTGAAGACAGGGACAGATTTAGAAAACTTTTAATTAAATTAAAATTAAAACAAGCAGATAGTGGAATAGCCAAAACATACGGTGAAGCTATAAAAATAGCATCTGACATTGGCTTACCGCTTGTTGTGAGACCTTCTTATGTATTGGGAGGTAGAGCCATGGAAATAGTTCATGAAAAAAACCAACTAAAAGACTTTGTTGAAGAAGCATTTAAGGCTGCAGAAAATAATCCAATTTTAATTGATAGATTTATTAATAATGCAATGGAAGTAGATGTTGATGCGATATCTGATGGCAAGGATGTTTTTGTTGCAGGAATTATGCAACATATTGAAGAAGCTGGAATTCATTCTGGAGATTCAGCCTGTTGCATACCTCCTATAGCTATTAAGAAAGAATTAATTAATGAAATTAATAACCAAACTAAAAAATTAGCGTTAGCATTAAAAGTAAAAGGTTTTATGAACGTACAGTTTGCAATTAAAAACGACGAAATCTATATTATTGAAGTTAATCCAAGGGCCAGTAGAACTGTACCTTTTGTTTCCAAAGCGAAGGGAATTCCTCTAGCCAAAATTGCCTCAAGAATAATGGCAGGAGAAAAATTGAAAAAATTTAATTTAAAAAATAGAAATAAAAACATGTTTGCTGTTAAAGAGGCTGTTTTCCCATTTAATAAATTTCCAAATGTTGATGTTTTGCTAGGTCCAGAAATGAAATCAACTGGAGAAGTAATGGGAATAGATAAAGACTTTGGCTTAGCATACGCTAAAAGCCAAATCGCTTCACAAAATTCGTTACCAACTAAAGGGTTGGCATTTATTTCTCTAAAAGATAGACATAAAAATGAAGGAATAGATTTAGCAAAACAATTAGTAAAATTAGGTTTTCAATTATGTGGTACAGAAGGTACCGCAAATAGAATTGTCAAAAATGGCATTAAGTGTAAAAAAATAAATAAAGTTAGTAGCGGATCTCCACACATTATTGATGTATTAAATGCAAAAAAAATTGCATTAGTGATTAATACTGGAGGTGGAAAACGTGCACACCGTGTTCAAGACTCTACGTCTTTAAGAAGGTCAACCTTAATAAATAAAGTTCCTTATTGTACAAATATGTCAACTGCTTATGCTTGTTTAGAGGCCATTAAATCATTAAAAACAAAAAAAATAGAAGTCAAATCTTTACAAGAAATTTAATCCTCTACTTTCCAATCAGTTTTAAAAGTAACATAATTCACTTGAAGGCAACGTCTTTCTTTAACAATTTCTTTTTTTTCCATTCCATGCCAAGTATTTGGGCCACTAGTAAAGAAATAACCATAATTATCTCTATAAGGTAAAGTTTTAACTTTATTAAGGTTTTTGTCATAAAAATCTGTTCCTAAACTTTCATGTTCATTGTATTTATTTACAAATAACAAACATGAAATTAATTTTTCCTTAATATCACAATGTGGTTTAAGCCAAAATCCTTTTCTATCACAAATAACCTCAACTCTGACATATGAATTTGATAAATCCTTATTTATTAGTTTAGATATTTCTAAATAAGTTTTTTTATTTTGTAATTCGTTGATAAATTTTGTTAAATTTGGAAATTCTTTTGAATTTTCTTTTGTAATAAAACATCTGAATTTTAAAGCTTGGCCACCTGAGCTTATTCCTTCTCTAAATTGACCCTCACCTCCATCTATGGCTCTTGTTCCATCATATTTAAGATTATGTTCAATGGGATTTACTATATCAGCCTTTACTATTTCTTGAATAGTACCTTCAGTTAAAGGTTTATTTAATTCCCAATGAGTAAACGGTTCATCAAATTTTTTTGAATTGTTTAAAATTGAATTTAAAAAAGACATTTAACTTATTTTTTTTTTAATTTCAGAAGCAATTCTGTTTGTTTCGTCCAGCTTTTCATAATTCCAAATCTCAAATTCTTCATCAAGATTTCTTGTAATATTTAATTTTTCAAATAAATGTCTAAACTTCTTAAATCTTTTATCATTTTTAGTAGAAGTTATCATTGCGACATAAATTGGTTTTCCAGTTAATGCTGCTTCGGATATCATTGAGCTAGAATCGCAAGTAACTACTATGTATTTTGATAAAGCTAGGCTAGATAAATAAGCTTTTTTATCTATATTTTCTATAACTACACAATTATTTTGAAAATATTCTTTAGCTAGATTGATTGTTTTTTTGGGAGTTCTGTTTGATGGAATAACTATTAATTGTAAATCTTTATTGATTAAATTTTTATTTATTTTTGAAAAAATATTAATCATATTTTCATCGGTATAATCATAGTATTTTGTTGGACCTCCTAAAATTAATGAAACTACATCTTTGTTTTTTTCAATTTTATTCTCTAAATAATTTCTACTTTCATTGATTTCTTCTATAGTTAAATAATGAATAGCTCCTTTTGATGTGTATACGTTTGATCCTTGCAAACCATCATGATCTGGAGCCACAACAAAATCAAAGTTGTCTAGAGATATTTTTGGATTTTGTATATGAATGTTAATTATTTTTTTTTTTGAATTTTTTTTAAAATAAATTGAAGGAATAACGCTTTTTCTTCCACATGAAATAATTATATCAAAATCTCTGTCTGGTTGATTTTTAAAAACAAATTTACTTATAGGAGTTAAGTTTGGTGGTATAAAATTCCAAAAACTATTTAATTCAATTTTTTCGTGAAAATATTCTAAATCAAGAGCTTTAGCTAATCCTTCAACTTGGCTTATCATGCCATGCAATCCTTCAGATAACAATAACCCTTTTAATTTACTCATTTATTACTATATAGCTTTGATATGAATCAAAATCCAACTAAACACACAAAAGTGTTAATAATTGGATCCGGCCCAGCTGGTTACACTGCTGCTGTTTATGCCGCTAGGGCTATGTTAAAACCTATTCTTGTTTCTGGAATGGAAACTGGTGGGCAATTAACAACCACAACCGATGTCGAAAATTATCCAGGTTTTGCAGAAGTTATTCAAGGTCCTTGGCTTATGGAGCAAATGAAAGATCAAGCTAAAGCAGTAGGTACAGAAATAATTGAAGATCATATTTCATCGGTAAATTTAAAATCTAAACCATTTGAAGCTGTAGGAGATGGTGGTCAAAAATTTACTGCCGACTCAATTATCATTTCAACAGGTGCTCAAGCAAGATGGTTAAATATTGAGTCTGAACAAAAATTTAGAGGATTTGGTGTATCTGCATGTGCAACATGTGATGGATTTTTCTTCAAAGATAAAACGGTTGCAGTTGTAGGTGGAGGAAATGCTGCTGTGGAAGAAGCAATGTTTCTTACAAAATTTGCATCAAAAGTACAATTAATTCATAGAAGAGATTCTTTAAGAGCTGAAAAAATGCTCCAAAGTAAATTAATGGCAAATAAAAAAATAGAAATTATTTGGAATAGCATTGTGGAAGAAGTGATCGGAGATGATAACCCAAAAAATGTCAAGGGATTAAAAATTAAAAATGTAAAAACAAATAAAGTTAAAGAATTAAAAATTGATGGACTCTTTATAGCTATTGGTCATGACCCAGCAACTCAACTTTTTAAAAATCAATTAAATATGGATAAAGAGGGTTATTTAACTACTAAACCAGATTCTACGCAAACAAATATACCAGGAGTATTTGCTGCAGGTGACGTAAAAGATAAAATTTTTAGACAAGCTGTAACAGCTGCGGGAATGGGATGTATGGCTGCTCTAGAAGCAGAAAAATTCTTATCTCACTAGTTAAGCTAAATTTTCACAGAAAGATTTTATTCTCTCCATTGCTACTTTTAGTTTTTCCATGGATGTTGCATAAGAAATTCTAAAATAGCCATCTAATCCAAAAGCAGAGCCTTGTACTACAGCAACATTTCCTTTTTCTAAGAGTTTTTTAACAAAATCGGAATCTGTTTTTAATTTTGTTTTTTTTCCCAATAATTTTTTACAGCTTGGAAATACATAAAAGGCTCCGTTTGGTTTTAAACATTTAATACCTTTAATTCTATTTAAGCTGTTAACTACAAAATCTCTTCTTTTTTTAAATGCATCAGATCTTTCTTGAAGAAAATTTTGTGTTCCATTTAAAGCTTCAACAGATGCAGCCTGGCTAACTGATGATGGATTTGATGTTGATTGAGATTGAATTTTTCCAATAGCTTTAATTATATCTTTTGGACCAGCAGCGTAGCCTATTCTCCATCCTGTCATAGCATAAGATTTACTAACGCCATTCATTGTGAGTGTTCTGTCTTTAAGTTTGGAAATTTGTGCAATTGTAAAGAAATTAAAATTATCATATTTAATATGCTCATAAATATCATCACTTAGTATATGTATTTTTTTATTTTTTATTAATACTTTTGCTAAACCTTCTATTTCTTCTTTTGAATATCCCGCTCCAGTTGGGTTAGAAGGAGAGTTTAAAATTAACCATTTTGTTTTTTTTGATATAGCTTTTTTAAGTTTTTTTGGCGTAAGTTTAAAACCATCTTCTTGTTTACATTTAACTATTTTTGGTTTTCCCCCTGCTAACAAAACCATATCAGGATAAGACACCCAATAAGGCGCTGGTATTATTACTTCATCACCTTTGTTTAAAGTTGACATGAAAGCATTATAAAGAACTTGCTTTCCACCAGTACCAACCGTTATTTGGTCAGTTGAATAAGTTAAATTATTTTCTCTTTTAAATTTATTTACTATTGCTTCTTTCAGTGCTGGAGTCCCGTCTACGGCTGTATACTTTGTATCTCCGTCTTTAATCGCTTTTATTGCTGCATCTTTGATGTTGTCGGGTGTATCAAAATCTGGTTCTCCTGCCCCAAGTCCAATTACATCTTTACCCGCAGCTCTTAATTCTCTTGCTTTTTGAGTGACCGCAATTGTTGGCGATGGTTTTATACGTTTTAAACTGTCAGATATTATGCTCATTGAAAAATATTAATATTCTAATACCTTGTTTAATATATGCAAAATACTTATCAAGATTTAATTACAGATATTCAAAGTAAAAACCCAGAAATAAGTGGAAAACTTGAAGGTGGTAAAAAATTTAAACTTGTAACAAACTTTAAGCCTGCAGGAGATCAGCCAGATGCAATAAAAAAATTAGTTAATAGTGCAAATAAAGGTGAATTTAATCAAGTTCTACTTGGGGTTACAGGTTCTGGTAAAACTTTTACAATGGCTAAAGTCATTGAAAAAACTAATAGGCCTTCATTAATTTTGGCCCCTAATAAAACTTTGGCTGCTCAACTTTATGGAGAGATGAAAGGTTTTTTTCCAGAGAACGCTGTTGAATACTTCGTTTCTTATTATGATTATTATACTCCAGAAGCTTATGTACCCAAGTCGGATACCTACATTGAAAAAGAAGCTTCTATAAATGAACAAATAGATCGTATGAGACATTCGGCAACAAGATCTCTATTGGAAAGAGATGATGTTTTAATTGTTGCAAGTGTATCATGCATTTATGGTCTAGGCTCTGTTGAGGCTTATAGCAAAATGACTATAGCTCTTAAAAAAAATTCTAAATATAATAGAGAAGAAATTATAAAATCATTGGTTAGCTTACAATATAAGAGAAATGATCAAAATTTTTATAGAGGAACTTTTAGAGCTAGAGGAGAATATCTGGAAATTTTTCCCTCACATTTAGAAGATCGTGCATGGAGATTAAGTTTATTTGGCGACAAGTTAGAAAAAATAGAAGAATTTGATCCTTTAACTGGAGATCATATTAAAGATTTAAAATTAATTAAAATATATGCGAACAGTCATTACATCACACCAAAACCCACAATTGAACAAGCAATAATAAATATTAAAAAAGAATTAGAAATCACTCTCAAAAAACACAAAGAGCAAAATAAATTGCTTGAAGCACAACGTTTAGAAGAAAGAACTAAATTTGACTTAGAAATGATTGAGGCAACAGGATCTTGTGCTGGAATTGAAAATTACTCAAGATTTTTATCAGGAAGAAAACCTGGTGAACCACCTCCTACACTGTTTGAATATTTTCCAGATAATACTTTAATATTCGTAGATGAATGTCATGTAACTGTTCCTCAGCTAAATGGAATGTTTAAAGGAGATAGATCAAGAAAAAGTACTCTTGCTGAATATGGATTTAGGTTGCCTTCTTGTATGGATAATAGGCCACTTAAATTTGAAGAATGGAATATGATGAGAACACAAACAATTTTTGTATCTGCTACACCAGGACCTTGGGAACTAGAGCAAGTAAAAGGAAAACATATTGATCAAGTAATTCGACCAACAGGACTGATTGATCCACCTGTTGAAGTAAGACCTGCAAAAAATCAAGTGGATGATTTAATGCATGAATGTAAAAAAACTATTGAAAAAAATTATAGAGTCCTAGTTACAACTTTAACAAAGAGAATGGCAGAAGACTTAACCGAATATCTTCATGAAAGTGGAATTAAAGTTAGATACATGCACTCTGATATAGATACTCTTGAAAGAATTGAAATTATGAGGGATCTAAGAATGGGTGTGTTTGATGTTCTTGTTGGTATCAATCTTTTGAGAGAAGGGTTGGATATTCCAGAATGTGCACTAGTTGGAATTTTAGATGCTGATAAAGAAGGTTTTTTAAGATCAGAAAGATCATTAATTCAAACTATTGGAAGAGCTGCAAGAAATTTAGATGGTAAAGTTATTTTATATGCTGATAAAAAAACTATTAGTATTAATAAAGCCATTGAAGAAACAAATAGAAGAAGAACTATTCAAGTAAAATACAATAAAAAAAATAACATTAGCGCAACAACAATAAAAAAAGAGATAAGCGATGTATTAGAAAGTGTTTATGAAAAAGATTATATAAATGTAGAAACCAATGAAAATATTGGAGGAAATTTAAAAAAACACTTAAAAGTTCTAAACAAAAAAATGAAGGAATCTGCTTCAAATCTGGAGTTTGAAGAAGCCGCTAAGATAAGAGATGAAATTAGAAAACTTGAAAGTACTGAATTAGAGATTACATTAAACCCTAAAGTAAAGCAGTACAGTCTAAATAATAAAATTTATCCAAAAGGAAGGTCGACTATGGGCATGCCAGGAACAAGAGCAAAAAAGGGGAAAAAAAAATGGAAGCAAATAAAATAATTATAACTGGTGGTGCCACAAGAATTGGTGCCGCAATTGCAAACAAACTATCAGGTCCTGGAGTAGAAATTGTAATTCATTATAACAAATCAAAATCAAATGCTGAAAAGCTAAAAAAAAAATTATCAGGAAATTTAACAAAAGTATATTTGGTTAAAGGAGACTTGAGTAAAGAAACTGATTTAAAAAAAATAGTTAAATTTTGTAAAAAAAAATTAAAATATTTTGACTGTTTAATAAACAATGCTTCTTTATTTGAAAATGATAAATTAGAAAATTTTACCACTCATAGCTGGGGAAAGCATTTAAGAACAAATTTAAGAGCACCAGCATTATTATCAAAGGAATTTGCAAAAAATATTAAAGGTGAAAATAACAATATTATTAACATTATTGACCAGAGAGTTTTTAAATTAACGCCATTCTTCTTCTCATACACAATAAGCAAGACTGGTCTTTACACTATGACCAAAACTAGCGCTATAAGTCTTGCCCCAAAGATAAGAGTAAATGGGATTGCCCCAGGGCCAACTCTTAAAAATAAACGACAAAGTGAAAAACATTTTAGAAAACAATATTTAGCCACTCCTTTAAAAAGACAAGTTAATGTATCACAAATTTGTAATGCAGTTGACTTTTTTATTAAAAACAGATCAATTACTGGGCAAGTTCTGGCTGTTGATAGCGGACAAAATTTAAATTGGCAAACACCCGATATTATTGGAACAAAAGAATGAAAAAAAATAATCTTAAAGTTATCAGAATAGGAAAAACTTTATTTAATTATGAGAAAAAAATTATCATAAAAGATCTAACTTTAAATTTAAAACTAGGCTATTTCGATTTTGAAAAAGATAAACCACAGAAAGTAAAATTTACATTAGAAATTGACTACAGAGATAAAAAACCAACTAATGATAAAGATTTAAAATCAATAGTTAATTACGACAAAATAGTAAAACTAATAAAAAAATTAGTAAAAAATAAACATTACAACTTTCTTGAAACATTGGCAGAGGATGTTTTTGATGAACTATTTAAAGATAAAAGAATTGATAAAATAAACCTTAAAATAGAAAAACTTGAAATTATGAAAGACTGTTCATCGGTTGGAATACAAATTTCTAAAAAAAGAATCCATGAAAAGCTCTGAACTTGGAAAAAAAATAATCAAAAAGGAACTCTCTTTAATACCTAAAAGCCCAGGAGTTTACAGAATGATAAACCACAAAGGGGATATTCATTATGTTGGAAAAGCAAAAAACTTACCTAGTAGGCTTAAAAGTTATGTAGCAGAAAAAAACCATATAATTAGAACAGAAAGAATGTTAGCACAAACTCATAAAATAGAAATCACAACAACTTCTAATGAAAGTGAAGCTTTGCTTTTAGAAGCAAATTTAATAAAAAAATTTAGACCAAAATTCAATATTTTACTTAAAGACGATAAATCATTTCCATTTATATACATTGGTAAGAAAGATAAATGGCCTCAACTAATTAAGCATAGAGGAAAAAAAACTAAAGATGGTTTTTATTTTGGTCCATTTGCGTCTGCTGGTTCCGCAAATTGGACAATCAAAATGCTTCAAAAAATATTTCAAATCAGAGTTTGCGATGAAAGCACATTTAGAAATAGAAAACGTCCATGTATTTTATACCAAATCAAAAGGTGTTCTGGACCATGCGTGGGATATGTAGATGAAGCTGAATATAAAAACTCTGTTCAAGATGCGATAAAATTTGTTTCTGGAAAATCAAGAGAAATTCAAAAAAATTTGTCCAAACAAATGGAAGAGGCAAGTGAAAAGCTAGATTTTGAAAAAGCTTCAATACTTAGAGATAAAATTAAATCACTAAATGTAATTCAATCCTCTCAAAAAATTAATGAAGCCAACTTAGTAGATGCTGATGTAATCGCAGGATACAAAGAATCTGGTAAAACTTGTGTTCAAGTATTTTTTTACAGATCTAAACAAAATTGGGGAAATCAATCTTATTTTCCTAAACATGATCCCGATCAAAATATTTCTGAAATAATGTCTTCATTTATAATGCAGTTTTATGAAAATAAAAATGTTCCAAAATTGGTTATTTTAAATCAAGATATCAAAGATAAAAAATTAATTGAAAAAACATTAAGTTCAAAGGAAAATAAAAATATTACAATTACAATTGCAAAAAAAGGATCCAAAGCAAACGTTGTTTCTCTTGCAGAAAAAAATGCAAAAGAATCTTTAAATAGAAAAATTTATGAAGCAAACAATAATAAAAATTTATTTGAAAGGATAAATCAAAAATTCAATATTAAAAATAATATTAGTTTAATTGAAGTTTATGATAACAGTCATATTCAAGGAACAAATACTGTTGGTGCGATGATTGCTTTTGGAGAAGAAGGGTTTATAAAAAAAAGATATAGAAAATTTGATATCAAAACAAAAAGTGCTAAAAATGATGATTATGCAATGCTTAAAGAAGTGCTAAGTCGAAGATTTAGAAGAGTTTTGCTTGAGAAAGATAATTATTTATCACTCCCTGATCTTGTATTAATTGATGGTGGAAAGGGACAATATAGTACAACAAGAGAAGTCTTAAATGAATTTGGATTACATGACTTGCCAATCATTGCTATTGCAAAAGGAAAATTTAGAAATAGAAGTAATGAAACTTTTTTTCATAATAAAAAAAGCTTTAAATTTGAAAAAAACGATCCAACACTTTTCTTTTTGCAAAGATTAAGAGATGAAGCACATAGATTTGCAATTAGTGCACATAGAGCTAAAAGAAAAAAAGGTATAAGCAAGTCTCTCTTAGATCAAATTAATGGCATTGGATCTATAAGAAAAAGAGCTTTATTAAATCATTTTGGGTCAGCAAGAGCAGTAGAATCTGCAAGTTTTGATGAAATTAAATCAGTCGAAGGTGTTGAAGAAAAAGTAGCAAAAAAGATATATAACTTTTTCCACGAATAATATGAAAATAAAAATACCAAATATTTTAACTATAGGCAGAATAATAATTGTGCCTTTTTTTGTTTTTGCTTTTTATCTACCAGGTTTTTATGGCGACGTTATTGCTTTTGGGTTATTTATTGTAGCTTCGTTTACTGATTTTCTAGATGGATTGCTAGCTAGAATGTTTAAAGAAGAATCTAAACTTGGAGAATTATTAGATCCAATAGCAGATAAAATAATTGTAGCTGCAGCGCTAATTTTGTTAGTCATGGATGGAACAATAAAAAATTATGAGGTTATAGCTGCAATTATAATTTTAACTCGAGAAATATTGATTTCTGGATTAAGAGAATTTTTAGCTAAAGGGCAAATAATAATGCCTGTTTCAAATTTAGCAAAATTGAAAACATTTTTACAAATGTTCTCAATAGCAATTTTATTAACAGGTGAAACAGGAAATAAAATTATAAATTTCCAAGATTATAACGCACAGACAATTGGTATAATCTTATTATGGTTATCAGCTTTTTTAACATTATACACCGGATACGAGTACCTTAGAAAGGGTATTGATCATGCTATTTCTGAAGATGAAAAAAATTAGGCAGCTTTTTTTTTTCTTACCAACTTGTCGTAACTTACAGATAAGTCCAAAATAAGATTGCAGACTTTGTAATTATTTTTAGCAATCTTCGATACAGGAGTAACTTCGGCTGCCGTACCAGTTAAAAAGCATCCAACAAAACTGGAAAGTTCATTTGGTGAAATTTTTCTTTCATTAATTTTTATATTTTTGGATTTTGCTATTTCAATTACAGTTCTCCTAGTTATTCCATCCAAAAAAGAATCTGGTATTGGTGTATGTAATTCTCCATTTTTATCTTTAAAAAATATATTTGCTCCAGTTGCTTCAGCAATATTACCTTCATGATCAAGCATTAATGAATCAGTGTATCCATCTCTTTCAGCTTCATGTTTTGAAAGCGTACATATCATATACAATCCTGAAGCTTTAGTGTCCCATGGAATCGTATTGGGAGCTGGCCTTCTCCACTTAGAAATATTTAATTTAATTCCTTCAGTTTTTAATTTTGAATCAAAATATGTTCCCCACTCCCAAGTTGCAATTGCTACATGTATTTTTGTTTCTTGCGCTGCAACAGCCATCATTTCACTTCCTCGCCAAACAAAAGGTCTAACATATCCATTTTGAACATTTTGAACTGTAACAATTTTTTTTGAAGCATCATTAATTTCATCCTTTGAATAAGGAATTTTAATGTCCATTCTTTTTGCAGAATAATAAAGTCGATCAGTATGTTCTTCTAATTTGAATATCTCTCCATCGTAAACTCTTAGCCCTTCAAATACAAAACTGGCATAATGCAACCCATGGCTTAGAGCATGAAGCTTAACTTCTTGCCAATCTACAAGCTTATTGTTGTACCAAATTTTACCTTCTCTTTTATCGTAGGGTATCATTAGATTTATTTTCTTCAAAAATTATCTTTGTATATATAATATGTCAATATAACTTACCAATATGCGTGAACTTTTATATTTAAAAGACGATCAATTGAAAGAATTCATTGAAAAGTTGTTTATAGGATATAGAGAATCTTTTTCTGATGCAAAAAAAACATTAGATAAATATTCAATTGGAATAGCTCATCACAAAGTTATTCATTTACTTTCTATTTATAAAGGCATTACAATTTCAGAATTATTAAAAAAATTAAAAATTACAAAACAAAGTTTAAATCGAGTTTTAAAAGATCTAGTAAAACTGGATGCAATATCTTTTAAAAAAGATAAAAAAGACACAAGATTAAAACATGTTTTTTTAAGTGAAAAAGGTGAAAAACTTTTTGATGAAATTTTTTCAGTTCAAAAAAAAAAAATTTACAAAGCTTTGCTTAATTCAACTTCAGAAGAAGTTTTATTCTTTAACAATGTATTAAAAAAAATTATTCATGAATAAATTTTATGGCCATATACTTGTTGTAGATGATGATGAAGGAATAAGAAATTTAGTAAAGCAATATTTAACTGAAAATAACTTTTTAATTACAACCGCAAATAATGCTGAAGATGCTAAAGAAAAAATTTCAATAATTAAATTTGATTTAATAGTTCTAGATATAATGATGCCAGGTAAAACTGGTTTAGAATTTACCTTAGAAAATAAAGACAAAATTAATACACCAATTATTCTTTTAACTGCAAAGGGTGAAACAACTGAAAGAGTGAAAGGTTTAGAAATTGGTGCTGATGATTATTTGCCAAAACCATTTGAGCCAAAAGAATTGATTTTAAGAATAAAAAATATCTTAAATAAAACAAAAAGTAAAAATCAAAAAAAAATCATTGAATTCGATAATATAAAAATAAACTTAAGT
>CACIVL010000016.1 GCA_902590125.1 uncultured Pelagibacteraceae bacterium | reverse complement strand
CTTTATCTTTCTATAAACTTTAGCTCTATTACTTTCCCAAGACAAAAATACCGCACTAATTGAGTCAAATAATTGGTCAAATACATTTTCTGGAAATTCTTTATTTGTTTTTTCTTTAACAACTCTTTTAAAATCATTTATTAGTCCATCCCAATCATTTTCGTCGAGTTCAGTGTCTAATAAAACTCCTTTAGTAAGTTTATAATTTTCAATTAGTTCTTCAAAATGATAGCTTTTAACGCCCATAACTACGTTGCCATACATTTGAATAAACCTTCTATAGCTATCTTTGGCAAATCTCATGTTGGAGGTCTTATTAGCTAAAGCCAAAACTGTTTTATCATTAAGGCCAAGATTCAAAATTGTGTCCATCATTCCAGGCATAGATACTCTTGCGCCAGATCTAACTGAAATTAAAAGTGGATTTTTTAAGTCACCAAATTTTTTACCAGTTTCTTTTTCAATAACTCTAAGTTCTTTTTTAATATCATAAATTATTTTTGAGTTTAATTTTTTTTTATTTTTATAAAACAAATCACATACTTTAGTAGAAATTGTAAACCCAGGAGGAACGGGAAGTCCTATTTTTTGCATTTCTGATAAATTAGAGCCTTTGCCGCCTAAAAGAATTTTAGGATTTTTAATTTTTTTAGCTTCTTTTGATTTAAAATTAAAAATTAATTTCTTCACTATAAGCTCTCTATATTAGAAAAAATTACATAATTATCAAAAGTTTTACATAACATATTTAAAAGTTCTAATCGATTTTTTTGAATTGTTTTGTCATCATCGTTTACTTTTACATTGTCAAAAAATTCGAAAATAATTTTTTTTGATTCTGCTAAATTTTTTAAAGTTAAATCGTAATTTTCATCTCTATTTATGCTTGTAAAATATTTTCTTAATTCAAGTATTTTTTTATATAAATTTTTTTCGTGTTCACTTTTAAAAAGTGCAGGATCCACTGAATTGGAAATTTCTAATTCTTTATCATTTGTTTCATGTGCTAAAATATTAGAAGCTCTTTTATAACTTGTAATAATATTATTGCCAATTTCCTTATTTATAAACTTATTTAATACAAAAGATTTTTTATATGCATCTGTTATTTGATTAATGCCAAAAGAATTTAAACTGGCATCAATAATGTCTGATCGAATATTCTTTTCTTTCATGTAATATTTTAATCTTTCCAATAAAAAATCAGCTAATTCTTTTTGAACTAGTTTGTTTGTAAATTTAAAAGACTGTTCCTCATAAAGTTTAATGGAGTAGTTTATTAAATCTTTTATATTAAATTTTTTATTATTCTCTATTATGAGTCTAATTAATCCAAGAGCTGCTCTTCTTAATGCATAAGGATCTTTTGAGCTTGTTGGTTTATGATTAATTCCAAAAAAACCAACTAATGTATCTAGTTTATCTGATAGAGATAGTGCGATACTAAATGGCTTTTTAGGTATAAAGCTATCAAGACCAATTGGCTGATAATGCTCTCTAACTGCTAAAGAGATATCTTTATCAAAACCTTGTGCTTCTGCAAAATGTCCACCCATAATTCCTTGAAGCTCAGGAAACTCTGCAACTAAATCGGACATTAAATCAACTTTGCAAATAGAACTTGATACTTCTACTTTCTCTTTGCTTATCAATAATTCATCAGAAATAACTCCTCCAAGTTTTCTCATCCGTTGAACTTTGTCAAAATAAGAACCAAGTCCTTTAAAATAATTCATCATTTTAAGTTTTATAATTTGCTTAACTAAATTTTGTGATTTATTTTTTTCCCAAAAAAATTGAGCATCACTTAATCTTGCTTCAACTACACTTTCGTTCCCAGATTTAATAAAACTTTTTGCATCTCTGTTATTTGAAACTACTAAAAATTGATTGGTAATATTTCCTTTATTATCAAAAGTATGGAAATATTTCTGGTGGTGTTTCATTGTAGTAATCAATATTTCTTTTGGCATATTCAAAAATTTTGAATCAAATTTACAAACTAAAATATTAGGTTTTTCAACTAAATCTGAAACGGTGTCTAATAGCTTATTATCAATTTCTAAAACGAGATTTTTTTTCTTTGCATTTAGTTGAAGTTTTCTCTCAATGAATTGTTTCCTTAAATTTTGATCAATAATAGTTCCAGATTTTTTAAAATAGTTTTTGTAAGAATTATAATTTTTAAAAATCTTTTTTTTGTCTTCAAATTCTTTATCAATATATGTCGAATTAGAACTTATGAGATGATGATAATTGAATTGTAAAGTTTTATTATCAAATATTGCCAATATTGATTTTAATGGTCTTCCCCAATTAAGATCAAAATCTCCCCATTTCATTGATTTTTTCCATGATATTTTATTTAGTATTTGTGGAATATTTTCTTCTAATAAATCAATTGTATTAATTTTTTTTTCTAGTTTTTTATAAAAATAAAATTCTCCTCTATCTATATTTTTTGTAAAAATTTCTTCTTTTACTATATTGTTAGATCTTAAAAAACCTTCTAACGCTTTTTCTGGTACATTAATATTAGGACCTCTTATTTCTTCCTCTTTTTGAACTACTTCTTTTTTTATTTTACTAAATAAAATTAAAAGTCTATTTGGTGTTGAAAATGATAAACTTTTTCCAGAAAAAATAATATTTTCTTTTTCAAAAAAATCTTTAAAATTTTGCAAGAGTTCTATCCTGGCGTTTTTTTGCAAATTTACTGGTATTTCTTCACTAAAAAGTTCTAAAAAAAACTCTGACATTATTTTGTTTGGCTTTTTAACCAAATTTCACCAGCGCCTTTTGTAATTTCTCTTATTCTTGAAATGTATTCTGCTCTTTGAGCTACACTTATTACTCCTCTTGCGTCAAGTATATTAAATACATGGCTTGCTTTTAAACATTGATCGTATGCTGGTAATGATAAATTTTTTTCTAACAAAGACTTGCTCTCTTGTTCCAGCATATCAAAAATTTTAAATAAATTATCAGTATTGGCATGTTCAAAATTATATGCTGAAAATTCTTTTTCAGCTTGATGAAATACATTTCTATATTTTACACCTTCATTGTTCCAAGATAAATCAAATACATTTTTTTTTTGCTGAGTAAACATGCAAATTCTTTCAAGGCCATATGTAAGTTCTACAGAAACTGGTTTACATTCTATTCCTGCCATTTGTTGAAAATATGTAAATTGAGTTATTTCCATTCCGTCACACCAAACCTCCCAGCCAAGACCAGCTGCTCCAAGAGTAGGACTCTCCCAATCATCTTCAACAAATCTTATGTCGTGTTCTTTATGATTTATTCCTATAACTTTTAAACTATTTAAATATAATTTTTTTATATCTTTTGGTGAAGGTTTAATTAAAACTTGAAATTGATAATAATGCTGGAGTCTATTTGGATTGTCTCCATATCTTCCATCTGTTGGTCTTCTTGATGGCTGTACATATGCTGTCTTCCATGGATTTGGTCCTAGTGATCTCAATGTAGTGGCAGGATGAAATGTTCCAGCACCAATCTCAATATCGTAAGGTTGTAAAATAACACATCCTTGTTTGCTCCAATATTTTTGAAGATTCAAGATTGTATCTTGAAATGTTTGAAATTTAGGTTTTTTAATTTTCTTTTTAGAAACCATATCTTTGCCAGATAGATCTTTCCTCTAGAACATTTGCAAGTTGGTCGATTTGATCAGAAGACGAAAGTTTTTTACTAAGCCAGCCCTTAGTTTTTTCAAATTTTTTAATCACTACATCTTCTCCAAACTTTTCTCTTAAAATTTGATCAGCATTTCCAATTCCATCGATTAATCCTAGTTCTTTTGCTTTTGTTCCAGACCAAAATTCACCTGAAAATAATTCTATACCAGCATTTTTATTAAGCTTTGATCCTCTGCTATCTTCTACTACTTTTATAAAATCTTTATGTAGATCTAATTGAATGCTTTTAAGTCTCTCAATGTCTTCACTTTTTTCTTCAAGAAATGGGTCTAATGTACTTTTATTTTTCCCTGCTGTATGCACTCTTCTTTCTACTCCAATTTTTTTTATTAATTCTTTAAAACCAAATGAAGAATAGATCACTCCTATTGATCCAATAATCGAGCTAGAATTTGCATATATTTCGTCACCTGCACAAGCGATTAAGTATCCTCCTGATGCCGCAACATCTTCAGCAAATACTAATACTTTTTTTTTATTTTTTTTTGCTAACCTTTTAATAAACTTGTAAATTAAATGCGATTGAACTGGAGAACCACCAGGAGAGTTAATTGTTACAGCAATTGCACTTGCTTTTTTTATAGAAAAAGCCTTTTTTATAATTTCTTCTTGTCCAGAAAAATCCATTCCTTGCTTAAATTTACCAACATTCCCAATCACTCCACTAAGTCTCAAATGAGAGATGGTTTTTTTCTTTTTAAAAAATGAAAACATTAACAATCCTTACAGAATTTTTGATTTAATATAAAGTCTACTTATAGTTGAAGAATAAGGTGCGTCAATTGATAAGTAATAAATTACGCTTAATTATATTAACTTAAATTTATGGGAACAGTAGTTCAGCTTAAAAAACAAATAAACAATTCTTATTTCGACCTTAAGAATTCTGTAGAAGAAAAATTGGTTTTGGTTGAAGAAAAAATTAAAACTAAACTTAATAGTGATGTTAGCTTGGCACAAAAAATGACCAATTACCATATTAAAACTGGAGGAAAAAGATTGCGAGCTCTTTTAACTCTTGGCTCTGCAAAATTATGTGGTTATTTGAAAGGTGGTCGAGATATAAACTTAGCAGCCTGTGTTGAATTAATACATGCTGCAACTTTAATGCATGATGATGTAATAGATTTTAGTAATTTTAGAAGAGGAAAAAAAACAATAAATTCAATTTGGGGTAATCAGTCTTCAATTTTAGTTGGTGACTATTTGTTAAGTCGCTGTTTTGAAATGATGGTTGAAGATGAAAATTTAGAAGTATTAAAACTGTTATCTTCAACTTCCTCAGAAATTGCCCAAGGTGAAATTCTTCAGTTACAGCATAAAAATGAAATTGATATGCTTGAAGAAACTTATTTAAAAATAATTTCTACAAAAACTGCTGCTCTTTTTTCTGCATCCACTAAACTAGGAGCTATTTTGGCTAATAAAGAAAACAAAAAAAAAGACGCTTTAGAATTTTATGGAAAAAATTTAGGACTTACTTTTCAAATTGCAGATGATACTTTGGATTATAATTCTGAAGTAAAACTTTTTGGAAAAAAAATAGGAAATGATTTTTATGAAGGTAAAATTACTTTACCTATAATTTTGTTATTTCAAAAAACTAATAATACAGAAAAACAAAATTTAAAAAATATATTTAAAAAAAACACAAAAACGGAAAATGAATTTAAATTTACTTTAGGATTGATTTTAAAATACAATATAATTGACCAATGTTATAAAAAAGCTGAACATTTTATTAATCTTGCTTCAAATTCACTAAGTATATTTCCAGAATCAAAAGAAAAAGAGATTTTAAAAAATTTAACTACTTTTAGTTTAGAAAGATCATTTTAAGGATTAAGTAAATTTTTTTCCCATTTATTTAATTTTTTATTATATCTAAGTCTTTCATGAATTCTATTCAGACCTTTTAACCAAAATTCAATCATAGTTGGTTCTAAAGTCCATCCAGACCAATTTTCTGGCCTTGGAACATTTTCAGTTTCAGAGTATGTTTTTTTAAATCCTTCAACTCTTTCTAAAAGTTCAGTTTTATTTTGTAAAATTTTTGACTGTTCAGATGCCCATGCTCCTATCTTACTACCGTAATCTCTAGAGCTAAAGTATTTATCAGCCATCTCATCTGACACTTTATTTATTGACCCATAGACTCTAACTTGACGCTCTAAGCTTTTCCAGTAAAAGCACATTTCACCTTTTGGATTGGATTCAATATCTAAACTTTTTGGACTATCTAAATTTGTATAAAAAGTAAAACCATTTTTGTCAAAATTTTTCAGCAAAACGATTCTAACTGAAGGTGTTCCATTTTTATCTGCTGTTGCCAAAGAAAGAGCATTAGCATCATTTGGTTCAGTTCTTTTTGCCTCATCCATCCATGCTTTAAACAATTGAATTGGATCATTTAGATCTAAAAAACAACTATTAAGGCCTAAAGAGTTTTTTTGATTCATAATTTTAACAAAATAATCTATATAATATAATTAATGTCATTTAACACTTTTGGAAAGATATTTCGTTTCACAACTTGGGGAGAATCGCATGGCCCTGCAATAGGATGCGTAGTTGATGGATGTCCTCCAAATATCAATATAAAAGAACAAGATATTCAATCAGAATTAAATAAAAGAAGACCAGGGCAATCAAAATTCACTAGCCAACGAAAAGAGGACGATAAAATTCAAATCTTATCAGGAATATTTGAAGGAAAAACAACTGGAACTCCTATTTCATTAATAATTTACAATAAAGACATGAGGTCAAGAGATTATGAGACAATTAAAAATAAGTTCAGACCTGGTCATGCAGATTTTACTTATCTTAAAAAATATGGAATTAGAGATTATCGAGGTGGAGGCAGACAGTCAGCTAGAGAAACAGCTAGTAGAGTCGCTGCAGGAGCTATAGCCAAAAAAGTTTTAGAAAATAAACTTGGAAAAAAATTTGAAGTTGTTGGTGCTGTTACGCAGTTAGGGATTCTTGGTTGTGATACAAAAAAATGGAATGACAAAATAATTAGAAAAAACCCATTCTTTTGCCCAGATAAATCAATTATAAAACTATGGGAAAAATATTTATTAAGTATAAGAAAATCAGGTTCATCATGTGGTGCAATAATTGAAATTAGAGCTAGAGGAATACCTGTTGGTTTAGGTGCTCCCATTTATGCTAAGTTAGATATGGATATTGCATCAGCTATGATGAGTATTAACGCTGTTAAAGGCGTAAGTATTGGTGCTGGAATAAATTCTGCTCAATTAACTGGTGAAGAAAATTCTGATGAAATTTTTCAAAAAGGAAAAAAAATAAAATTTAATTCAAATAATGCTGGCGGGATTCTTGGAGGAATTTCAACTGGTCAAGAAATCATAGTTTCTTTTGCAGTTAAACCTACTTCTTCAATATTAAAAAAAAGAAAAACAATTGACAAATTTGGTAAAAATACATCGATATCAGTTAAGGGGAGACATGATCCTTGCGTTGGAATACGAGCTGTCCCTGTAGGAGAAGCAATGTTAAACTGTGTTCTATTAGACCATTATCTAATGAATAAAGCACAGTGTGGTTAATAATTTATTTCTGTTTTTGTAATATAATATTTGAATTAAGAGTATCTAAAATTTTTT
This sequence comes from uncultured Pelagibacteraceae bacterium, assembly GCA_902590125.1. Taxonomy (GTDB): domain Bacteria; phylum Pseudomonadota; class Alphaproteobacteria; order Pelagibacterales; family Pelagibacteraceae; genus Pelagibacter. The sequence continues at coordinate 5,821 of CACIVL010000016.1, read as the reverse complement.
CTTCAATTGATTTTGAATCTAATCCAGCTATTTTGTACATTAAATCTGGTTTATCTTGATCAATAAATTTATCAGGAAATATCATTGATCTAAATTTCAAATTATTATCCAGTAAATTTTTTTCTGATAAAAATTGAGTTACATGTGAGCCAAATCCTCCAATTGAACCTTCTTCAATTGTGATAATTGAATCATGATTTCTAGCAAGCTGCCATATTAAATTTTCATCCAAAGGTTTAACAAATCTTGCGTCAACAACAGTAATATTAACACCTTTTTTTTTTAAATTTTCTGCTGCATTTAAACATTCATTTAGTCGTGCACCAAAGCTTAATACTGCTAATTTTTTACCTTCTAAAATTATTTTTCCTTTACCAATTTCTAATTTTTCCTCAATAGACGGTAATTCCATGCCAATTCCAGTTCCTCTGGGATATCTAAAAGCGGATGGTCTATCATTTATATCTACAGAAGTATTAATCATTCTAACAAGTTCTGCTTCATTGCTTGCTGCCATAACAACAAAGTTTGGTAGTGTAGATAAATAAGTAATATCAAATGATCCTGCATGAGTAGGTCCATCTGCTCCAACTAATCCTGCTCTGTCTATCGCAAATCTAACTGGAAGTTTTTGAATTGCTACATCATGAACAACTTGGTCGTATGCTCTCTGCAAAAATGTTGAATAAATTGCGGCATATGGTTTTAAACCCTCTGTGGCTAAGCCTGCAGCAAAAGTAACAGCATGTTGTTCAGCTATTCCAACATCAAACATTCTTTGTGGAAACTTTTCTCCAAAGATATCTAATCCAGTGCCAGAAGGCATTGCAGCTGTAATACCAATGATTTTACTATCTCTTTCTGCATGTTTAATAAGTGTATTGGCAAATACTTTTGTATAAGTTGGAGTATTAGTTTTAGATTTTTCTTGTATTCCAGTACGAACATTAAATTTTGAAACCCCGTGGTAATGATCATTTGCTTTTTCAGCATATGAATAACCTTTTCCTTTTTGAGTTTTTATATGAATCATAATTGGACCTTCATGTTTCGAATTCTTTGCATTTTTTAAAATTGGTATCAAAACATCTAAATTATGACCATCAATTGGTCCGATATAATAAAAGCCTAAAGCGTTAAAAAGAGTTCCTCCTGTAACTGCAGATCTTAAAAAATCTTCAGCCTTACCTGCTTTATCACTAAATTTTTTTGAAAAAAAAGAAATAATTAATTTTGAAATTTCTCTTAAACTAAAATAAATTTTTCCAGATAATAATTTTGCCAAGTATGATCTCATAGCTCCTACTGGTTTTGCAATCGACATATCGTTGTCATTTAAAATAACAATCATTTTTGTATTTGAGATTCCAGCATTATTCATTGCTTCATATGCCATTCCAGCGCTAATCGCACCATCTCCTATAACAGCAATTACGTTGTCTGATTTATTGGATAGTTTATTGGCAATAGCTATTCCAAGAGCAGAAGAAATTGATGTAGAGCTATGAGCTGCACCGAATGGGTCATACTCACTTTCAGATCTTTTGGTAAAACCAGATAAACCTTTGCCTTGTCTTAAAGTTCTAATTTTATCTTTTCTTCCTGTTAAAATTTTATGAGGATAAGATTGATGTCCCACATCCCAAATTAGCTTATCATTTGGAGTATCAAAAATATAATGCAATGCAACTGTAAGTTCAACAACACCAAGGCCTGCTCCTAGATGTCCTCCTGTTTCAGATACAACATTAATTAACTCTTCTCTAACTTCATCAGATAGTTTTTGAAGCTCAGATGTTGATAACTTTTTAATATCAGAAGGAAAATTTATCTTTTTTAAATATTTATAATCTTTACTCATTTATTTCTTTTTAAAATATAGTTTAATGTTTCATTAATATTTTTAGATTTTAATCCATATCTCTCTATATTATTTATAATTTTAGATTTCATTTTTTCAGCATATATAATGGTATTTTGATATCCTAGCAAACTAATAAGGGTCGCTTTCCCTTGTTTGTGATCTTTTTTTGTTTTTTTTCCAGCTTTTATAGTTTTGCCTCTATAATCAATTAAATCATCTGCAATTTGAAAAAGGAGACCAATTTCTGCACCAATTTTTTCAAAAAATTTTACAATATTTTTATCTTTGTTCTTTATAATAGCAGGTGCTGCACAACAAAAAGAAAACAATTTTCCAGTTTTCTGTGTTGCCATAACAATAATTTTTTTTTGAGAAGTTTTTTTATTTTCAAAACTTAAATCTAAAAATTGTCCACCAGCAATCCCTGAGTGACCCGAACATTCAGATAATTTTTTAATTAAACAAATTTTTATTTTGTCAGATATCATTATTTTTTTATCGCTTAAAATTTCAAAAGCCATAGTCAAAAGTGAATTACCAGCTAATATAGCTGTTGACTCACTATATTTTATATGTGTTGACAGCTTTCCTCTCCTAAGTCTATCATTATCCATACAAGGAAGATCATCATGAATTAAGGAATAAGCATGAATACACTCTATAGCAGCTCCTATTTTTATTAACGTTTTATAATTTAGATTAAACAGCGAACCTATATCTATTAAAATTTTTGATCTAATTTTTTTTCCACCAGGCAATAATCCATACTGCATTGGAGAAATTAAATCTGTTTTTTTTTGATGCTTAATAAAACTTTTTAAAAAAAAATTAGTATCAACCGCAATTTTTTTAAGTTTTTTTTGCATTTTTTTTACTAACTATATTTTTAATTTTATGCTTAGTAATTTCATTTATTTTTTTAGATTTTTTTTGAAATTTATTTATAATTATATTATTTAGCTTAATTAATTTTTGATAGCTATTTATTGAATTTTCAAGGTTTTTTTCTTTTTCTAGTTGATCAATAATTTGGTTTATGTCTCTCGTTAATTCATCAAGAGTTTGCGAATTATTATCGTCTGGTAAATTTTTATCTTTCATATAATAGTAAGTATTAATACATGAAAACTAATCATTCAAATATCAAAAAAAGTAAGTTCTTTCTTGATAAAGGACAATGTGTAGCAATTCCGACTGAAACTGTTTATGGGCTAGCTGCCAATGCTTATTCTGATAGTGCGGTTAAAAGAATATACAAATTAAAAAAAAGACCAAAACATAATCCTTCAATTGTTCACTACTTAAATTTAGAGCAACTAAAAAATGATTGTATTCTCAATAAAAACTTTTTTATTCTTTATAAAAAATTTTGCCCTGGCCCAATTACATTTATACTCAAACTAAAAAAAAGCAGTAAAATTTCTAAAAATGTAAATAATAATAAAAAAACACTGGCTATAAGATTTCCAAAACACGCACTCGTTAGAAAACTTCTAAAAAAACTAAACTATCCACTTGCTGCACCAAGTGCTAATATTTCTACTAAAATTAGTCCTGTTTCTAAGGAAGATGTTATAGATGAATTTGGAAAAAAAGTTAAATTTATTCTTGATGGTGGTAAATCAACAATAGGGTTAGAATCTACTATAGTTAACTTGATAAAAAAACCTCAAATCCTTAGACTGGGAGGAATAGAAATAAGCAGGATAAATAGAGTTCTTAAAACTAAACTTAAATTTAATAAAAAAAAAAAGACAGCTACACCTGGTCAAGGAAAAATACATTATTCACCTGGTATTCCAATTAGATTAAATGTCAAAAAACCAAAGCTAAATGAAGCATTTGTTTTAATTCAAGAAAGAAAATCGTCTGCTAAAAATTTTTATTATTTAAGTAAAAGAAAAAATCTAAAAGAAGCAGCAAAAAAATTATATAAAACACTAAGAATGATAAAAAAAAATAATTTTAAAGGTATTGCGGTAGAAAGTATTCCAAATAAAGGACTTGGAGAAACTATTAATGATAGATTAATTAGAGCATCTAAATTTTAATGAAGGACTTAGTAGAAGTAAAAAATCTTGAAAAAAAATATGGCTCAAAAAAAGCTGTAAAAAATATCTCTTTTAACATCAAGGAAAATGAAACTCTAGGACTGCTTGGGCCTAATGGTTCAGGAAAAACAACAACCATAGGAATGATGCTTGGTTTGCTAAAACCTTCAAGTGGAGAAATATTAATAAATGGAAAAAAAATTGAAGAAAATAGAATAGAAACTCTGCAAAAAATAAATTTTATCTCACCTTATATTGAATTGCCAAAAAAGCTTACTGTAAAACAAAATTTAATTGTATACTGTAAATTATATAATGTCTCTGATACAAAAAATAGAATTGAATACCTCGTAGAAAAACTAAGGCTAAAAGATTTATTGAGTAGAGTGACCGGAGAACTTTCTTCGGGACAAAAAAATAGGGCCAGTTTAGCCAAGGCTTTGATAAACAATCCTAGTATTTTATTTTTAGATGAACCCACAGCGTCACTTGATCCAGAAATTGCAGACTTTATTAGAAGTTTTTTGGAAAACTATAAAAAAGAAAAAAAAATATCAATTTTATTGGCATCACACAATATGAATGAAGTAACAAGATTGTGTAAAACAGTACTAATGATGAAAGATGGCATTATTATTGACAAAGGATATCCGGAAGAATTGATAAAGAAACACGGAAGAAAAAACCTAGAAGAAGTTTTTTTAAAACTTTCAAGGAACAAAGATGAACTTTATTAGAATTTATGGTCTTTTTTTAAGGCACTTTTATTTAATTACTAGATCTTTTCCAAGAGTTTTAGATTTAATTTACTGGCCATCAATCCAAATAACTTTGTGGGGATTTATATCAAATTTTTTTGCACACCATAGCACATATTATAATAATGCAGTTGGTGTAATTCTAACTTGTGCAATTCTTTATGATTTTCTTTTTAGAACAAGTATCGGCTTTAATATGTTATTTTTAGAGGAAATTTGGAGTAGAAACTTTACAAATTTATTTATTGCACCAATTAAAATCGCTGAAATAATTATATCTTTAGTTTTTACAGCTTTGATCAGAGCTTTAATTGGACTTATTCCAGCAATTTTGCTCACCTCTCCTCTTTTTGGAATATCATTAGTGGATCTTGGAATAAATTTATTTTTTCTTTTTTTAAGTTTATACATATTTGGAATTACGCTTGGAATATTTGTTTCAGCGGGATTATTAAGATTCGGTCCCTCATTTGAAAATATAGCTTGGTCGACAATGTTTCTATTAGCTCCTTTTGGTTGTATTTATTACCCAGTAGAAATTTTACCTGAATTTTTTCAAAAGATAGCTTATTCACTTCCTCTCGTATATATTTTTGAAGAAGCTAGAAGCATTCTGATTGATCAGACTGTAAACTACAAAAATATAATGATTGCGTTTTATTTAAATGGAATTTATTTGGTATTATCAATATCATTATTTTACTATTCTTTTGGACAAGCACGAAAAAAAGGAACTTTAATAAATATAGGTGAATAATAAAAAATAAATAGCAATCTGATTTACTTATCAGTATATTTTGGTAATTGTTCAAAACACTTAAAAAATAAAATTGTAAAAATATGCAAGTAGTTATATTGGCTGGAGGTCTTGGCACAAGATTGTCTGAAGAAACTTCAGTAATTCCAAAAGCTTTAGTAAAAATTGGAAAAAAACCTATAATTGTTCATTTAATGCAATACTATCAATATTTTGGTTATAATGATTTTGTTGTATGCCTAGGATATAAAGGTGATCTTATAAAAAAATTTTTTTACAGAGAGAGAAAAAAAAAATATTTTAAAAAAATAAATATCAGTCTAATTAATACTGGCAGAAATTCTTACACTGGAGAAAGAATAAAAAGAATAAAGAAGTTCATTAAAGGAGA
>CACIVL010000015.1 GCA_902590125.1 uncultured Pelagibacteraceae bacterium | reverse complement strand
TCGCTGTTATAATTCCACCTAAAGAAACATCATGAGCTGATTTGATATAACTTTTTTTAATTAAATTTAGAACAGTTTCCCCATTATTTTTTTCATTAAATAAATTAACTTCTGGTGGTGGTCCATTTTTTTGATTTAAAATGTCTCTTGAGAAAATACTTTGATCCAAGTGTCCTTCAGTTTTTCCAATTACCAAAACAATATTATCGATATTCTTTAGATCCATAGTTATTATTTTTTTATAATCTTTAATCAATCCAACACCACCAATGGAGGGAGTAGGTTTTATTCCCTTATCTTTCGTTTGGTTATAAAAAGATACATTTCCAGAAACCACTGGAAAATTTAAATATTTACAAGCTTGTCCAATACCTTGAACACATTCGACAAATTCTCCCATACTGTCTTCATTTTCAGGGTTACCAAAATTTAAACAATTGGTGATTGCTATAGGTTCGGCACCTACTGAAATTAAATTTCTCCAATTTTCGCAAACGATTTGTTTTCCTCCAGTTAATGGATGGGCGTAACAATAATTAGCTGAAGAATCTACTGATGAAGCAACTGCTTTATTTGTTCCATGAACTCTAACAACTCCAGCATCACCACCTGGTTTTAATATTGTATCAGCCATTACCGTATGATCATATTGTTGCCAAATCCATTCTTTACTGCATATATTTGGATTAGATAATATTTTATTTAAAATATTAGTTATTTTTAAATTTTTAAATCTTTCTTTATTTATTTTATTTTTTTTTGGAAGTTTTATTTTTTTCCATTTTCGATTGTACATTGGAGAATTTTCAACCAATATATCAATAGGTATATCAGCAACTTTCTTCTCATTAAAATAAAGTTCAATATTTTTACTATTGGTTGTTTTGCCAATCACTGCAAAATCTAAATTCCATTTATCAAAAATTTTCTTTGCTAGATTTTCTTTTCCATTTTCTAAAACTATCAGCATTCTTTCTTGACTTTCTGATAACATTATTTCGTAAGGTGACATATTTAATTCTCTACATGGAACTTTATTTAAATTAATTTCAATTCCTAATTTTCCCTTTGAAGCCATTTCGATACTTGAGGAAGTTAGACCGGCAGCTCCCATATCTTGTATTGCAATAATAGAATCACCAGCCATTAATTCTAAACATGCTTCAAGCAATAATTTTTCAGTAAAAGGATCACCAACTTGAACCGTTGGTTTTTTTTCTTCTATCTTGTCGTCAAATATAGCAGAAGCCATACTAGCTCCATGAATTCCATCTCTGCCGGTTTTAGAACCAACGTATATTACCGGTTTATTCAATCCTGCAGCTTTTGAATAAAATATTTTATTTTTTTTTACCAGCCCTAAAGTCATAGCATTAACCAAAATATTTCCATTGTAAGATTCATCAAAACTTGTTTGTCCAGCTATTGTTGGAATTCCCATACAATTTCCATATCCACCTATACCTTGAACTACACCTCTTAATAAATTTTTAGTTTTTTTATGTTGTGGTGAACCAAAATGAATTGAATTAAGATTTGCTATAGGTCTTGCTCCCATTGTAAATACATCTCTCAATATTCCACCCACACCTGTTGCTGCACCTTGATATGGTTCAATAAAAGAAGGATGATTATGGCTTTCAATTTTAAAAATAATTGCGTCATCATCTCCTATGTCTATAACACCTGCATTTTCACCCGGACCTTGAATGACTTTTTTTCCTTTAGTGGGTAAATTTTTTAAGTGAAGTTTTGATGATTTATAAGAACAATGTTCATTCCACATAGCAGAAAATATTCCTAGCTCAGTTATATTTGGCACACGTTTAAGAAGATCACAAATTTTTTTATACTCTTCTTTTTTTAAACCATGTTCAATTGCAACATTTTCGTTAATCATTTTTATTTAAAATTGTTAAGTAAGTTATTAAAAAAAATAGAACCATCATCACCAGACAAAGATTTATCTATCATTCTTTCTGGGTGTGGCATCATACCTAAAATATTTTTTTTTTTATTAAATATTCCAGCAATGTTTTTGCTTGCACCATTTGGATTTGAACTTTCGTTAGTTTCTCCGTTTTCATCACAATAGAACAAAGCAATCTGGTTATTAGTTTCAATTTCATTCATTTGTTCGTTAGAACAGAAATAATTACCTTCATTATGCGCTATATGAAGTTCTAAGGTTTTTTTTTTAATATTTTTAAAATAGTTATTTTCATTATTATTAATTTTTACAAAAACATTTTTACAAATAAATTCAGCTTTTTTATTTCTTAAAAGTACTCCAGGCAATAATTCAGTTTCTGTAAGTATCTGGAAACCATTACATATGCCCATTAGTAATCCACCAGAATTTGCAAAATTAATCACTGATTGCATTATTTTAGATTTTGACGCCATTGATCCACATCTTAAATAATCACCATAAGAAAATCCGCCAGGTAGGACTACTAGATCACTTTTGGGCAATTCAACATCATTATGCCAAACCATATTATTTTTAAATCCAAATTTTTTTAAAGCAACATCCATATCTCTATCGCAATTTGATCCTGGAAAAGTTATTACTGATGAGTTCATTATTTATTATTGTGTTTCAATAATTTTGTAATCCTCAATAACTAGATTTGTTAAAAGTTTTTTACACATTTCTTCAGTTTTTTCTTCAGCGCTCTTTTGATCTTTTTCGTCTATGTTTATTTCAAAAAATTTACCTTGTCTTACATCTTTTACATTGTTATATCCCATTCCATTTAAAGCTTGTTTAATAACTGTACCTTGTGGATCTAAAACACTTTTTTTAAGTGTTACTATAACTTTAACTTTCATTTATTTTTTTTTGATTCTAACTTCTGTAGGTTTAGAAAATTTAATTGGCCTTACATTAGATTGTTCGTGAAGAATATTTAATCTTCTTGCAACTTCTTGATAACCTTGAATTAAATTGCCCAAATCTTTTCTAAATAAATCTTTATCTAATTTTTTTTCTGATGTCGCATCCCATAGTCTACAAGTATCAGGACTTATTTCATCAGCTAATAAAATTTTTTCATTTGTTGATGTATTTTTAGTTTTTCCAAACTCTAATTTAAAATCAACTAATTTAATTCCTATTCCCTTAAACATTCCCTGTAAAAAATCATTTATTCTAAAACATTGTTTTGTAATAAAATTTAATGCTGTCACATCGCAATAGTTAAAAGCATAAATATGTTCCCTTGCAATTAATGGATCTCCCAAGGAGTCACTTTTATAACAAAATTCTAATAATGGTTTTTGAAGTACAGTTCCTTCCTCGATACCAAGTCTTTTTGTCAAAGATCCGGTCGCTATATTTCTTATAATGAACTCAATAGGAATAATTTCAACCAATTTAATTAACTGTTCTCTCATGTTAATTCTTTTAATTAAATGTGTTTCAATGCCTATATTATTTAAACTTGATAGAATATGTTCAGAAATTCTGTTATTTAATATTCCTTTTCCTTCAATAGTCGCTTTTTTTTGATTGTTGAATGCGGTAGCATCATCTTTAAAATGTTGTATAGCTGTTCCTTTATCTGGTGCAGTATAAAGAATTTTGGCTTTTCCTTCGTATAATTTTTTGCCTTTTTTCATTATTTAAAAACTCTATTAAAAATGAAATTAACATTTTTAAAGTGAGATGAATAATTAAATATTTTTTTTAATTTATTCAAAGGAATTCTATCTGTTATAACCTTATCTTTTTTTACAACTTCAAATAGATTTAAATTTTGTGAAATGCATTTTTTTGCATGAGATTGAACTATTTTATATGACTTTTCTCTGCTTAAATTAGATTTTGTTAGTTCTAACATTAATTCTTGAGAAAAAATGATACCCTTTGTTATATTTAAATTATTTGCCATTTTTTTTGGATAAATAATCATATTTTTTAAAATATTAGACAGTCTTACAAGCGCAAAATCTAATGTAATGTTTGCGTCAGGCCCGATATTTCTTTCTACACTTGAATGAGAAATGTCTCTTTCGTGCCATAAAGCTATATTTTCTAGCGCAGGAATTACATAACTTCTAACCATTCTTGCTAAACCTGTAAGATTCTCACTTAATATGGGATTTTTTTTATGCGGCATTGCAGACGATCCTTTTTGTTTTTTTGAGAAAAATTCTTGCAATTCATAAACTTCAGTCCTTTGAAGATGCCTTATTTCAGTTGCAACTCTTTCAATTGACCCAGCTATAATACCTAAAACAGAAAAATAAAATGCATGTCTATCTCTTGGTATTATTTGTGTAGAAATTGGTTCGATTCTAAGACCAAGCTTTTTTGCAACTTCTTTTTCGACATTAGGATTAATATTTGCAAAAGTGCCAACTGCTCCTGAAATTGCGCAAGTTGAAACTTCATCTATTGCATTTAATAGTCTTTTTTTATTTCTTTTAAATTCTTCGTAAAAAGAAGCTAATTTTAATCCAAAAGTTAAAGGCTCAGCATGAATGCCATGACTTCTTCCTATGCAAGGAGTTAATTTATATTTTTTAGATTGTTTTTTTAAAATTTTTAATATTTGATCAATATCTTTTATTAGTATTTTTCCTGATTGAATTAACTGTATATTAAAACTTGTATCCAATACATCCGATGAAGTCATTCCTTGATGAAGGTATCTAGCTTTTATTCCTGCTTTTTCTGTTATTGAAGTTAAAAACGCAATGACGTCATGTTTAACTTTAGACTCTATAGAATGAATTCTTTTAACATTAATTTTCCCTTTTTTTTTGACAACTGAAGCAACACCCTTAGGAATGATTTTATATTTTTCCATTGCTTGAGCTGCAGCTATCTCAACATCAAGCCATATTCTATATTTATTTTCTTCTGACCAAATTTTAGTAAGTTCTTTTCTAGAATATCTTGTTATCATTAATTATAAATATGGAGGCTTTGAGTAACCTTTAACAGATTTTGTAAAGATTTCATAACCATTTTCTGTAATTCCTACCGTATGTTCGAATTGTGCTGATAAAGATTTATCTTTTGTTACCGCTGTCCATCCATCACTTAAAACTTTTGTATCATATTTTCCGACATTGATCATAGGTTCAATTGTAAAAGTCATTCCAGGATTTAGTTCAATTCCAGTATTTTTATTTCCATAATGCAATATATTAGGAGGCTCATGAAAAATTGTACTTATACCATGTCCACAAAAATCTTTTACAACAGAAAATCCTTTATTCTCAACATAAGTTTGTATTTCATTGCCAATGTCTCCAAGTTTTAAACCTGGCTTTAGTATATTAATTGCTTTCATCATAGATTCGTATGTGGCATCAATCAAATTTTTTGCTTTTACAGAAGATTTTCCTATACAAAACATTCTGCTAGTATCGCCATAATGATCATTTACAATTGCTGTTACATCAACATTTACAATGTCACCTTCATCTAGAATTCTATCCGATGGAATACCATGACAAACTTCATGATTTAAAGATGTGCATAAAGATTTTTGAAAACCACGATAAAAAAGTGGAGCAGAGTGACCATTATTGTCTCTTATGAATTCATATCCCAATTTATCTATATAGTTTGTAGAGATTCCAATTTTAATATGTTCGGTTAACATATCAAGAGTTCTAGCAGCAAGATTGCCTGCTACTCTCATTTTTTCAAATTTTTCTGAATAATTATTCATCTATTATTTTTAATTTTTTTTCTATTTTAATTTCTTTAGGACTAATTTTGCATCTATATGCTAAAAAATTAACACCAAATTTTTTTGCAATTAAATAATTTTGATAATATTCTTTATCTATATCTTTTGCTATTTTAAAATATTCCATTCCTTGTATTTGAACTAAAAATATTATGTAAGACTTATAACCTTTTTTTATGGCATCAATAAGGGTTTTTAAATGTTTTGAGCCTCTATAAGTAATAGCATCAGGAAATTCAGCAATTTTACTTTCTCTAAATAATGTTACATTTTTAACTTCAATAAGAGTTTTTTGATATTTTTTTTCAATAAGGAAATCAAACCTTGTTTCTTTGTTAAAGTAAAACTCTGGTTTTATGGAGTCGCATTTTCTGAATTCATCAAATAAATTATTTGACAATCCATCATAAACGATTTTATTTGCAAAATGAGTATTAACACCAACTAAATTACTTTTAGCCTTTATAATTTCTAGTGTAAATTTTAATTTTCTTTTAGGATTGTTATTTCTTGAAACCCAAACATCTCTATCTTTATCCAATAAACCCATCATAGAACCAGTATTTGGACAATGCGCAGTTATAATCTTTTTATTTAATTTAATATCAGCAAAAAACCTTTTATATCTTTTTATGAATTTGCCTTTTGATAAAGTCTTGGTAAATTTCATATTTAAATAATATATTTTTTAATGAAAAAAAAAATACAAGTTAATGCATCAATAATCATTATTGGAAATGAAATTTTATCTGGAAGAACACAGGATACCAATACTAGTTCAATTGCTCTATGGTTGAATTCTTTAGGCATTAAAGTTGAAGAGGTTAGAGTAATACCTGATATTGAAGAATCAATAGTAACAACAATAAACAAGATAAGAAAAAAATATACTTATGTGTTTACTACAGGTGGAATTGGACCAACTCACGATGATATAACGGCTAAATCCATTTCAAAAGCTTTTGGATTAGAGTATGAGATTCATAAAGAAGCATTTAAGATTTTAGAAAATTATTATAAACCCGGAGAATTTAATAAAGGCAGACAAACAATGGCTTGGATGCCATCTAATGCAAAATTAATATTAAATCCAGTAAGCGGTGCTCCTGGATTTATCGTTGAAAATGTTTTTTGTTTACCAGGCGTTCCAACAATTTTAAAATCAATGTTAGGTGGTTTAAATAATAAAATATCTGGAGGCGAACCTATAATAAGCTTTACAATAAACTTAAGCACAATGGAAAGTGAAATTGCAGAACCTTTAAAAAATGTTCAAAAAAATAATAAAGAAGTAGAAATAGGAAGCTATCCTTTTTTTAAAGCTGGTAAATTAGGAGTTTCAATTGTTATGAGATCTACAGACAAATATAAAATTGATGATTGCACTTCTCAAATATTAGATTTTGTTAATAAAAAAAAAATTGTTGTAATTAGTAAAAATTAATATGCTTTATTTTGCTTACGGCAGTAATCTTAATCACTATCAAATGAAAAACATTAGATGTTATGGATCGAAATATTTAAAAAATCATTTTCTTAAAGATTATAAATTAATATTTTGCCATCCAAATGAGTTAAATAAATTTGGTTATGCAAATATAATTAAAAAAAAAGGATCCAAAGTATCAGGTGCTATTTGGGAAATTACAAAAGAACATGAAAAAATATTAGATTCTTATGAACAATTTCCAGATATTTATCAAAAGAAAAATTTCAATTTAGGAGGAAAAAAGATTATGTTCTATATAATGGATAAATATTTTATTAAAGATCCACCTAAAAGCTATATTGACACCATTAATAAAGGTTATGAAGATTGCAATATTGATTTAAGAATTAAATATAGATTTTAATGGATTATATCAATCATCCTGCAGAAAAAACGGAAAAATATATCCATTTAATTGGGTTAATTTTTATTATTTGTTTATTAATTTTTTCTTTATTCAATTCATTAATTATAGGCTTATCTTGGGACGAATATTTTCATCATATTAATGGATTAGTAAGGTTTGAATATCTTAAGACTTTAGGAGATTTTCAAAAATATAATTTTCGTAATAATATGTATTATCCTGGGCTATATGACACAATTTCATATGCAGTTGGTTATATAGTAGCTTTATTTGATCAAAGTTTTTATAGAAATTATTTTACTGAAATAACACATACGATTAATTTTTTATTTTCAAGTTTAAGCATATTTGGTTTTTATTTAATCGTAAAAGTTTTTTTTAATAAAAGTATAGCTATTTTAGCTTCATTGTTAACTTTGCTAAATCCATTTTTTTTCGGTCATATGGGAATGAATACAAAAGATATAATTATTTTTTTTTCGCTAATTTGGTTTTGTTATTTCTTTTACAAATATATTAAAGATGAAAAAAATATTTATTTAAATTTATTTTTAGCTTCATTATTTCTTGGTTTTGGCTCTGGTGTTCGTCTTACTTTTATAGTTATAGCTTTTCCTGTAATTTTATGTGGTTTAATCTATTTATTTAAAAAATATAAAGGTCAGTATTTAATTTTAATTAGACGCCTCACTTTTCATTCTATCTTCGTGCTTTTGGTAGTTATTTTATTAGTATTGATTTGCTGGCCACATATGATCGCACATATAGAACGCGGAAATTTTGTTGAATTTATATCTATAATTATAGAGAAAACAGTTAGTTGGAATCAAGGACCTAAGATAGGTTTGATTAATGGTTCATTCTATGAAGTGTTTAATACACCACGAACATATTTTGTAGATATATTGAAATTTAGAATACCTTTTTATTGGACAGCATTAATTTTTTTTACTTTTTCACTGATTATTACAAAAACATTATTTATTAAAAATCATATAAATAATTTTAATAATAAATTTCTTATTATTAATGTAATAGCTTTTTTTCCTATTCTTTTAGCTATTTTATTGAAAGCAAATATTTATGATAATTTAAGGCTATTTTTATTTGTAATACCATTTTTTAGTTTGTTAGCTTCTTTTTCATTATATCACTTTTTGAAAAATTTTAGAAATTCATTTAATTCAAAGCTTTGTATAATTTTAATATTATTTCTTTTTTCAAATGCTATGTATCGATTTATTTCATTAACTCCTTATCAGTATACTTATGTAAATTTTTCATACTTAAAACTTAAAGATAGTTATGGTAAGTTTGAGCATGATTATTGGGGCGCGTCGTATAAAGAATTAATTGAAAAAATTAAAAATAGTTATTCTAAATCAGAAATAAATAAATTTAGAATATCTGAATGTGGAGGAGGAGATATGACGTTGGTATATTATTTAAACAAATATTTGAATATTAAAAAAACCTACGACGAATACAAAACAGGCGATGCAACCCATATATTGGGTAATAATAGAGCAATACTTCATCTTGATCATTTAGATTTATCTAAATTAAAATCAACTACCAAATCAATTTATGACGACGAACTTGAACAAATAATAAGATCTGATGGTGTAAAACAAACATGTCATAATTTTGAAAGATTCAAAGGAGAAAAATTAATTTCTGTCAAAAGAAATAATTTGGTTTTAAGCGAATTTAGAAAGCTTCAAAAATGAAAAGAATAGGAAGAAGACAATTTTTAAAAACTTCTCTATCAGGATTTGCACTAGCAGCCTTACCAAGAATTTCTTTTTCACAGTCTAATCCTGATGTTGTTGTAATTGGCGCGGGTACTGCTGGTTTAGCAGCATCTGCTGAACTAATGAAAAAAGGAAAATCTGTTGTTTGTATTGAGGCGATGAGCCGTACTGGTGGAAGATGTCATACTAATACTTCTATTTTTGGAGTTCCTTATGATCTAGGAGGCCACTGGGTGGAAGGTTCTGATAACAGTCCTTTCTCAAAATATGCAAGAAAGAATAAAGAAAAATTTAAAATATATCCAAATAGAAACTCAAACACACATGTCTTTGACGGCATAAGCCAAGATTCTGGAGATCTTTGGGACATATATGGAAAAATAAAAGATAATTTATATAATCAAAAAAAAGATGTTTCTGGATGGAGTCAAGTTAGTAAAAAGTTAAAAACTAAAAGCTGGTTTGACACTGCTCATCACGTTTTTTCAACCCACACAGCAAAAGATTTAGAAGATTATTCATGTAAAGACGATTACTATTGGAAAGGACCTAAAGGAGTAGAATTTTGTAAGCAAGGTTACGGTGCACTGGTTGCTGATTATAGAAAAGAGGTACCAGTTAAACTTAAAACAACCGCTAAAGAAATAATATGGGACAAAAAAGGAGTTAAAGTTGTTACAAATGATGGAACAATTTCTGCAAAAGCTTGCATAGTTACAGTTTCAACAGGAGTTTTAAATGCTCGAAAAATTAAATTTACCCCTGACCTTCCAGATTATAAATACGATGCATTTGCTGGGATTACTATGGGCACTTACAATCATATTACATTTCTCTTTGATAAAAAGTTTCTTTTTCAATTAGGAATAAAATATCCTGATTTCTACTTTTTCCATAAAATTCAAAGTAATGGTGCAGCTTCACCAAGAGGTGCCTCTGGTCTATTTAACATTACTGGAAGTGGACTTTGTTATCTTGATACAGTAGGAAAATTTGCTGAAGAATTAGAAGCTGAAGGAAGTAAAGCTCAAATAGATTGGGGCCTTAACGTTCTTAAAACATCTTATGGTTCAAAAGTTGGTAAAAATGTGATCAAATCACATGCAACAGCATGGAAAAAAAATCCTTTTGCAGTAGGTTCATATTCAGGAGCCTTACCTGGTAAAGCTCATCTAAGAAAAAAATTAAGATCACCTGTCGGTAAAATATTTTTCGCAGGAGAAGCTTGCGCTGATGCTCATGCCACAGTTTATGGAGCAAATTGGAGCGGTGTAAGAGTTGGGAAAAAAGTTGCGAAAAAAGTCTAATAATAATGAAAAGTAAATCAAAAAGGAAATTTTTAAAATCTTATAAAGTTACAGGTACTTTTGATATGTTAATATAAAAAAATGAAAAAATTTTTAGGAATCTTATTCTTATTCTTGTTGTGGTCCAATGTTGGGTTTGCTGCTGAAAACGCTGAGGAACTGAACAAGAGATGCATCAAAAAGGGTACGACAATATTTAATAAAGAAGTTAAGCAGTTTGTTAAAAAAAACTTTGTAACAGTTATGTATTTTGGCTGCAAAAGCATGGCTACTTGGTATTGGCACCAAAGTACAGAAGAAGATTTAGATACAAGTCGTGAAGTAGCATACAAAAAATGTTTAAAAGGAGCATCAGAACATAAAATTGAAACTTGTCATTTATTTTCAATCAATGACACAATTGTTTATGGTAAAGATGCTGCCTTTGTAGCAAAAGTCGAGAAAGAGATTAAAGAAAGATCAACAACTAAGGTAGTTAAAAAGAAAAAAGTAGCTAAAAAACAAACAAAACCTGAAGATGCTGAACCACTGAACAAGAGATGTATCAAATTGGGCACGAATGAATTTAATAAAAAAATTAAGAAAATTGCAAAGTCGAGAGAGGCTAAAAGATCGGCATTTGTTTTCTATTTTGGCTGCGAAAACTCGAATGATTGGAATTGGCAATGGCAGATGGCTGATGATTTAAATGAAGCAAAAGAAAAAGCATACAAAGCATGTGTAGCATCTCCTAGAGTTAAAAATTGTCATTTATTTTCAATCGGTGACAAAATTGTTTATGGTGATGCTGCTCTTAGAGCAAAAATCGAAGAAAAACTTATAAAAAAATTAACAAAAAGGAAAAAATCAGGTGCTATTAATTATGTACAACAATTTCTTTTCGCAGACAACGAAATTTTCTCAAAAATGAGTCCAACTACTTTTAAAAAACTTACATTTAATGAAGAGAAAAACATTGGCAACGTTGTAAAGAGAACAACACGTAATTCTGACTGGAGCAAAAAAAAAACTTTTAGATCATTTAGTTTTACAGCAGAATTTGAAGACAATTATACAACAAAAATATTTGTCGAATATGAAAAAGGTAATAAAAATTTTGATAAAGCAGAAAAGGAAGCATTATTCTTTTCTCATATGCTTGGTCAAATGCCTTATTTTTTAAGAGAACATAATGATGAAATATATATACATAATGACAATTCTTATGATGATGGATTAGGATTATGGTGGGCGCAACACAATAAACGATCATTCCATATTAACGCACCTCGAAAAAATCTTAAACCTAGTGGTCGTCAAAGATGTAGAGAAATTAAATTATACTCAGGTTGTGCTGTAGTAATGGTTCATGAGTTGGCACACGTTATTCAGGATCTTACTGGAATAATCTCACCATCAAAATGGTCCAAAGCAAGAAAGTCAGATAAGAAAAAGTATGTTTCAGAATACGCCAAGACGAATTCAAGGGAAGATTTTGCAGAGTCATTAACAGCTTGGGTTGCTTTAAGATATAAATCAGAAAAAATTAGTGAAAGTGATCTTAAAAAGTTTGATGAATACATCCCAAACCGTCTTAAATTGTTTGATGAAATGAATTTTAATATGCACCCTATGTAAAACCAAAATTTAGTCTTGTTAAATTAATAATGTTAGCATAAATACAATTAAACAAAGGAATGCCCTCGTGGTGAAATTGGTAGACACAAAGGACTTAAAATCCTTGCCCTTTTGGGAGTGCCAGTTCGAGTCTGGCCGAGGGCACCATCAAAATGGAAATTAAAGCACATATATTTTCTGACAGAAACAACAATTCTTTAAAAATAAAATCTATTTTAGAAAGAAAAATTAAATCTATTTCGCTGATTAAATCTAAATTAATTATAGTAGTTGGTGGAGATGGCTTTATGCTTCAAACTTTAAAAAAACTTTATAAATTTAATAAATCATTTTATGGAATTAATTCAGGTAACTATGGTTTTTTAATGAATAAATTTTCTAACAAAAATTTTTTAAAAAATTTGAACAATGCTAAATTAATCCAAATTCATCCTTTAGAAATGAATGTAAGAACAAATAATAATCAACTTAAAAGATCTATTGCAATAAATGAAGTTTCTATTTTAAGACAGAGTAAACAAACTGCATCAATTGCAATATATAAAGGAAAAAATACTGTTATAAAAAAATTGATATCAGATGGTGTTTTAGTTTCTACACCAGCTGGTAGCACAGGATATAATTTGTCTGTACATGGTCCAATTTTAAATTTGGACTCAAAAAAAATAGCGATCACACCAATTAGTCCTTTTAGACCAAGAAGATGGAAGGGCACTGTTGTTAGTGAAAAATCTGAGATAAATATAAAAAACTTGAATTCTAATAAAAGACCAGTTAGCGCAGTTGCTGATAATATTGAATTTAGAAATGCTAAAAAAATAAATATCAAAATTAACAAAAAAATAAAATTTAATTTATTTTTTGATAAAAACAATAGCCTCTATAAAAAAATTAAAATTGAACAACTAAGAAAAGAGACAAACACAAAATAACGTTGCTAGCACACAGATTTGAAAAAACAATTTATTAAACTAAAATTAATTGTTCAATTATTACTAATGATCTAAAATTTTTTTACCAAAAATTAAATTTATATAGTTTTCCGAATGATCTTTTTTGTGATTTTTTTTTATATATTTTTTTAATAAATTAATTTTTTTTATAGATTTTCTTTTGTTATTAAGTCTGGACAATATTTTTTTAAATTTAAAAAAGCTATTAATATTAAACAAATATCCTCTTTCATCATTATTTATAATTTCTTTCGGACCGCTACAATTTGAACTTATAATTATTTTTCCTAAAATTCCTGCTTCAAGCAAAACATTAGGGTAACCGTCAATGAAAGAAGTTAAAACAAAAAAATCAGATTTTTTTATATATGGGTAAGGATTAGTTTTATAATCAGCAATTTTAATATTGCTACTAAGATTATATTCTTTTATTTTATTTAATAATATCATTTTTTGAGGTCCTGAGCCTATAATAAGCAGATTAAACTTTAGGTTTTTTTTTAGTTTATTAAATGTTTCT
>CACIVL010000014.1 GCA_902590125.1 uncultured Pelagibacteraceae bacterium | reverse complement strand
GGAAACTTTTAAATTATCTCTAAGATAATCAAACCCTAATTCGCTATTTGTTGCGTAGGTAATATCACAGCTATAATTTTTTTTTCTTTCTAAATCATTTTGATCATTATTAATATATCCACATGTTAATCCTAAAAATTTATAAATTTTACCCATTTCAATACAATCTCTTTTTGCTAAATAGTCATTTACAGTGACTATATGAACACCTTTTTCAGTTAATGCATTTAAATACGCTGCCAATGTAATGGCCAAGGTCTTACCTTCACCAGTTTTCATCTCAGCAATTTTTCCATGATGTAGAACAATTCCTCCAATAATTTGGACATCAAAATGTCTTTCTTGTCTCGTTCTTTTTGAAGCTTCTCTTACTAAAGCGAATGCCTCTGGAAGCAAATCATCAATTTTTGAGCCTTGTTTTATTTTATTTTTTAGTTCTTCAGTTTTTTGAGGAAATTCATCATCACCAAGCTTAATCATGCAATCTTCTTTATCATTAACTTGCTTCAAGATTTTTTGAAGTTTATCTAATTCTTTTTGATTATTTGATTTAAAGAACTTTGAAACAAAATTTAAAGGATTTAGCATCTAATTTTTAAGTTTTTGGTATATTATTTATTTATAATTTTTAATATAGGTATTAAATAACTAATTTAAATAGCATGGCAATAAACTTAACTAATTTTTTTAAATCGCAGAATAGAAAGTCAAAAACGGGTGACTTTCAAGATTTGGACCATATTGACGGCCTTTCAATTTCCACAACAAGTGCCAACTTGTACAACAATCCAAGAGATGATCTGGTTATGTTTTATTTTAGAGATGGGGCAAACTATGCATCTGTTTATACCCAGTCAAAAATAGTATCTGAAAATATTAAATGGAATCTAAACTTAAATAATAAAAACAAGGTAAGTGCACTTATGGTTAATGCAAGGAATGCAAATGCTTTTACTGGAAAAAAAGGCTATGAAGGTTTGAAAGAGTTAGCTGATGATTTATCAACAAAATTGTCAATTAAGCAAAAAGATGATGAAGAAAACCCGCAGCAAATTAAGTCAAATCAAATTCTTTTCGGATGCACAGGAACAATCGGGGAAGATTATCCAACTGAAAAAATAAAAGAATGCATTCCAGATTTAATTAAAAAAATTAAATATTCACAAAATAAATATATTTGGATGAAAGCCGCATTAGGAATTATGACAACTGATTTAGTACCAAAACTTGCAATGGAAGAATGTAAAATTGGAAATGCTTATGTAAAAATATATGGAATTGCAAAAGGATCAGGAATGATTTTTCCAAATATGGCAACAACCTTAGGTTATATTTTTACTGATGCAAGTCTTTCTTCAAGTATATTGCAAAAATTACTTAGAAAAAATATTGAAACTACATTTAACGCAATAAGTTGCGATGGCGACACAAGTACAAATGATATGGTTACTATATTTGCAACAAATAAATCAAAAAATTCCATGATCAAAACTATCAATGATCCAAAACTAGAAGAATTTGAAAAATCATTGCATAGTGTACTTTTAAATCTTTCAAAAAGAATAGCAGCAGATGGGGAAGGTGCTTCAAAGTTTATAACAGTAAATGTTAATAATTCTAAAACCCAAGAGGATGCAAAAAAAATTGCATTTTCAATTGCAAACTCTTCTTTGGTTAAAACAGCAATAGCTGGAGAAGATCCAAATTGGGGAAGAATTATTATGGCGATAGGTAAAGCAAATATAGATATTAATTTAAACAAATTAGAAATTAAATTTGGAAAAATAAAAATAATAGAAAAAGGTCAATTATCAATTAATTATAATGAAGTAGAAGTTGCCGAATATATGAAGGGTGAAAAAATTGATTTATTTATTAATATAAATATGGGAAAAAAAGATTTTACCGCATACACTATGGATCTTACAAAAAAATATATTGAAATAAATTCAGATTATCGAAGTTAATTTTAGATTGAATTATTAAAAATTAAATATTATTTATTATTCATGATTAAATACAATTTAACGTGCAAAAAATGTAACAGTTTATTTGATAGTTGGTTCCCATCATCAAAAGAATATGAAAAATTAAAAAGTTTAAAACATATTAATTGTCCTAATTGCAATTCATTAAAGATTGAAAAAAGTTTAATGTCGCCAAATGTTTTAAATTCTAAAAAAGAAAAAACTGAAATAGTAAGAACAGAAAAATATGCTAAAGTAAAAAACAAGATAAAAGAATATCAAAAATTTATAAAAAATAATTTTGATTATGTTGGAGAAAATTTTGCTTATGAGGCACGTTCAATTCATTATAATAAAAAAAAAAAATCCAAAGGTATTTATGGCAAAGCTACAATTGATGAAGTTAAAGAATTAGATGAAGAAGGAATTAATACTGAAATTATACCTTGGGTTAATGAACAAGATAATTAATTTTTTTTAAATTTAGCAATATAATTTACTGAGTTATCAGAGCTTAAATTCCATTGTTCAGTTAATAAATTAAATTTCATACCATCCAATTTTTCTAATTTTAAATTATTTGTTTTACTTATTTTTACTAAATCTTCAGGTTTTATAAATTTATCCCAATCATGTGTGCCTATTGGAAGCCACTGCAAAATATATTCAGCACCTACAATTGCAAAAAAATATGATTTTAAAGTTTTATTTAATGTTGCTATGAACATTAAACCATTTTTTTTTAATAATTCTGAACTTTTTTTTATAAAGAAGTTTACATCTTCAACGTGTTCGATTATTTCCATGTTTAAAATTACATCAAATTTTTTTTTTGTTTTTAAAGTTTCTGGAGAGGCACATATATAATTTATTTTTAGTTTGTTTTTTTTCGCGTGAAATTTTGCTATGTTAATATTTTTTTGTGAAGCATCTATACCAACCACATTAGCACCCAATCTACACATAGGTTCTGATAGTAGTCCTCCACCACATCCAATATCCAGAATATCAATTTTATTTAACGGTTTATTAGAAGTGTTTATTTTGAAATTTTGAATGATATAGTTTTTTATATATTTAATTCTTATTGGATTAAATTTATGTAATGGTTTAAATTTTCCTTCTGGATCCCACCAGTCTGCTGCTATTTTAGAAAATTTTGCAATTTCTTGTTTATTTATTGTGTTGTTTTTCATTGTTAGTTGACATTACAATTAAGATGTATTTTATCAATATATTTTAATTTTTATAAAAAATTATTATCAATGAAAATTGTTGTTTTAAAATTTGGCGGTACTTCGGTAGGTACAGTAGATAGAATTAAGAGAGTAGCTGATATAATTATTAGTTATATCAAAAATAGGTATAAGGTTATCGTAGTTTCATCTGCCATGAGTGGGGCAACAAACGATTTAGTAAAAAAATCAAAAAAAATAAGTAATAGTTTTGTTTCTTCTGAATATGATGTTCTTGTTTCAGCTGGAGAACAAATGTCCTGTGCATTGATCGCTGGCAGATTAAATCATCTGGGATATAAATCTCAATCTTGGATGGGTTGGCAGGTTCCAATTTTAACTGCAGGCAATTATAGTTCATCAAGAATTATTGAAATTTATAAAAAAAAAATTAATAAATTTTTAAAATCTGGAGGTATTCCAATAATTACTGGATTTCAAGGAATTAATTTAAATAAAAGAATAACTACTTTGGGAAGAGGCGGATCTGATGCTACTGCAATTATGTGCGCAAAATTTTTTAAAGCACAAAAATGCATAATCTATACAGATGTTGATGGTGTTTACACAACAGATCCAAAAAATTTAAAAAAAGCAAAAAAAATAAAAGTTATTTCTTATGAAGAAATGTTAGAAATGGCATCATTAGGAGCAAAAGTTATGCAACCAAATTCTATACAAGACGCAAGGTTAAATAGAGTTAATGTTGATGTAAAATCCTCATTTACAAATAAATCTGGAACTTTAATTACAAAAAGAAAAAACATAATTAACAATAAGACAATTGCTGGGTTAACATCTACAAAAAATGACGCGAAAGTAACTCTTGTTGGAGTTAAAGATAAACCTGGAGTAGCAGCTTCTGTATTTAAGCCACTTTCTCAAAATTATATTAACATAGATATGGTTGTTCAAACTTCATCAGGTAATAGGAAAGAAACTGATATAACTTTTACCATTAAATCAGAAGATTTATTAAAAACTATGAGACTTATAAAACAAAACAAAAAAATAAAATATAGAGATTTAAGCGTGAATAAAAATGTATCAAAAGTATCAATTATTGGTGTTGGAATGATAACTACACCTGGTGTAACATATAGAATGTTTCAAACATTGGCTGATAAAGGAATTAATATTTTAGTTATTTCTACATCAGAAATTAAAATTTCAGTATTAATAGGAAAGAAATTTGTAAAAAAAGCTATTTCAGCTCTTCATAAAGAATTTAAATTAGATTAAATAAATTATGAGCGTAAGACCCTTCAGGGATATAAGTAGAAAAAAAACCAAGGTAATAAATGTTGGTACAGTTAAAATTGGAGGAGATAACCCAATTTCTGTTCAATCAATGACAAACACTTTGACCACTGATACTAAAGCAACAATTAAACAAATAAATGAGATTTGTGAAGAAGGAGCAGATTTAGTTCGAGTTTCATGTCCAGATGAAGAATCAACTTTTGCTTTAAAGGAAATTACTAAACATGCACCAGTACCAATTATTGCTGATATTCACTTTCATTATAAAAGAGCCATAGAGGCAGCTGAAAATGGTGCAAAATGTTTAAGGATCAATCCAGGAAATATTGGCACAAAAGAAAAAATATATGAAGTTTTAAGTGCTGCAAAAAATAATGATTGTTCATTAAGAATTGGTGTTAATGCTGGATCCTTAGAGAAAGACATTTTAGAAAAATACAAAGAGCCTTGCCCAGAAGCACTTGTTGAAAGCGCTCTAAGAAATATAAAAATTTTAGAAGATCAATATTTTTTTAATTTTAAAGTGAGTGTTAAATCTTCAGATGTTTTTTTATCAATTGGGGCATACAGACAACTATCTAAAGTTTGTGATTATCCTTTACATCTTGGAATTACCGAAGCTGGAAGTTTTGTATCAGGAAGTATAAAATCATCTATAGGTCTAGGAACTTTATTATTAGAAGGAATTGGAGACACTGTTAGAGTTTCTTTGTCTGATGATCCAGTAAAAGAAATAAAAATAGGTAATGAAATTTTGAAGTCTTTAAATTTACGAAATAGAGGAGTTAAAATTATATCTTGCCCATCATGCGCTAGACAAGCTTTTCATGTAATTGATACAGTAAAAATATTAGAAAATAAACTCTCACATATTAAAACACCAATCACTTTATCTGTTATTGGGTGTGTAGTTAATGGGCCAGGAGAAGCTGCTTCTACGGATATTGGAATTACGGGAGGTGGCAAAGGTAATAACATGCTATATTTATCTGGAATTCAAACAGAAAAAATTTTAACAAAAGAAATTATATCAAAAGTAGTTAATTTAGTTGAGAAAAAAGTTTCTGAAATTAGAAAAACACAATAATGGTTCCAATAAAAAAAATTGAAGATCTAATCTCTAAGCATGCACTTTTAGAAACTGAACTTTCATCAGGGCAAGTTGATAAAAAATCATTTGCCGAAAAATCAAAAGAATATTCAGATCTTAATGAAATAATAAAAGAAGCCAAAGAGTACAAATCATTTGAAAAAAATAAAATAGAATTAGAAAAACTTATTAATGATAAAAATAGCGATTCAGACATGAAATCTATGGCAAAAACCGAATTAAATGAAATAACCAGCAATCACGCAATTAATGAAAAAAAATTAAAATTATTTTTACTTCCAAAAGATGAGGCAGATAAAAAAAATGCAATTATTGAAATTCGTGCTGGTACTGGTGGATTAGAAGCAAGTTTATTTGCTGCAGACCTATTTAAAATGTATGAAAAAGTAAGTCATAAAAAAAAATGGCGCATTGAATTAATTAGTATATCTAAAAGTGATGCTGGAGGTTTAAAAGAAGTAATAGCTTCAATTAAAGGAAAAAATATTTATTCTACCTTAAAATATGAAAGCGGTGTTCACAGAGTACAAAGAGTACCAGATACTGAAACTCAAGGTAGAGTCCATACATCTGCAGCAACAGTGGCAGTCTTGCCAGAAGCTGAAGAAATAGATGTGAAATTAGAAGATAAAGATTTAAGAATAGATGTTTTTAGAAGTAGTGGTCCAGGTGGACAAAGCGTTAATACTACAGATTCAGCCGTTAGGATTACACATATTCCAACAGGAATAGTGGTTAGCCAACAAGATGAAAAATCTCAAATTAGAAATAAAGAAAAAGGTCTTAAAATTTTAAGGTCTCGCATATATGAACTAGAGCAAAAAAAAAAGGAAGAAGAGAGATCAAAAGATAGAAAAAACAAAATAGGTAGCGGAGATAGATCTGAAAGAATTAGGACGTACAATTTTCCACAGGGAAGAGTTACAGATCATAGAATAAATCTTACATTACACAAGTTAGAAGAGTTTATGGAAGGCGAAGTATTTGATGAAATGATTGAAAATTTAAATCTACAAGCTCAAAAAGAAAAATTAAAAAATTTAAATTAAATGAATATTCAAACCGCACTAAATAAAGCTAGTAAAATACTACGCAATTCATCAAGCGGCACACCAAAACTAGATAGTGAGATTTTATTGTCAAAAGTTGTTAAAAAAAATAGACAATATTTAATATTAAATTTTGATCACGAATTGAAAAAAGAAAATATTAAATTATTCAATTTTTTATTAGAAAGAAGAAAAAAAGGTGAACCAATTGCTTACTTAATTAACAAGAAAGAATTTTGGAAAAAAAATTTTTATATAAATAAAGATGTTTTAATACCAAGACCCGATACTGAACTTTTGGTGGAAGAAACATTAAAATTATTTAATGCAAATTCAAAATTAAGTATACTTGATATTGGTACTGGTTCAGGCTGTATTTTATTATCAATACTTGATGAAAGAAAAAATTTTTTTGGAACTGGGATAGATATTTCTAAAAAAGCAATAAATGTCGCACGTTTTAATGCAAAAATGCATCAATTACGCAACAGAACAAAATTTTATAATTCAGATATTGACAAATTTTTAATAGGTAAATATGATCTAATTTTATCTAATCCTCCATATATTAAACAAGAAGATTTAAAATATTTGGAAAAAGATGTTAAGGATTTTGAACCAAAACTTGCATTAGATGGTGGTAAAGATGGTTTTTCAGAGGTTAAAAAAGTAATTGGTAAAACCTCAATGTTGTTAAAAAAAAATGGCAAATTTATTTTAGAGATAGGTTTTAGGCAGAAAAATAGAATTTTGAGTATATTAAAAAGAAATAATTTTTTTATTAATAAAGTAATCAAAGATTATGGAAAAAATGATCGCTGTATTATTAGCACTAAAATTTAAAGAAATAATTTAATCAATGGTAACATTTAGAAATAATAACAGAAGAGGAAGATTTAGAACTAATGATAGAAATTTCAAAAGAACTGGAGATGGACCTAAGTATAAAGCTGACTTTCATACAAATGGCGATTTTCAAAGAAAATCTTTAAACAGAAATAATTATAATGCGTCAAAATTAGTAGAAAAGTATAATAATTTAGCAAGAGAAGCACTTGCAAATGAAGACAAAATTTTATCAGAAAGTTATTTTCAGTATGCAGATCATTTTACAAGAGTGTTAAGTGAACGAGAAAAAAATAAATCAATTAAAGAAATTAAAACCTCTATTACAGATAAAAATCAGGTTAAGTCAGAAGAAATAGTTAAGTCAGAAGAAATAAAAGAAACTAATCAAGAAATCAACAAAGAAGTGGGGAAAAAACCATAAGTAGCTAAATTACTTTATTCCTAAAATTAATTCTGATTTTAAAACATCAATTTTAATTCTATTAATTTCAAACAATTTCCTATCTTTTCCAGTTAAGATTTTACCAGATGGTAATTTTAACGTTTGAGAATTAATTTTTTTACCATTTTTTATAACTTCGTAATGAAGATGTGGACCTGTTGATTTTCCTGTTGATCCAACATATCCAATTACTTGTCCTTGCTTAACTCTTACACCTTTTTTTATTCCAATAGCAAATTTTGACATATGTGCATAAACAGTTGAGTAAGTAGAATTATGTTTTATTTTAATACAATTTCCTCCTCCGCCACACCATTTGGCTCTAATTATTATACCATCACCTGAGGCCATGATAGGAGTTCCTTCTGGCGCAGCAAAATCAGTTCCTCTATGCATTTTGTTATAACCATCTATTGGATGTTTTCTCATTCCAAAACTTGAAGATAGTCTTGCTCCATTTATTGGAGTTTTCATTAAAGCTTTTTTAATACTTTTTCCACTCCTATCATAATGACCTCTGCTACTTTTTTTATCAAAATAATACAATGTGTTTATTTGATTTCTCAATATTAGGTTTGCAAAAATAACATTTCCAGTTTCAAAAATTTTTCCCTCATCATCCTCAAAAACTTCATACATTATTTGGAAATTATCACCTTTTCTAAGGTCTCTTTGAAAATCAACTTGAAACCCATAAAGTCTAGCAAATTCGACAATTACACTAGGCTTTATTTCTAAATCAGTAGCAGATTGATAAAGACTTTTTAAAATTTTTCCTTCTTTAAAAATAATTTTTTTGTTTAGATTTGTTACAATTTGTTTTTTTTCAAATTTTTCTGAAATTAAATTTCTAGTTAATTTTATTTTTTTGGTTCTTGTTATTGGAAATATTAAACTTGTTATTTTATTATTGTTAGATCTATCAATAGTAAATTGGATTATTTGACCGGTTTTAAGTTT
Organism: uncultured Pelagibacteraceae bacterium; assembly: GCA_902590125.1. Classification (GTDB taxonomy): domain Bacteria; phylum Pseudomonadota; class Alphaproteobacteria; order Pelagibacterales; family Pelagibacteraceae; genus Pelagibacter. The sequence goes on along the minus strand of CACIVL010000014.1, from coordinate 7,109 downwards.
GCTTAGTTTATTTTCTTTTGATAGAATTTTTATTATTTTTTGAATTTCATCTTTGGGAACCTCATAATTGTTTAATATTTTATTAAAAGTTTCACCTTTTGAAACTTTATGATTTATATTAGCAAATTTTGGGTTTAAATTATCAAAAATATGCTTTATGCCTTTTTGGAAATAAGTATTGTTAATTAAATTTATATAGTTTTGATTTATTACATTTTTATTGACGTTATAAACTCTCACACTAACAATTGTGGCAATTAGTAGTATTAGCAAGAAAGTTAATTCTAGATTTTTTTTAATTATTGACCGTACTTTTGTTAACTTATTTTTCATAATGATTTTCAATTATCAATATAACAACCAGAAAAAACAAAAAAAAAGCTTGATTTTCAAGTGTTTTTTCAATTTTTTTTAGATGTTATCCGCTTGATTTACTTATATTTTAGACTATAAGCGTCAACACTTTCTCAATAAAATTATTGTGAATTATTGGGCTTTTTAGCCCAATTAGCTATTTGAAAAGTTAAGATTTTAAGAAGAGAAGTGTGGACGGTTAAGGTTACCAAAATTTGTCGTACACACTTCAACATTATATAAATTTTATTCTTAGAATTTATATAGAAGCTAGTGTGCGCCGTTTTTAAACTTGAGAGTTTGATCATGGCTCAGAACGTACGCTGGCGGCACGCCTAATACATGCAAGTCGAACGAAGTAGCAATACTTAGTGGCAGACGGGTGAGTAACATGTAGGTATCTGCCCTTTGGCCTGGAATAACACGAGGAAACTTGTGCTAATACTGGATAAGTCTTTACGGAGAAAGCTTTATGCACCATTGGATGAGCCTGCACTTGATTAGTTTGTTGGTGGGGTAATGGCCTACCAAGACAATGATCAATAGCTGATTTGAGAGGATGATCAGCCACATTGGGACTGAGACACGGCCCAAACTCCTACGGGAGGCAGCAGTAGGGAATCTTGCACAATGGAGGAAACTCTGATGCAGCGATGCCGCGTGAGTGAAGAAGGCCCTTGGGTTGTAAAGCTCTTTCGTCGGGGAAGAAAATGACTGTACCCGAATAAGAAGGTCCGGCTAACTTCGTGCCAGCAGCCGCGGTAATACGAAGGGACCTAGCGTAGTTCGGAATTACTGGGCTTAAAGAGTTCGTAGGTGGTTAAAAAAGTTGGTGGTGAAATCCCAGAGCTTAACTCTGGAACTGCCATCAAAACTTTTTAGCTAGAGTATGATAGAGGAAAGCAGAATTTCTAGTGTAGAGGTGAAATTCGTAGATATTAGAAAGAATACCGATTGCGAAGGCAGCTTTCTGGATCATTACTGACACTGAGGAACGAAAGCATGGGTAGCGAAGAGGATTAGATACCCTCGTAGTCCATGCCGTAAACGATGTGTGTTAGACGTTGGAAATTTATTTTCAGTGTCGCAGCGAAAGCGATAAACACACCGCCTGGGGAGTACGACCGCAAGGTTAAAACTCAAATGAATTGACGGGGACCCGCACAAGTAGTGGAGCATGTGGTTTAATTCGAAGATACGCGCAGAACCTTACCAACACTTGACATGTTCGTCGCGACTCTAAGAGATTAGAGTTTTCGGTTCGGCCGGACGAAACACAGGTGCTGCATGGCTGTCGTCAGCTCGTGTCGTGAGATGTTGGGTTAAGTCCCGCAACGAGCGCAACCCTTACTTTTAGTTGCCATCATTTAGTTGGGCACTCTGAAAGAACTGCCAGTGATAAGCTGGAGGAAGGTGGGGATGACGTCAAGTCCTCATGGCCCTTATGTGTTGGGCTACACACGTGCTACAATGGTATCTACAACAGGAAGCAAAATGGCGACATTAAGCAAATCCTGAAAAGATATCTCAGTTCGGATTGCACTCTGCAACTCGAGTGCATGAAGCTGGAATTACTAGTAATCGTGGATCAGCGTGCCACGGTGAATACGTTCCCGGGTCTTGTACACACCGCCCGTCACACCATGGGAGTTGGTTCTACCTTAAGGCAAAGTTTAAAACCTTTGACCACGGTATAGTCAGCGACTGGGGTGAAGTCGTAACAAGGTAGCCGTAGGGGAACCTGCGGCTGGATTACCTCCTTTCTAAGGATGAATAAAAGTAAAATTTTATTCTAAATAATATACAGGCTAATGTTGACCGTCCTCATTTCTCTTCTTAAACTAGTGTTTCTCTTCTGCATGGGGCCGGTAGCTCAGTTGGTTAGAGCACACCCTTGATAAGGGTGGGGTCGAAAGTTCGAGTCTTTCTCGGCCCACCAAATTAATGGGGGATTAGCTCAGCTGGGAGAGCGCCTGATTTGCATTCAGGAGGTCAGCGGTTCGATCCCGCTATCCTCCACCAAGAAACACTTAGCTATTTAATTTGTGAATAAATTTTTAATATTATCAATATCTATATCCGATTGTTCGAATAGATGAACAATCAAAGAATGTTCGAATAGATGAACATTCCAACAAAATTTGATTCAACACAGAATTTTTTTCTGTGCATAAATCAAGCGTTTAAGGGCGTGTGGCGGATGCCTTGGCACTGAAAGCCGATGAAGGACGTGGTATACTGCGATAAGTTTCGGGGAGCTGTATGCAAGTTTTGATCCGAAAATTTCCGAATGGGGAAACCTTCCACTTTATGTGGAACTTTAAATTGAATACATAGATTTAAAGAGACAACCTGGAGAACTGAAACATCTAAGTAACCAGAGGAAAAGAAATCAATTGAGATTCCGTTAGTAGTGGCGAGCGAACGCGGAATAGGCCAGTAAATTTGTTAAAAAAATTTGAATAGTTTGGAAAAACTAACCACAGAGGGTGATAGTCCCGTATGAGTAATGTTTAACAAATTTCTTGAGTAAAGCGGGACACGTGAAATCTTGCTCGAATATAGGGGGACCACCCTCTAAGCCTAAATACTCTTCAGTGACCGATAGTGAACTAGTACCGTGAGGGAAAGGTGAAAAGAACCCCTATTAGGGGAGTGAAATAGAACCTGAAACCGCATGCCTACAATCAGTCGAAGCTCTTTTTAGAGTGACGGCGTACCTTTTGTATAATGGGTCAGTGACTTAATTTATTAAGCAAGCTTAAGCCATCTAGGTGTAGGCGCAGCGAAAGCAAGTCTTAATAGGGCGATTAGTTTAGTGAATTAGACCCGAAAACGAATGAGCTTACCATGAGCAGGTTGAAAGCAAGGTAACACTTGCCGGAGGACCGAACCAGTTGACGTTGAAAAGTCTTTGGATGACTTGTGGTAAGGGGTGAAAGGCCAACCAAATTCGTAGATAGCTGGTTTTCCGCGAAAACTATTTAGGTAGTGCGTTGAATAAATATGCGTTTAGAGGTAGAGCACTAAATGGGCTAGGGGGAAGAGATTCTTACCAAACCTAATAAAACTCCGAATGCTAAACGTAGTTCTTCAACAGACAGACTGTGGGTGCTAAGGTCCATGGTCGAGAGGGAAAGAGCCCAGACCACCAGATAAGGTCCCAAAATTATGATTAAGTGTGAAAGGATGTGGAAATTCCTTAACAGCCGGGAGGTTGGCTTAGAAGCAGCCATCCTTTAAAGATAGCGTAACAGCTCACCGGTCTAATAGAGTTTCTGCGCCGAAGATGTAACGGGGCTAAAATCATATACCGAATCTGTGGGTTTATAAAATTTTCGAATTTTATAAGCGGTAGCGGAACGTTCTGTAAGCCTGCGAAGGAATACCCGTGAGGGATTCTGGAGGTATCAGAAGTGCGAATGCTGACATAAGTAACGATAAATGAAGTGAAAAACTTCATCGCCGAAAATCCAAGGGTTTCTGCGCAAGGTTAATCCGCGCAGAGTTAGTCGGCACCTAAGGCGAGGGCGAAAGCCGTAGTCGATGGAAATAAGGTTAATATTCCTTAACCAGATGGTAGTGACGGATCTTGTAAGTTGTAAGTTCTTAATGGATTGAACTTGCCGTGAAAAGGTCCCAGGAAATAGCTCCATCATTAGACCGTACCCTAAACCGACACAGGTGGATTAATAGAGTATATTTAGGCGCTTGAGAGAATGATGTTGAAGGAACTCGGCAAAATGCTTCTGTAACTTCGGGATAAAGAAGACCTTTTTTTAGGCAACTATAAAAGGGTGGCACAAGCCAGGGAGAAGCGACTGTTTATCAAAAACACAGGGCTCTGCTAACACGTAAGTGGATGTATAGGGTCTGACGCCTGCCCGGTGCTGGAAGGTTAATGCGATGGGTGCAAGCTCATTTCTGAAGCCCCAGTAAACGGCGGCCGTAACTATAACGGTCCTAAGGTAGCGAAATTCCTTGTCGGGTAAGTTCCGACCTGCATGAATGGCGTAACGATTTCTCCGCTGTCTCCAACATCAACTCAGTGAAATTGAATTCTCCGTGAAGATGCGGAGTTCGCGTAGTTAGACGGAAAGACCCCGTGCACCTTTACTGCAACTTTACATTGGTGTTAGGAGAAACATATTTAGTATAGGAGGGAGACTTTGAAGCAGAGGCGTCAGCTTTTGTGGAGTCACCAGTGAAATACCTCTTTTGTTTTTCTTGGCATCTAACTGATTGCCGTCATCCGGCATCAAGACATTGTATGGTGGGTAGTTTGACTGGGGCGGTCGCCTCCCAAATAGTAACGGAGGCGTGCGAAGGTAGGCTCAGAACGGTCAGAAATCGTTCGTGGAGTGCAATGGCATAAGCCTGCCTGACTGTGAGACTGACAAGTCGAACAGAGTCGAAAGACGGTCATAGTGATCCGGTGGTTCTGAGTGGAAGGGCCATCGCTCAACGGATAAAAGGTACGCCGGGGATAACAGGCTGATACTGCCCAAGAGCTCATATCGACGGCAGTGTTTGGCACCTCGATGTCGGCTCATCACATCCTGGGGCTGGAGCAGGTCCCAAGGGTTTGGCTGTTCGCCAATTAAAGTGGTACGTGAGCTGGGTTCAGAACGTCGTGAGACAGTTCGGTCCCTATCTGCTATGCGTGTAGAAGAATTGAGAGGAGCTGTCCCTAGTACGAGAGGACCGGGATGGACGTACCACTGGTGGACCGGTTGTAGCGCCAGCTGCAGTGCCGGGTAGCTAAGTACGGACGAGATAACTGCTGAAAGCATCTAAGCGGGAAACTCACCTCAAAACTAGTTCTTCCTATAGAGCCGTGGTAGACCACCACGTTGATAGGCTGGATGTGGAAGCGTAGTAATGCGTGTAGCTGACCAGTACTAATAGCTCAATTGGCTTGATTTATGCACTGAAAAAAATTTTTGGATTCAAATACAACCAAAACTTGATAATATTTAAATAAAAACTAGTATAAAAAACTAATGAGCATTTTGGGTATTTCTGCAAGTTTAAGAAACAGACGTTTTGGTTATAAAAACCAGCTCATTGAAGACTTAAAAAAAATTAAAACGGAAGAACAGTTAAGTGAATTTATCAAAGATCAGATTAAAATTACTTTTCAAGAAATAGATTCTTTAAATAAAGAGAAACTAAACTTTGAAGAAAAGTACAACATTTTAAAAAAACATAAAGGTAATAGGGGACTTAGCAATTCAGAGGCCTCTTTGGTGTATGCACTTTGGCAATCTTACATAAATGGTTCTGAAATTGATTATTTAAGCTTATCAAATATATTTGAACAAGAAACCAAAGATAAAGTTAAGCTTTTTAAAAAAAAATTTTTGTCCTGCAAAGCTTTATTGGTATCTGGACCTGTGTATTTTGGTGACAGAGGGAGTCTTACTCAAAGAATGGTAGAGTTTTTAAATAGTGATGATGAGTGTATGAATCACATTAAAAATATAGTCTACGCTGGCTTATCAGTAGGTGCAAAAAGAAATGGCGGTCAAGAAACAACTTTAATTTTTCAAATGTTAGACTTTTTAAACATGGGATGCAAGGTAATTGGAAATGGTCATGAAACCACTTCTCAGTACGGAGGTACTTTGGTTGCTGGTGATATTGGAAAATTGCAAGATGACAGCTATGGAATAAAAACTGCACTAAGCACTGGCAAACATTTGTCTGAAATTATAAAAAAAGTTGATTTTTCGAAAAAAATAAAATTTCATGAAATTAAAGAAAAACATATTTGCAATATTTTTGTATTACAAGATAACGATCAAAAACAGTGCACGTCTTTAATTAATGCATTAATTAAAAACATAAAAAATAAAAATATTATTTTTAATGTTTTTAAGATTTTCGAAAACAATGTACACAAATGTATTGCTTGCGATGTTTGTCCTATATCTTACGGAAGCAGTGAAAAATATAGATGTATAATAAATAATAAAGATGATTTTTTTAAAAAATATCATAGGGATATTATAAATTGCGATAGCTTTATTTTTGCAGCATACAGTGGTCAAAATTTTAAGAATGTAAAATCGAATTATCAACAATTTATAGAAAGAACTAGATATCTTAGAAGAGATGATTACTTAATGGGAAATAAACTTGTAACATCTTTTATCATTAGCGAAGTAAATTCAAACAGAAACCTTCATATAAGAACGCTTACTTCATTGGTAAGACACCAAAACATTTTAACAAAGCCAATACTGGTGTTTAAAAATGGTAATGCTTTTGTTAATATGGAAAATATTAAAAAAGATTTTACGAAATTCTGCGAAGATGCAGTCAAAGTTAAGGGAATTAATTCTAATACCGAATACAAACCAGTTGGTTATGAAATAAGTCTAGAAAAATATAATTTACGTAAAGAAAAAAGCTAATTATATTTTTTTAAAAATTTAATAATTAAATTTATACTATTAAAGTTTATTTTATTAATTTTATTTATAGGACAATTAAGTTTTAAGTCTTTTTCAATATAATCAACAACTTCAATTAATCCCATTGAGTCTAAAATTTGATTAGAAATTAAATTAGTTGTTAAATTTATTTTTTTTTTTGTTTTTTTTGATAAAAAATTTAATAATTTTTTATTTAGATTTTTCATAGCAATTTTTAATAATTTTTTGTCTATCTATCTTGTTATTTCCAAGTCTGGGGAGATCTCTATACCAAAAATATTTTTTTGGTATTTGTTCCATAGTAAGTTTTTTTTT
>CACIVL010000013.1 GCA_902590125.1 uncultured Pelagibacteraceae bacterium | reverse complement strand
TTTTTAATCGTTTCTTTCTTCATTTTTTTTGTAAATTTTTTCCACATTAATCTTTCTAAAAATTCTGGAGCTGAACCAATGCCCAAGAATCCCTTAATTTGTTTTTTAAAATATTTGAATTGATTTAGCGACAGCCAAGAGCCCATACTTGAACCCACTAAAATAAAATTGTTTTTTTTTACTATTTTTTTTATTGTGATTTGAATTTCTTTACTCCATTTACTAATGTTGCCATGAATAAACTTTCCTGAAGATTTTCCATGACCAGAATATTCTAGTCCAAGAAATCCTAATTTTTGTTTTTTACAATATTTTAAAAATGTTTTGGGTTTATCTCCTTCTAAGTCGGACATAAATCCATGCAAGAAAATTATATAAAGATTATTATTATAATTTTGTGATAAATATCTAATTTTCTTTGTATTTGATATTTTTAAATACTTAAATTTATTCATAAAAGTTTATAAGAGTTATTTCTTATTATATAGTTTTATCAAATGGGATCTAAAATAAAAGTTTTACAAGTTATTCCAAAACTAGGATATGGAGGTGCTGAAATAGGTTGCTATGATCTTGCTCATTACTTGACTGAAAAAAATTGTCCTTCTTACATTGTTACAAGCGGTGGAGAATTACTCAGATATGTGAATAAAAAAAAAGTAAAGGTAATAAAACTTCCGGTGCATAGTAAAAATCCTGTTCTAATGCTTTTTAATTCATTTATATTAATGTTAATTATTTTGTTTTTTAATATATCAATTGTTCATGCAAGGAGTAGAGCTCCCGCTTGGTCTTGTTTGTTAGCTACAAAAATTACTAGAAGAAAATTTGTAACCACTTTTCATGGTACTTATAATTTTAGTGGACCAGTGAAAAAGTTTTATAATTCTATAATGTTAAGGTCAGATTTAATAATTGCAGGAACAAATCACATTTTTTCACATATAAATGAAAACTATTCTAAATATTTAAACAATTTGAAAAAAAAGTTTTTAGTTATTTTTAGAGGTATCAATACTGATTATTATGATCCAAACAAAATAAAACCAGCGGATGAAAAAAAATTACTTTCAGACTGGGGTATTCAAAAAGATAAAAAATTAATTTTACTTCCGGGTAGATTAGCTTATTGGAAAGGACAAGAAATGTTTATTGAAGCTATTAATCTTGTGAATAAAGAACTAAGACCTGAAACTTTTAATGTTATTATATTGGGTAGCGATCAAGGAAGAAAAACATATAAGCAAAAACTTGTGAGACTAGTTGAACAATATAGATTAATTAATCAGATAAAGTTTGTTGAACATTGTAAAAATATGCCTCTGGCATACAAAATTTCTGATTTAATAGTTTCCTCATCAATTGAACCAGAGGCCTTTGGAAGAGTTTCTGTAGAAGCGCAATCCATGGAAAAGCCTATTATTGCTAGTAACATTGGCGGATCAATAGAAACTATTATTAATGACAAAACTGGTTTTTTGTTTGAGGCTGGAAAACCAGAATCATTGAGCAAAAAGATTATAGAAGTTCTTCAATTAGATGAAACTACATTGAAATCTTTAGGTAATGAAGGTAGAAAAAATGTTATTAATAAATTTAATGTTGAAAAAATGTGTTTTTCCACTTACTCAGAATATAAAAAGTTAATTAATGCCTAGTATTGAATTACCAGACGGAAAAAAATTAAAATTTAAAGAAAAAGTTTCAGGATTGAAAGTTGCAGAAACAATAAGTAAGTCACTTGCAAAAGAAGCTCTTTTAATGAGTGTAGATGGAGATTTAAGAGATTTAAATTTTGAAATAGAAAAAGACTCTTCTGTAAAAATTTTCACCCCTAAAGATAAAGAGGGTTTAGAAACTATTAGACATGATACAGCTCATATATTGGCTATGGCTGTACAAGAATTATTTCCAGGCACTCAAGTGACTATTGGACCAGTTATAGATAATGGATTTTATTATGATTTTTCTAGAAAAGAACCTTTTACAGAAAATGATCTTAAAAAAATTGAACAAAAAATGATGGAAATTGTTGATAGAAATGAACCAACACATAGAGAGGTTTGGAATAGAAAAAGAGCAATTGAGCACTTTAAAAAAATAGGTGAAAAATATAAATCTGAAATTATTAAGGATATTCCTGAAGGAGAAGAAGTTTCTATTTATTATCACGGCAAATGGCATGACTTGTGTAGGGGTCCACATTTGTCATCAACTGGAAAAATTGGAAAGAATTTTAAATTAACAAAAGTTGCGGGTGCATACTGGAGAGGTGACTCAAAAAATGAAATGCTTCAAAGAATATATGGAACAGCTTGGAGCACAAAAAAAGAACTTGATGAATATTTAAAAAGAATTGAAGAAGCAGAAAAAAGAGATCATAGAAAATTAGGCAAAGAAATGGATTTATTTCATTTTAGAGAAGAAAGTCCAGGATCAGTATTTTGGCATGAAAAAGGCTGGTCTCTTTTTCAAAAACTTATTTCTTATATGCGAACCAAGCAGAATGAGGGTGGATATAAAGAAATTAACACACCTGAAATTTTAGATAGAGCTTTATGGGAGAAATCAGGACACTGGGAAAAATTTGGTGAAAATATGTATACTTCTACAACACCAGATGAAAAAATTTTTGCAATCAAGCCAATGAATTGTCCTGGCTGTATTCAAGTTTACAATCAAGGATTAAAAAGTTATCGAGATTTGCCAATTAAAATGTCAGAGTTTGGAAAAGTTCACAGATATGAACCTTCGGGTGCTTTACATGGACTTTTAAGAGTAAGAGCATTTACTCAAGATGATGCCCATATATTTTGCACAGAAGATCAAATAACAGAAGAATGTTTATCAGTCACAAACTTAATTTTGGAAATATACAAAGATCTAGGATTTGAAAATGTTATACTAAAATATTCTGACAGACCTGAAGTTAGGGTCGGAGATGATCATGTGTGGGACAAATCAGAGGCCGCTCTATTAAAAGCAGTTAAAGCATCAAAGTTAGAATATAGCGTTAATAAAGGAGAAGGTGCATTTTATGGTCCTAAAATTGAGTTTGTATTAAGAGATGCAATTGGGAGAGATTGGCAATGTGGAACATTACAAGTTGATCTTAACTTGCCTGAAAGATTAGGGGCTTCATTTGTAGATAAAGACGGTAGTAAAAAAGTTCCTGTAATGTTACATAGGGCACTATTTGGATCTTTAGAAAGATTTATTGGAATATTAATTGAAAATTATGCAGGCAAACTTCCTTTTTGGATAAGTCCCTTACAAGTTATGGTAATACCAATTTCAGAGGATTTTGATAACTATGCGAAAGAAGTTAATAAAAAAATTAATAATATTGGAATTAGTTCTGAAGTGGATTTAAAAAATCACAATTTAAATTATAAAATTCGAGAACATTCACTATCAAAAATACCACTTTTGTTAATTTGTGGTAAAAAAGAAGTTGACAGTAACACTGTAACTATTAGAAGATTGGATTCTAATAAACAAGAAAATATGGAATTAAAAAGATTTCTAAAAAAAATTACTGCTTTGAACAAAGCACCTTCAAACTAAGTGGCAGAATTTAAACAAAATTATTTTCAAAGAAGAACTAAGGATAGAGGGCCAAAATCTAATAACAGAATTAATTCACCAGAAGTTCAAGTCATTTCTAGCAATGGAGAAAATTTAGGAGTACTCAATACAAATGAGGCCATAGCGATGGCTAAAGAAGAAGGTTTAGATTTGATAGAAATTGCACCTAATGCGAAACCTCCTGTTTGTAAAATTATAGATATTGGTAAATATAAATACGACGTACAAAAAAAAGCTAATAAGGCAAAGAAAAAACAAAAAAAAATTGAATTAAAAGAAATAAAATTAAGACCCGTTACAGAAACACACGACTATAAGTTTAAGATAAAAAATGCTCAAAAATTTATTTCAAAAGGTGATAAAGTTAAATTTACAATTAGATTTAAAGGTAGAGAGTTACAACATTCTCATTTAGGTGATGAGCTAATGAACAAAATCAAAGAAGACATGAAAGTTATTGGTAAAGTGGAATTAGAACCAAAATTTGATGGCAGACAAATGATAATGGTTATTCAACCTTTATAAGAGATAATAGAGGTTGTAAATTTGCAGCAATCTTTGTATAACCTCGTTCAATTATGCCAAAGTTAAAAACCAAAAGTTCAGCAAAGAAAAGATTTAAAATAACTGCGAGAGGAAAAGTAGTTATGGCTCAAGCTGGTAAAAGACATGGCATGATTAAAAGAACAAATTCTCAAATAAGAAAACAAAGAGGCACAACTATAATGTCTAAACAGGATGGCAAAATAGTTAAATCATATATGCCCTACAGTTTAAGAGGATAATATGGCAAGAGTGAAAAGAGGTGTAACTAGCCATGCCAAACATAAAAAAGTTTTAAAAGCTGTTAAAGGTCAGTGGGGAAGAAGAAAAAATACTATAAGAGTTGCAAAGCAGGCAATGGAAAAAGCCATGCAGTATGCTTACAGAGATCGTAGAAATAAAAAAAGAGATTTTAAATCTTTGTGGATACAAAGAATCAACGCAGGTGTGAGAGCTGAAGGTCTAACTTACTCAAAATTTATTAATGGTTTAAGCAAATCTGGCATTAAATTAGATAGAAAAATATTGGCTGAAATTGCTTATGATAATCCTGAAGCCTTTAAAATAATAGTAAAAAAAGCTCAGTCTGCATTTAATTAATCTTCTCTATTGTTTTTCTTAGGTTAAGAAATAATCTGTAGGTATGTCCGAGATTAAAAAAATAAAAGAAGAATATATATCAAAGTTAGATAAGGTTTTAGATCAACACAAACTTAATGAAATTAAATCGGAGCTATTTGGAAAAAATGGAATTATTTCAAATAAATTTAAACAATTAAGTTCGATAAATGAAGACAAAAGAAAAGAGTTTGCTTCAGAATTAAATTTTTTAAAAAATGAATTACAAGAAGTAATTTTAAAAAAAAATGAAGATATTCAAAACCAAGAAATAAACAAAAAACTCAAAGATGATAATATTGATGTAACTTTACCAGGAAGAAGTTATTTTTCTGGAAAAATCCATCCTGTTTCACAGGTAATTGATGAGGTTACTTCTATTTTTTCCGAAATAGGTTTTTCTGTTGAAGAAGGACCTGATGTTGAGAATGAATATTACAATTTTTCTGCACTTAATACTCCAGAAAATCATCCAGCAAGAGATATGCATGATACATTTTATCTTGATCGTTCTAAGGATTTACTTTTACGAACACATACATCTCCTGTTCAAATTAGAACAATGTTGAAAGGTAAGCCACCATTTAAAATAATTGCTCCTGGAAGAACTTATAGACATGACAGCGATCAAACACATTCTCCCATGTTTCATCAATTAGAGGGGTTACATATAGATAAAAGTATAAATATGGGCCACCTTAAAGGATGCTTATACTATTTTGTTAAAAAATTTTTTGAAGTAGATAAAGTCAAGATTAGGTTTAGACCTAGCCATTTTCCTTTTACCGAACCATCTGCAGAAGTAGACATTGGATATAAAATACAGGATGGAAAAATTAAAATTGGAGAAGGTGATAAATGGTTAGAAATCCTTGGCTGTGGAATGGTGCATCCTAACGTTTTAAAAAATGCAAAAGTAAATCCAAAACAATATCAAGGTTACGCTTTTGGTGTAGGTATTGATCGATTGGCAATGTTGAAATATGGAATAAATGATCTAAGAGCCTTCTTTGAAAGCGATATTAGATGGTTAGAATTTTATGGATTTGATCCACTAGATGTTCCAACAAATTATAGGGGTTTAAGCAGATGATCACTTCATTATCATGGTTAAAAAATCATCTAGCTACCAAGGCAAACTCAAATCAAATAGTTGAGCGATTAACAGAAATTGGACTAGAGGTTGAGAACATAAGATCATCAAATGTTAATTTAGATAAATTTATTGTTTGTAAAATTTTAAAATCTCAAAAACATCCCAATGCAGATAAATTGAAACTTTGTGAAGTTGATATAGGTTCTGGAAATTTAGTTAAAGTTGTCTGCGGAGCTCAAAATGCCAGAGACGGACTCTTTGCGGTATATGCTCCACCAGGTGCAATTATTCCAAAAACTAATTTAAAATTGAAAGTAGCAAAAATAAGAGGAATAGAATCTCATGGTATGCTTTGTTCAGGTTATGAGCTTGATGAATCTTCAGATAAAGAAGGAATTATTGAATTAAATAAAAAAGAAAAAAACATTGGTGAAAAATATTTCAAAAATACTGGAGAAAAAACTATTGATATTTCCATTACCCCAAATAGACCTGATTGTTTGGGAGTTAGAGGTATCGCTAGAGATTTAGCATCTTCAGGTTTAGGTCAGTTAAAAAAACTATCTTCAATTAAGACTAATCAAAAATTAAAAAATCCAATAAAAATTTCAATAAAAAAAGAAAAGGGTCAAGGATGTGGTATTTTTGGAGGCGTTTATATAAAAAATGTTCAAAATAAAGAAAGTCCAGATTGGTTAAAAAAAAAAATTATATCCTTAGGTTTGAATCCAGTTTCAGCAATTGTTGATATTACCAATTATGTGATGTTTGATTTAAATCGACCTTTACATGCTTATGATGCCGACAAAATTGACAGAGAAATTATTGTTAGAAACTCAGTGAATGGTGAGTCTTTTGAAGCTTTGGATAATAAAAAGTATACACTTCAGAATAATATGTGTGCAATAACTGATAAATCAGGAATTTTAGGTTTAGGAGGAATTATTGGGGGAACTAGATCTAGCACTGAACTTTCTACGAAAAATATTTTATTAGAGTCTGCATATTTTTTTCCATCACAAATTAGAAAAACTTCTAAAATATTAAATATTGATACCGATGCGAAGTATAGATTTGAAAGAGGCGTGGACCCTGAATCTATAAAATTAGGTTTAGAATTTGGAATGTCATTGATAATAGATATTTGTGGTGGCGAAGCAAGTAAATTTTCAATTGTAGGAAAAGTAAAAGATGAAAGAAAAATAATCGATTTAGAAACAGAAAGATTTTCAAAAGTTGTTGGATTTTCAATTAAAAATTCAGAAATTAAAAAAATTTTAACTTCATTAGGTTGTTCATTGAAAATGAGTGAAAAAAAAATAAAAGTTTTACCACCTACTTGGAGACCAGATATTGTGGAAGATATAGATCTTATAGAGGAATTAACAAGGATTAAAGGTTATGATAAAGTACCCCTAATAAATCCTGGAAAAGAAAACATTAAAGATACCTTAAATAATAAACAAAAAATTTTTCATTTTGTCCAAAGGTCAGTTGCATCAAAGGGTTATACGGAAGCAGTCACCTGGTCATTTACTGACTCCAAAATAGATAATCTTTTTTCAGAATTAAAAAATGAAATTAGATTATCGAATCCAATTTCAAGCGATTTAGATGTTTTAAGATCATCTCTTTATTCTAATTTAATGATTAGCGCAAAAAAAAATATCCATAGAAATTTTGAAGATTTAATGTTGTTTGAAATAGGACCAGTTTTTACAGGTAATAAACCTGGAGAACAATTAACAATGATTGGTGCAATTAAAACCGGAAAGCATTCTAGAAAAAATTGGATAGAAAAAGAACGTAACTTTGATGTTTATGATATTAAAAATGATGTCCTAAGAACTTTAAATGAACTTGGCATAAACAGTGACAAAATAATAGTCAGCAATAAAAAAAAAAAATGGTACCATCCAGGAAGATCTGGTTTATTGTCATTAGGTTCGTCTAGTGGCCCAGAACTAGCATACTTTGGAGAAATTCATCCACTGATTATTAAAAAGTTGGATCTTAGAACTGATAATGTTTTAGGTTTTGAAATTATTTTAGACAATTTGCCAGAACCAAGAAAAAAAATTAGAGAAACAAAACCTAGATTTATTGTTTCTGATTATCAAAAAGTAGTTAGAGACTTTGCTTTCGTTATTGATGACAAATATAGTTCTGGAGAAATTATTAATTTAGTTAAGAAAATTGATAAAGAATTAATTAAAAATGTAAGAATTTTTGACGTTTATAAAGGAGATAATATTGCTTCAGGAAAGAAATCCATTGCTTTTAATGTAACTTTAGAACCTAAAGACAAAACTTTAAGCGACAATGATATAGAAAAAGTAAGCAAAAAAATTATATCAACAGTACAAGATATTACAGGCGCAACTCTAAGATCTTAATGCCATCCATCGATCATATTAGAAATTTTGCAATTATTGCCCATATTGATCATGGAAAATCTACTATTGCAGATAGAATAATACAAAAATGCGGTGGATTATCTGAACGTGAGATGAAAGAGCAAGTTTTAGACTCAATGGATATTGAAAGAGAAAGAGGCATAACAATTAAAGCTCAAACTGTTAGATTAAATTATAAATCAAAAAATGGAAAAGAATATATTTTAAATATTATAGATACTCCTGGGCATGTAGATTTTAGCTATGAAGTAAGCAGATCTTTATATGCATGTGAAGGATCAATGCTTATTGTAGATAGTTCTCAAGGAGTTGAAGCTCAGACATTAGCCAATGTTTATCAGGCTCTTGATATTAATCATGAAATTGTACCAGTTTTAAATAAAATAGATTTACCAGCTTCAGATATTGATAATACTAAAAAACAGATAGAAGATGTTATTGGTATAGATACTGAAAATTCAATTCCATGTTCTGGAAAAACTGGAGAAGGAGTTGAAGAAATTTTAGAACAAATAATTAAAACTTTGCCTCCACCAAAAGGTTTAACCTCAGAAATTTTGAAATGTTTGTTAGTCGATAGTTGGTACGATTCTTATTTAGGAGTTGTCATTTTAGTTAGAGTTATTGATGGGAATATTTACAAAAATATGAAAATAAAGATGATGTCATCTAATCAAGAATATGTAGTTGAGAAAGTTGGAGTTTTTACACCTAAGCCAAAGGATGTCAAAGAACTAAACACAGGCGAAATAGGTTTTATAATTACTGGAATTAAAAATTTGTCAGAAACAAAAGTTGGTGACACGATATGTGATGCTGGCAAGCCATTAAAAAGTGCGCTACCAGGTTTTAAACCTAGCAAGCCAGTTGTTTTTTGTGGATTATTTCCAGTTGATAGTTCTGATTATCAAAAACTAAAAGACGGTTTGGCTAAACTGCAATTAAATGATGCTAGTTTTTCATACGAAGCAGAATCTTCTTCAGCATTAGGTTTGGGTTTTAGATGTGGTTTTTTAGGTTTATTACATCTTGAAATTATTACTCAAAGATTGGAAAGAGAATTTGATATAAATCTTTTAACAACAACACCAGGAGTTGTTTATAAAGTTCATTTAAATAATGGAAAAACTGTAGATTTACAGAATCCATCTACTCTTCCTGATCCTACTCATATAAAATTTATTGAGGAACCATGGATTAAAGCAACAATAATAACCCCAGATCAATATTTGGGTTCAATAATAAAAGTTTGTCAAAATAAACGTGGTATACAAACTAACTTAACTTATTCTGGAAATAGAGCTGTTTTAAATTATGAATTACCACTCAATGAAGTTGTGTTTGATTTCTATGATAAATTAAAATCTTTAACAAGTGGGTATGCAAGCTTTGATTACGAAATTATTTGTCACAGAGAAGGTGATTTAGTTAAGCTTAGTATTTTAGTTAATGGAGAATCAGTTGATGCATTATCAATGATGATACATAAAGATTTTGCACAGTCGCAAGGAAGAATAGTATGTGAAAAATTAAAAGACTTAATTCCTAGACACAACTTTATGATTCCTCTTCAGGCAGCCATTGGAGGTAAAATAATTGCTCGAGAAACAATAAAAGGATTTAAAAAAGATGTTTTAACTAAAATTCATGGAGGAGGAGCTTTAGACAGAAAAAGAAAATTATTGGAAAAACAAAAAAAAGGAAAAACAAGAGCCAAACAATTTGGCAAAGTTGAAATACCGCAGGAAGCATTTATAGGAGTATTAAAAATTAATAAACAAAAATAATATGATTTATGACTGTTTTTCTTATTGGGATGAAGATCTTTTATTAGATTTAAGACTAAATATTCTAGATAATTATGTTGATTATTTTGTAATTGTTGAAGGAAATAAAACTTGGCAAAATAATTCAAAAAAATTTAGATTTGATATTAACAAGTTTCAAAAATTCAAAACAAAAATTATTTATATAGCAGTTGAAGATCTTCCAGATGGTGAAGATCCTTATTTGCGCGAAAATTTTCAAAGAAATTCAATAATGAGAGGATTAAAACAGTCTAAAGAAAATGATTTAATTTTAATTTCTGATTTAGATGAAATACCTGATCCAAAAAAAGTCAAATATTTTGATAAAAAAATGAGGTATGCAGTATTTAAACAAAAGCACTTTTACTATAAATTTAATTTACAAAGCAATAAGCACCCTTTTTGGTTAGGAAGTAGGATTTGTGTAAAAAAATATCTTAAATCACCACAATGGCTTAGAGATTTAAAGTTTAAAAAAAGACCATTTTGGAGATTCGATAAAAAATATTTAAATAATATTATTGAAAATGGTGGATGGCATTTTTGTAATTTAAAGACACCTGAAAATCTTTTGTATAAATATAAAAACTTATGTGAAACAAATGACCCATTTCATTTTAAAGAAAAGATAGAAGAGAAATATTTAAATATTGAAGAAATTAGTAAAAGAGTTGCCATGGGAAAAGATATTATTGGCAGACAAGATAATTTTAATAAAATTAGTTTAGATGATTCTTTTCCTGAATATTTAATTAAAAATAAATCTTTATTTAAAGATTGGATTTTATAAATTTATATATATTTTTTTAATTCTTTTGTTTTAAGAATCATATCTCCATGTGCATGATTTTTTATTTTTTTTAATTTTAATAATTTATAATTTAATTTGTTAATATTACTGATTCTTTGATAACCTTTACCAGGATGATTGTGTGGTCTTATTTCAAGTACTTTAGTGTTTTTTTTACAAAATATTAAATTCGCAAAACCTGCTCCATGGGGTCCTATAATAAATTTTGCATTATTAAATATAGTAATTTGGTTTAAAAAACTTAATTCACTTAATTTTAATATTTTAAATCCTTTAGATTTAAGAACATTTGCAATTTCATTATTATTAATTAATTTACAATGATTGAAAATCGAATCTGACCTATCAATATAAATTTTTTGATATGTTTTTTTATTTTTTTTTACGAACTTTAAAAATTTTTTTCTGAGATATCGAATAATCCATTTTGGCATACTGCTTTGTGCTTCTGAAAATGTTCCTTTAAAATAGTTTGGATGACTTGTAAAAATTATTTTTTTAGAAAAACAATGTTTATTTTTTTCTGTATCTATAAATTTGTTTTTATTAATCCCAATTAATTTCAAAATTTCTAGTTGAAAAGAATTTAACTTCGAAAAATAAAAGTAGTCAATTTTATTAATATTATATTGCAAAGAGGCTAATTTAATTTTTGGTAAAATATCCAAAAGCCAGTGACTATAGTTGTCTCCACTTGCTCCCTGAGCTAAAATTAAGATATTTCCATCAATTTTTTTTAAATATTTGGGAGTTCCAGTTTTTAGGATTTGATTATAATTTGGCTTTACTAGTTTGCCATCAATTTGTTGAAAGGAACTTTCAGGATATAAAAAATTATTTTGAATTATACTGACATTTTGTGTGCAGTCAGTATAGACTCTAGAATTACTAAACTCAAAAATTTTATATTTATAATCTTTTTTTGAAAAAATTTTATTTTTTTTAACAGAAAAATTTTTAATTTTAGATTTATTATTTAATCTTATTTTTCCATAAAAAATTGATTTATAAATAGATTTGGTAATTTTTCTTAATTTTATTATCAATTTGATAAAATATTTATTTAAGTTAATTATTATAGATAGATATAATAAATAAAATATAAATAAAATGAATAATTCGGAAGTTTCAATTTATGTTCCAGTTTACAATGGGCAAAATACAATTGAATCATGCATCAACTCAATATTATCTCAAACTATAAAGCCTAATAAAATTTTAATTATTAATGATAATTCTACAGATAAGACTGGAGAAATTCTAAAAAAATATTCTGAAAAAATAGAAATAATAAATAACGAGAAAAACTTAGGAGTGAGTTATATTCGAAATTTGGCAACTAATTATCTTAAATCAAAATTTATAGCTTCCATAGATGCTGATGTGGAATTGTCAAACAATTGGCTAGAAAGACTTATAGATAAAGCAACTAAAGAAAATATTACTTTAATTGGTGGAAAAATGTATGAAAAATTTTTAGATAATCCTTACAATTTATGGAGATCAATTAGGCTTAAACAAAATTGGGGAGAAAAAGATATTTTAAATCCTGAATTTGTATTTGGTTGCAACAACTTATTAAACACTGAAGGTTTAGATAACAAGGATATGTATAGAAATGATCATGAATATTATAAAACTAATGGAGAAGATATTGAATTTTCAAAAAAAATTTTAACTAAAAATAAAAATTTATACTATTGCAGCTCAGCTATATGTTACCATTTACAAAACGACAACCATAAAACATTGTCAAATAGATATTGGAGATATATTCACTATGGAGATGGTTTAAAAAAAAGAAATTTATACAAAACTTTTAAAAATATTTTTAGACAATTTAAAAAAACATTAAAATGGTCCATTGAAGATTTGATTAAATTTAGATTTAAATTAATAAAAGTAAATTTTTTGATTTTTTATAATTTTGCAATTATTGATTATCAATTTTACAAAAAATAAATGAAAAAAGAAATTTACATATCTAATTTAGCTTTTTCCAATCATAATTTTACCTTGCTAAAAAAAATTGTAAAAAACTATAATTTACAAGGTATTGATTTTGCACCAATTAATTTGTGGAATAATTGGACAAATTCAAAAAAAAAAATTTTTACATTAAAAAATTTTTTAGAAAAAAATAAAATTAAAATTAATGCTGTACAAGGTATATTTTATAAAAAAAATTTTAATTTATTTGATAATAAAAAAATAACAAAAAAAAAAATTTCTAAACACATAATGATGATAATAAATTTATGTGAAAAAATAAAATGTAATAAAATAATTATTGGTTCTTCAAAATTTAGAAAAAAAGAAGATTTAAATTTAAAAGAAGCTGATGATATTTTTGTAAAATTTTTTTCTAAATATAAAAATATTTTAAAGAAAAAAAAAATATTTTTTTGTATTGAGTGTATACCATCTAAATATGGTGAAGATTATCTTTACGATTTTAATCATTTAGTGAGATTAGTGAAAAAAATAAACTCTTCACAAATCAAGATAAATTTTGACACTAGTATTTATCATTTTAGCAAATTTAACTTCAATTATTTTAAAAAAAACCAAAAATTAATAAAAAACATTCAAGTTACAGAACCTAATTTTCAAATGTTTACTAAATTAAGTAAAAAAAATACAGATTTTGTAAAAAAATTAAAAAGATACAAAAAATTTAATAAAATATCTTTGGAAATAATTTCTAAAAGAATGAACAAATTTAGGCTTGAGAGATCTATATCAGTTTTTAAGAAATGTTATATAAATTAGTAATATCTTGATGACCAATGATGAAATCTTTTTATTGATTCCATTATTGTAACTTTATTTTTAAAATTAAACTCTTTTTTTAACTTTGTGATATCGGGGCACCTTCTTTGAGGTTCGACTTGAGGATAATTATTTGGATATTTAATATTTATTGATTTTATTTTTTTATTTAATGACTTTTGCATTAATTGATGCAATTTTTTCATATTCAATTCTGGTTTATCGTTTCCAATATTATATACAAATTTTTTTCCAATAATTGTTACTAAAAACATTGCAGTAATTGCATCTGTCACATAGCAAAAAGTTCTAGTTTGTTTTCCTGATTTAAAAATAGTTATTGGTTGTTTTTTTTTAATAGAATTAAAAAATCTTGGAAAGACTCTATAATCATTTTTTGGCATGCCCGGGCCAAAAACATTAAACGGTCTAAAAATTGAACATTTAACTTTTTGTTTAATTTTATAAAAATAACATAAAGTTTCTCCAACTCTTTTACCTTCATCATAGCAAGATCTATCTTCTATACTTGAAACATTGCCATTATAATTTTCTTTTGTTGGGATATTTTTTTTATCTGGATTTCCATAAATTTCACTACTGCTAAAAAAAATAAATTTTGAATTAGTTTTTTTTGAGTATTCCAAAAGATTTTTTGTTGATGTAATACTTGTAAATATTGCTTCTATAGGTTTTTTGTAATAATTTTTGGGACTTGGAATACCTGCGGCATGTAAAATATAATCACACTTAAAATTTAATTTATCAATTTTATTTACATCTTTTTTTAATTTTTTTACATTTTTATCTTTATAAATTTCACAGTTATCAAATTTAATATCAATTGCTAATACTTTAATTTTTTGCTTAGTTTTTTTGTTTATTTCTAATATAACTTTTATGAAGTATTTTCCTAAAAAACCATTCGCTCCAGTTATTAGAAATTTTTTTCCAAAAAAATTCTTATGATATTTTTTTAAATTATTTACTATTTCTCTTATATCATTTAACAAATAATATTTTTCATTCATACAATTTTAACCTCTGGCAAAGGTATTATAAATTTTGATTTTAATCCTCTATTTTTCCACTTATTTATAATTGGTTTGCTCAAGTGCCAAGCTAATAAAAGAACATAATCAGGCTGATCTTTATCTAAAATTTCATCGCTAACAATTTTTAAGCTGGTGTTTGGAACTATTTTATTTAATTTTAATGAGGTTGGTTGTTCAGCAATATAATCAATTGTTTGATTATTTAAATTGCAATAATTTAACAATACAACTGCTCTAGCCGGGCAAGATTTTGCAATTATTTTTTTTCCATCTTTTTTTAAATTACTCAATAGATTAACTAGATCATTCTTAGATTTTAAAGTTTTCTCAGCAAAAGTTTCAAAGGTTTTATTGGCTTCTTTTATAAGAATCTTATTTTCTAATTCTAAGAGTAATTTTAAGTTAGATGACTTATCCATTTTACGTTTTGATACAACGCACCTAATGCTTCCTCCATATCTGGTTACTATTTGTGCATCAATTAAATTTAAATTATAAATTTTAAATAATTTATCCAAAGAAATTAAAGAGTAAGTTCTTAAATGTTCATGATAAAAGGTATCATATTGAACATTTTTTAAAATTTCTAATGCATAGTGATTTTCAAAACAATAATAACCATCATCATCAATCAATTTAATTATACCTTTCATTACATCTCCTAATGTTGACATATGAGCAAATACATTAGTTGAAGTTATAATTTTTGCTTTTCCATGTTTCTTTATTATTTCATCTGCAATTTTATCATTAAAAAAATTTTGATAGGTTTCAATACCATTAGCGTTTGCTATTTTTGCAATGTTTGTAGGCTCAATTCCCACAACTTTTATTTTTTCTTCTTTAATATGTTTAAGCAAACTTCCATCATTACTTCCAATGTCAGCCACTAAGTCTTTAGAATTAAGATTAAATTTTTTTTTTAAAAAATCACATAACTGCTTTTGTTCAATATCTACAGTTTTGGTTATACCTGGCAGATAAGGATATTCTGGATGATAAACTTCATCTTGATTAACAATGTAATCTATCTGAATAAGAGTACAGTCCACACATCTGATTACATTTATGGGATAAAGCTTTTTTACTTTATCATATTCGTTTTCTAATAAAGTATTCGCAAGTGGTTGATTACCAATTTCAATTATTTTTTTTAAATTTGTAGAATTACATATTTGGCATTTAGAAATTTTTCCATTTTTAAAGTTATGTTCTGTCATTAATATTTTATTTGGTTTATAATTTTTTCTGAATTTAAGCAATAATTTAGTTTTTTGTAATTTTTTATTTTTAAAAATTGATTTATCAAATTTTCTATCTGGTCACATCTGCCATCATTATATTTATTTGACTTTTTAAATTTAATTAATTTGTTATTAATTCTCATTCTAAAGTTTTTTGTCCAATCTTTAGACTTATTTTCTATAACAACAGAACATTTTTCAAAATCTATTTTAAATACATGATTTTGGTTTCCAGCTTTTTTAAATTTTAGGATTATATTTCCTCTAGTATTATTTGAATTTTTTACTTCACATTTTATTTTTTTTATAAAATTAATTTTTTTAAAACGATCTATGGAAGTGTTTACATTGTAGATTAAATTTTTTCCAAATAAAAATTCACAATAAGACAAAACATGTGTTAAAAAAATATTTGTGATACCCCCACCAAGTTTTTGTTGAACTTTCCACGTTTTTTTTTTTACATTATAATCATAGCTAACAAAGTCCCAATTTATGTAATAATTTAAAACTTTTCCAAATTTTTTATTTTTAATTATTTTTCTTAAATATATAAAATTAGGATGATTTAAAAATGTAAGATTGATTTCTGCTTTAATTTTTTTTTTTTTAAATAAATTTATTAATTTTTTTGATTTTAAATAATTAGTGGAAATTGGCTTTTCTAAAATAACCATTTTTTTATACTTTAAATTAAATTTAAGAATTTTTTCTTGAACTTTTGGTGGAACGGCTAAAACAATTAAATCGATGTTTTTTTTAAAAATTTTTTTCCAATTGTTTACCAGTTCAAGTTTTTTATATTTATTACATAATTTAATTTTTTTTATATTTCTGCTACATAGCAATTTTAGATTAAGATTATTGTTATTTTCTATTACAGGAAGATAACCTTTAAACGCAAAGTTTGAACCAACTAGTGCTAAATTTATTTTCTTTCTCATTTAAAAAATATAAATACTATTAAATTCTATAAAAGTATAATAAACCTTTGGAGAGATGGCCGAGCGGTTTAAGGCGCACGCTTGGAAAGCGTGTTAAGGGGCAACTCTTTCGTGGGTTCGAATCCCACTCTCTCCGCCATTATTTATTTTCTTCCTCATCAGGGGTTGGAAAATGCATCCATCCTGTAACTATATATTTTTCTCCACTTTTTAAAATTTCTCCTGTATGAGCATGTGTCCATTCAGCTGGCCAAATTAATGTTTTACCAATTTCGGGTTTTATTTTTATTTTATAATGAGCAAAATTTGTTTGTCCTCCATCATCAACATCATTAAGATATGTCATCCAGGCAAACAATCTGTGCAAGGTTGGTAATGATGATCTTTCAGTATGAAGTGCAGCAAAATGATCACCTGGAAAATATTTTTGTATATTGAATGAAGGAACGTAAACAGTTTTAAGCATAGACTTTAAAAAAGGCCATTGACTTTGATAATCCAAAAAACATTTATGCAACTCGTCAAAATATCTTTTAAGAATTTCAAATTTTGGTTCTTTTAAATCATTTGGACAAACTTTAATATCGGTTGTTTTTTTTATTTTTGTATTTTTACCTGTATCTGTAACACCTTGTTTTTGTAAATTTTTATTATTTTCAAATAAATTAATTATTTCATTGCATAAATTGTTATTTTCTAAATTCCAACATCCAATGAAATGTGTTTGTTGAGAGTTAAAATTTATTCTTTTCATTTTATTGTTATTAGATGATCTTAACATCTTTTTGTGTAAAACGGATAAAACCTGTACTTTTTTTAATATACGTTAAAGCTTTAATATGCATATTAAGTTTAAACAATAAGTCTCCATAACCTTCACAAACTTCTTTTCTGCTTGGGTCTATATTTAGTGCTTTTTCATAGTAACTAGCTGCTTTTTTAAGATCATTTAATTTTCTAAATGCTAATGCAAGATTTTTATAAGCGAGTAAATAATTAGGATTTATCTCAATTGCTTTTTCATAGCAACTTATCGCTTTTTGGATCTCTCCTAATTTTCTAAATGCCGATCCAAGATTATTATGCGCATCTAAATGACTAGGTTGTAATTCAATTGTTTTTTTGTAACAATTAATTGCTTTTTGCACTTCTCCAAAATTTTTAAAAGCAATACCTAGATTGTTATATGCATCAACATATTTAGGATTAATTTCAATTGCTTTTTCATAGCATTTAATAGCTTTTTTAAAATCCTTTAATTCTTCATAGCAATTTCCAAGATTATTATGAACATCAGCATCATTAGGATTAATTTCAATTGCTTTTTTAAAACAATTTATTGCTTTTTCGACTTTACCTGATTTGTGTAATAGATTTCCAATATTATTATGCGCTTCTACATAATTAGGATTAATTTCAATTGCTTTTTCATAGCAACCTATTGCTTTTTGGATTTCTCCTAATTCTTTCAATATTATTCCAAGTTTATAATGTGCTTCTGCAAAATTTGGACTAATCTTAATGGCTTTCTGAAATAATTGTTTTGCTAAATCAAAATTTTTAGTTTGACCTGACACTGTACCTAAAAGAATAATTGATTGTAAATTTTTAGGGTCTAAATTTAATATTTCTTTATAAAGCTCTTTAGCAGTTTGAAAATTACCTTTTTTATGATTTTGGACTGCAGAAGCAAAGGTTTCTTTTAAAATTAGTTTTTTTTTTTCATTCATTTTAATCTTTTAATATTATATTGATAAAAATATAATATTAAATGAGAAAAATTGAAATATTTTGTGTAACAAATTTGGAAATAAGTTTTTTAGAAAATTTAGGTTTAAATTTAGTTGGCGTTGGAAAGAAAAAGTTCTCAAAAAAATATATTACCTGTTTAGGAGGAAAGAGCATTCAAAAAAAGGAAAAAAATTATTCTGAATTAACTTTTCATTATTGGTTTTGGAAAAATAAATTATCCAAATATAAGTCAAATACTTGGATAGGTTTTTGTCAGAAAAGAAGATTTTGGTTAAAAAAAAATGTTAAAGTTGGATCTGTGAGAAGCCTTAAAAAAAATATTTTATTAAAAGTGCCAAAAAAATGGAGATTTTTTGATAGTATACTATGCAAGCCAATATCAGTTCATAATCCTAAAAAAATGAAAATTTTAAAAAGAGGTTGGAAAAATTTAATTAAAGATCCATCTATTTTTTTAAACCCAAACAAACAAACTATTAAATTACACTTTGACATGCATCATGGTTTTGGTGTTTTAGATCAAGCAATTGATCAAATGCAAAGTAAGGATAGAGAAGAATTTAGATACTTTGTAAGCACTAAAAATAAATTTAATCCACATATAATGTTTATTTCAAAAAAGAAAATTTT
>CACIVL010000012.1 GCA_902590125.1 uncultured Pelagibacteraceae bacterium | reverse complement strand
AAATTTAGATCACATAAATTTGACTTAATAATATCAAATAATGAATTTCGATTATTTCTTTCAAAATATGGTCTAATTGAAATTAAAAACTCATCTTTAGATCAAGCGTTAGAAATAGTAAGAAGAAGAGTTGACGAAGTTGGAACAAACGAACCTAATATTTTAAGAAGAGGAAATGATAGAATTTTAGTAGAGTTACCTGGTCTTGATGATCCTATGAGAGTAAAAAATTTACTAGGCAAAACTGCAAACTTAACCTTTAGATTTGTAACTCAAGAAACTGAAGAAACTTTTGGATCGGAAAAATTAGTTTTTGAAGATGAAAGTGAAGAAGCTATTGTAAGTAAAAGAATTATCCTAAGTGGTAATAATTTGGTTGATGCACAACCAACCATGGATACTCAGACCAATGAAACTGTTGTATCATTTACATTAGATAGAGTTGGTGCAAAAAGATTTGGTAAAGCTACCACAACAGGAATTGGAAAAAGATTAGCAATAGTTTTAGACGGTAAAATTATCAGTGCTCCAGTAATTCAAGATGCAATAATTGGTGGCTCTGGTCAAATTAGCGGAGGTTTTACATTTCAATCAGCTACTGATTTAGCTCTATTATTAAGATCAGGCGCATTACCAGCGCCATTAAATATAATTGAAGAAAGAACTGTTGGACCTGATCTTGGCCAAGACTCAATAAACTCCGGTATCTTTGCATTAATAATTGGTTTTATTTTAGTAATAATTTTTATGTTTTTTAAGTATAAAATTTTCGGCCTTATAGCCAATGTTACTTTAATTTTAAATTTATTTCTTTTAGTTGGAATATTAACTCTTTTTGAAGCTACTTTAACATTGCCTGGTATTGCAGGGATTATTTTAACTGTAGGTATGGCAGTAGATGCAAATGTCTTAATTTTTGAAAGAATTAAAGAAGAAATCAGATCTGAGAAAAATCAAATACTTGCATTTGATAGTGGTTATGAAAGATCAAAAACTGCAATAATCGATGCAAATATTACGACATTAATTGCTGCAACTATTTTATTTTTTATGGGATCGGGTCCAATCAAAGGATTTTCAGTGACCTTAGGTGTAGGAATTTTTACAACTTTGTTTTCTGTTTACTTTATAGCAAGACTTTTAACTTCAATTTATGTTGTAAGGAATAAACATAAAGAAAATTTAATATGATGGAAAAAAAACAAATATATTTTAACAAATTTTATAAATTGTTTAATTTAATTTCAATCAGTTTAGTTTTGATTTCTATACTATTGCTTTTTTTTAAAGGTCTTAATTATGGAGTTGACTTCAAAGGAGGAACTTTAATTGAATTAAGAGCAAAAGATAGTCAAATTAATGTTTTTAAATTAAGACAAACGTTTTTAAACATGAGATTAGGAGATGTAAGCGTTAAACAATTTGGTAGTCAAAACGATTATCTTATTAAATTTGAAAAGAAAAATGATAATAATCAAAACTTTATTCAAGAAATTAAAGAAGATTTAACAAAATCCATTGGACCTGGATTTAATTTTAGAAGAGTTGAAAACGTTGGACCTAAAGTAAGTGCTGAACTTTTAAAATCAGGAATTATTGCGATTGCCTTATCTCTGGCTGCTATGCTTTTTTATATATGGATAAGATTTGAATGGCAATTTAGCTTAGGTGCAATTTTAGCACTAGTTCATGATGTATTAATAACACTCGGTATATTTTCTTTATTTGGTTTTGAAATCAATCTCTCAATAGTTGCTGCCGTGCTAACAATAGTTGGATACTCAATGAATGATACAGTTGTTATATTTGATAGAGTTAGAGAAAACCTTAAGAAGTTTTCTGATATTAAAATTTTTGATTTAACAAACATTTCTATTAACGAAACTTTATCAAGAACAATAATAACTTCTATTACAACTCTACTTGCATTGTTATCGATTTATTTTTTAGGTGGGGAAATATTAAAAGGCTTTTCTTTAGCAATGATATTGGGAGTTATTTTTGGAACTTACTCTTCTATATATATAGCCAATCCTATATTAGTTCTTTTGAAAGTATCTCAAAAAACTATTTTAAAAGAAGATAAAAATTAATAGAGATTTTGTGCTGCTACCATTGATAAAAGCATTGGTAACGATAACAAAGTATTAGTTCTTGAAAACAACATTGCAGTTCGAGCAGATTTTGCTTTTGCTTCAGTGTCACATTCAACAATGCCTAAAGCTTTTTTTTGATTTGGCCATATAATAAACCAAACATTAAAAGCCATGTATAGACCTAGCCACATACCGATACCAATTGCAGTATTTTTGCCCCCGCCAGATGTAATTCCCAAAATCATAGCATCATGAACATATCCGTTAATAGTAGCGAGTATTAAACCAGATATAACTGTCAGAAGAGCAGCCCATCTAAAATAAAATAACGCAGCCGGAGCTATGACTTTTCCAATAGCTGGTTTTTGTTCATCTGGAATTTTTGGCATATTAGGTATTTGAACAAAGTTAAAATACCAAAGTAAACCAATCCACATAATGGCTACAATCACATGAATTAATCTAAATAACCAACTCCAGAAAAGTGTATCAAACTCAAACCCACCATTCATGAAGAAAAGAGATAAAAATAAAATTAGCGCTAAAACTAGGGATGCATGTATAGTTTTTGGCAGTGATGATAATAAATTTCCCATATATTGTTACATATATACACTATTCAAAGTTAATTATTAAGCTGTTTTTTTAAATTTATTATCTAAAATATCCTTCAAAAAACTAGCAGTATAACTTTCTTTAACTTTACAAATTTCTTCTGGTTTGCCTTCAGCAATAATATTTCCTCCTTTAATTCCTCCTTCTGGTCCCATATCAACAATATGGTCTGCTGTTTTAATTACATCTAAATTATGTTCTATTACAATTACAGTGTTTCCTAATGAAACAAATGTATGTAAAATATCCAATAGTTTTTTAATATCATGTTGATGTAAACCTGTAGTTGGCTCATCCAAAATATACATTGTTCTTCCTGTTGATCTTTTTGATAATTCTTTTGCTAATTTTATCCTCTGAGCTTCTCCCCCCGATAATGTAGTGGCTTGTTGTCCAATTTTTATATATCCAAGACCTACTTTCTTAAGTGTTAATAATTTTGTTTTAATATTCGAAATATTTTCAAAATACTTGCATCCTTCATCTACAGTCATATTGAGAACATCGGCAATACTTTTTTCTTTAAATTTAATTTCTAATGTTTCTCTATTGTATCTACTACCTTTGCATTCATCACATTGAATGTAAACATCTGGTAAAAAATGCATTTCATAAGTAATAACTCCATCACCTTCACAAGCTTCACACCTACCACCTTTAACATTAAATGAAAATCTTCCAGGTTTATATCCTCTGCTTTTAGATTCAGGTAATGCTGTAAACCAATCTCTTATTGGACCAAATGCTCCAGTGTATGTTGCAGGATTAGATCTTGGTGTTCTACCAATTGGTGATTGATCAATATCAATAACTTTGTCAATTAATTCGGTACCTTTAAAACCCTTAAATGGTTTTGGAATTTTGCGAGACTTATTATTATTAAGTGTTAAATTTAAAGCATTATATAAAGTTTGTAATACCAAAGTAGATTTTCCACTTCCCGATACTCCTGTTACACAGGTAAATGTACCTAGGGGTATTTTAAAATTAACATTATTAAGATTGTTTCCTGATGCACCGTTAATTTCTAAAAATCTACCATTTTTTGCTAGTCGTCTTGATTTTGGTATTTGTATAAATTGTTTTTGAGATAAATATTTTCCAGTAACACTATCATTATTTTTTAAAATATCATTGTACGAACCTTGAGCAATTACTTGACCTCCCTCGTTACCAGCAAGTGGACCTAAGTCAATTATATGATCTGCACTTTCAATAGTTTCTGTGTCGTGTTCAACAACTATAACTGTGTTGCCTAAATCTCTTAATCTTTTTAATGCATTAATTAATTTTATGTTATCTTTTTGATGTAAACCAATAGATGGTTCATCTAAAACATAAAGAACACCAGTTAACCCTGATCCAATTTGGGAAGCTAATCTTATTCTTTGTGATTCGCCCCCTGATAAAGTTCCAGATTCTCTAGATAAAGTTAAATAATCCAAACCTACATTTAATAAAAAATTTAATCTTTCATTTATTTCTTTTAAAATATGTTCCGCAATTTTTAATTGTCTGTTACTAAGCTTTAATTCTAGATTTTTAAACCATTTACCAGCTTCTAAAATTGATTTTTCAGCAACCTCACTTATATGAAGTTTGTCTATTTTTACACATAAAGCCTCTTCTTTTAGTCTATGACCATTACAACTCTCACATTTAGTATCAGATTGATATTGTGCGATTTCTTCTCTTTTCCAATCACTATCTGTTTCAAGATATCTTCTTTCTAAATTATTTACAACGCCTTCGAATGTTTTTTTATGAGAGTATTTTTCATATCCATCATCATAAGAAAATTTTATTTCTTCATCATCAGATCCAAATAAAATGATATCTTTGATTTTTTTGGATAATTTATTCCATTTGGTATCGAGAGAAAAATCATAATGATTTGCAATAGATGCTAAAGTTTGAGCATAATATAGAGTTGTTGATTTAGACCAAGGTTCAATTGCTCCATCAGCTATACTTTTTTTTTCGTTAGGTACAACCAAATTAGGGTCAACATTTAATTTAATTCCAATACCTTCACATTCTTCACAAGCACCGTAAGGACTATTAAAAGAAAAAAGTCTTGGTTCTATTTCTTCAATTGTAAACCCACTTTCAGGACAAGAAAATTTTGTTGAAAAAATCAATTTTTCTATTTTTCTGTACTTTTGTGGAAGAGTTTCATTTTCATATTCTACAAATAATAAGCCATTTGTTAGATTAACAGATGTTTCTATTCCTTCAGCAAGTCTATTTCCTAATGATGAGTTTAAAATAATTCGATCAACTAATATTGAAATGTCATGTTTAGTTTTTTTATTTAATTCAGGGATTTTATCTATTTCATAAAGTTTATCGTCAATTTTAATTTTTCTGAATCCTCTTCTTTTGTAATTTAAAATATCTTTTTTATATTCACCTTTACGTCCTCTTACAACAGGAGCATAAAGATAAATAGTGGATTTATTTGGCAATTCTTTAATTTTGTCTACAATTTCAGAAATTGTTTGAGACGCTATAGGTTTATCGGTAAACGGAGAATATGGAATTCCTGCTCTAGCATAAAGCACTCTCATATAGTCATAAATTTCTGTAACTGTTGCAACAGTAGATCTTGGATTTTTTGAATTATTTTTTTGTTCTATTGATATAGCAGGGCTTAATCCTTCAATTAAATCAACATTTGGTTTTTTCATTTTGTCCAAGAACTGTCTTGCGTAGGCAGACAAACTTTCAACATATCTTCTTTGTCCTTCTGCATAAATTGTGTCAAAGGCTAAGGATGATTTTCCAGACCCTGAAAGTCCAGTGATCACTACAAATTGATCCTTAGGTATCTCCAAAGAAATATTCTTTAAATTGTGCTCTTTTGCACCTTTAATAACTATCTTTTTAAGCATAATTTTTGTTGCATTGTTTTAATAAAATTAATATTGAAGTTAAATTGTGATATAAATCATATTAATTTACATAAAAAAATAAAATATAATGGCTGGAAGTTTAAATAAAGTATTATTAATTGGGCGATTAGGCGCGGATCCTGAAATTAAACAAATGGTAAATGGCAAAAGTGTTGCTAGACTTAGCCTTGCAACTAGCCAGTCCTGGAAAGATAAAAATACAGGTGAAAAAAAAGAAAAAACTGAATGGCACCGTGTAGTTGTATTTAACGATGGTCTAGTAAATGTAGTTCAGCAGTACCTTAAAAAAGGCGCTCAAGTTTACATTGAAGGTCAATTATCGACAAGAAAATGGAAAGATGAAAAATCTGGACAAGATAAGTATTCGACAGAAATTATTATACAAGGTTATAATTCATCTCTTACCATGCTTGGTGGAGGAGGACGAGGTATACAAAACGATAACTTTTCCCAACAAGCTCCAAAAAATGCTGAAGAATCTTCTCAAATTGAACAAAACGATTTAGACGACGATATTCCATTTTAGCCTCTATGCAAAAAAACGAGATATCTAAAGATTCAAAAATTAAGTTAATTTCTATGCATGACGAAATGAGTTCGTCTTATTTATCCTACGCAATGAGCGTAATTGTGAGTAGGGCTCTACCAGACATTAGAGATGGATTAAAACCTGTACATAGAAGAATTCTTTTTGCGATGCACAAAGGTGGTTATGATTGGTCAAAACAA
Source organism: uncultured Pelagibacteraceae bacterium (assembly GCA_902590125.1). Lineage (GTDB taxonomy): Bacteria > Pseudomonadota > Alphaproteobacteria > Pelagibacterales > Pelagibacteraceae > Pelagibacter. Next base: position 13,894 of record CACIVL010000012.1, on the reverse strand, counting down.
TTCAGAAAATCAGCAAGAATAGTCGGAGATGTTATTGGTAAATACCATCCGCACGGAGATCAATCTGTTTATGATGCTTTGGTTAGAATGGTTCAAGATTTTTCAATGAGTTTACCTTTAGTAGATGGGCAAGGTAATTTTGGTTCTGTAGACGGAGATCCTGCTGCAGCCATGAGATATACTGAAAGTAGACTTTCAAAAGTTTCTCAATTTTTAATTGACGACATAGATAAAAATACTGTTAATTTTAAAAGCAATTATGATGAAACTGAAAAAGAGCCAAGTGTATTGCCTGCTCAATTTCCAAATTTATTGGTTAATGGCGCTGGTGGAATTGCTGTTGGTATGGCCACAAGTATACCACCGCATAATCTTGGTGAAGTAATTAATGCTTCTTTAGCTCTTATTCAAAATAAGGATATAAAGCTTAATGAATTAATGAAACATATACCAGGACCTGATTTTCCCACAGGTGGAATTATTATTGGAAAAAATATAATAAAAGAAGGTTATAAAAGTGGAAGAGGATCTTTCAAAATAAGAGGTGAAATTAAAGTAGAAAGTTTAAAAAATGGAAGAGATCGTTTAATAATTTCATCAATACCATATCAAGTTAATAAATCTGTATTAAACGAAAAAATTGCAGAACTAGTAAGAGATAAAAAAATAGAAGGGATTAGAGATATCAGAGATGAATCTAGTAGAGAAGGAATTAGAGTTGCAATTGATTTAAGATCAAATGTCGAACCCGAAACTGTGAAAAGACAACTTTTTAAGTATACGTCTATTGAAAGTTCATTTGGATTTAATACTTTGGCTATAGTTGATAACAAACCTAAAACTTGCAACCTTAAAGAATTTTTAGAAAATTTTTTAAAATTTAGAGAAGATACTGTAATTAAAAGAACAAAGTTTGATTTAGAAAAAGCCGAAGAAAGAGCTCATATTTTAATTGGTTTATCTGTGTCTGTTGAAAATCTAGATAAGGTAATTAAGATAATAAGAAAATCAAAAGCACCAGATGATGCCAAAAAAAGCTTGTTAAATAATAAATGGAAAATAAGTAAATCTCTAAAATTTATAAATTTAGTTTATGGTAAAAAAAGTAAAAACACATACTCATTATCAGAATCTCAAGTTACATCAATTTTAGAACTTAGACTTCAAAAATTAACAGCATTAGGAATTAACGAAATAGAAATTGAGATTAAGAAGTTGGCTGAACTTATTTCTAAATATAAAAAAATTATTAGTTCTAAAAAAGAACTTTTAAAAGTTATTAGTCAAGAACTTGAAAATATTAAAGATAAGTTTGCTGTTCCCAGAAGAACACAAATTATTGATGCTGTTTTAAATTATGATGTTGAGGAAACTATACAAAAAGAAGCTGTCATAATAACCGTTACACTTCAAGGATATATAAAAAGAGGAGCTTTAAGTAGTGTCAAACAACAAAAAAGAGGCGGAAAAGGAAAATCAGGTATTAAAACTAGAGACCAGGACTCAGTTGTACAAACATTGTCTGTTGACACTCATACATCTGTTCTTTTTTTTTCAACGGAAGGTTTGGTTTACAGAATTAAAGCTTGGAAAATTCCAGAAGGTTCAGCATCATCGAAAGGTAAATCTTTATTTAATATTTTGCCTTTAAAAAATCATCAGTCAATAAGCTCTATTATGCCATTTCCTGAGGAGAAATCTGAATGGAAAGGATTGCAAATAGTATTTGCCACTTTAAAAGGAAAAATTAGAAAAAATAACCTTGATGATTTTGCATCTATAAATACATCTGGGAAAATTGCTATGAAATTAGATACAAATGATAAAATTATAGGTGTTAAAATTTGCAGAGAAGATCAAGATATTATTTTAAGTACTAAAAAAGGTAAATGTATTAGATTTGAATCAAAAAAATTAAGAATATTTAAAGGAAGATCTTCAAAAGGAATAAGAGGAATTAATTTATCAGAGAATGACTCAATAGTATCTCTTTCTATAACTGATCACGATACTAATAAGTCAAATGGTAAATTAAATAAAGATGATAAATCAGAAATTAAAGCTAAAGAAAAGTTTATACTTTCAATTACTGAAAATGGCTTTGGAAAAAGATCATCTCATTATGAATTTAGAGTTACAAATAGGGGAGGAAAAGGAATTATAGGAATTGTCAATTCTGCAAGAAATGGAGATGTTTCTTCTTCATTTCCTGTTAACGAAGGAGATGAAATATTAATTTCTACAAACAAAGGAAGAGTCATTAGAGTTGCAGTTAAGGAAATTAGAGTAGCTGGAAGAAATACCCAAGGTGTTAGAATTATTAAGTTATCTGGAGATGAAAAAGTTGTTTCAGCAACAAAAATAGATGATAATTTATTATAATGAAAGTTAATGCTATATATCCTGGTACATTCGATCCAATTACATATGGTCATATTGATGTAATTAAAAAAGCATTAAAATTTGTTGATACAGTTGTTGTAGCTATTTCAGAGACAGATAATAAAAATTATTTTTTTGAAGCTGATGAAAGGATGAATATAGTGAAAAAAGCTTTATTTTCTGATCTTAAATTTAATAAAAAAAAGATTAAAGTAATTTTATTTAAATCTTTAACTACAGATTTGTGTAAAAAATATAAATCAAATATAATATTAAGAGGTTTAAGAGCAGTATCAGATTTTGAATATGAATTTCAATTAGCTGGCATGAATAGGAAATTAAATGATAGTATTGAAACAATTTTTTTGATGTCTGATGTGGAAAATCAAATTATTTCTTCAAAATTTGTTAAAGAAATAATTTCTCTAGGTGGTGATGTTAAAAAATTTACAACAAAAAGTACAATTAAATCTTTAAAAAAAAAATATGATTAAAAATATTTCTAAATTTTTAATTTTATTTTTTTTTTTAACCAACAATATAACAGCAGAGGAGAACTTGATGATTTTAAAACTTAAACATGGTGATGTAAAAATTGAATTATTTCCAGATGTTGCACCAAAACATGTAGAAAGAATAAAAAAATTAGCTAATGATGGCAAGTATGATAGTGTTGTTTTTCATCGAGTTATAGAAGGTTTTATGGCTCAAACAGGTGATGTCCAATTTGGCAACTCATCTTCAAGTGACTATGATCTAAGAAGAGTTGGTACCGGAGGCTCTTCTTTACCTGATCTTCAATCAGAATTTTCCGACATACCACACATGAGAGGCACTTTGTCAATGGCACGGTCTCAAGATCCTAATAGTGCTAATAGTCAATTCTTTATATGCTTTAAAGCGGCACCATTTTTAGATCGTCAATATACAGTTTTTGGTAAAGTTATTGAAGGTATGGAAAATGTTGATAAAATTAAAAAAGGAAACCAAGATCAAAATGGTTCAGTTGAAAACCCAGATAAGATAATAAATTTTAAATCAATTTAACTTTTTTTGATGGCATTAAAGAAATTTAATTTTAATGTTATAAAACAAGATCATTATTCTCGATGTGGATTGATAAAAACACAAAGAGGAAATGTTAATACTCCAGCTTTTATGCCAGTGGGAACGCAAGCTACAGTTAAAGCTGCTTTTATTGACGATATTATTAAAACTGGATCAGAGATAATTTTATCAAACACTTATCATTTAATGTTAAGGCCTGGAATAAAAAGAATAAAATCCGTTGGAGGTTTACACCAATTTATGAACTGTTCATTGCCAATTCTTACTGATTCAGGAGGTTTCCAAGTTATGTCACTATCAAAATTTAACAAAGTTTATAAAGAAGAAGGTGCTATTTTTAAATCTCATATCGATGGTAAAAAATTTGTTCTAAGTCCTGAAGAAAGCATAAAAATTCAAAAAGAATTAAATTCAGACATTGTAATGGTTATGGATGAATGTCCTAAAAAAACAAATGATTACAAAATTATTAAAAAATCTATGGATATATCAAGTTATTGGGCATCAAGATCTAAAAAAGCTTTTGGTAAAAATCCCCAAAAAGCATTATTTGGCATTATCCAAGGAGGTTTATTTAATGATTTAAGAAAAAAATCGTTAAATGAATTAATGAAAATTGGTTTTGACGGTTATGCTATAGGTGGTTTAGCAGTAGGAGAAAATCAAAGTGAAATGTTTAAAGTTTTAGATGATCTAAAAAACTTAATGCCCGAAGATAAACCTAGATATTTAATGGGTGTTGGTACACCATCTGATATATTAGGAGCTGTGAAAAGAGGCATTGATATGTTTGACTGTGTTTTACCAACAAGATCAGGAAGGACAGGTTTAGCTTTTACTTGGAATGGAAGAATTAATATTAGAAACTCAAAATATCAAAATGATAATGAACCATTAGATCCTAATTGTACAAATTTCAATTTAAATAAATATTCAAAAAATTATTTAAATCATTTGTTTAACACAAATGAAATTCTTGCTTCAATGATATTAACATTACACAATATTAATTTTTATCAAGAATTAATGAAAAATATTAGAGCCAATATTCAAAAAGGTACCTTTAATAAGTTTCATGACCTATATATCAACAAGCTTTAAATTTTTTGAGATTGATTATTTTATAAAAAGGATTATAAGAATTTTTAAATATGGGCCGTTAGCTCAGTTGGTAGAGCAATTCCCTTTTAAGGAATGGGTCGCTGGTTCGAATCCAGCACGGCTCACCATTTATGTCTTGATTTTATTTAAATTTTTATAGACAATAAGATATTAAATTTATGTCTGATAGAACAAAATATTTACTTGAAGAAAGCAAAATGCCAAAAAGTTGGTATAATATTGCTGCAGATCTACCTAAACCATTGTCACCAGTTCTTCATCCTGGAACATTAAAACCAGTTGGACCAGATGACCTAGCTCCATTATTTCCAATGGCTCTTATTGGTCAAGAAGTTTCACAAGAAAGAGAAATTGAAATTCCAGAACCTGTTAGAAACATTTATAAACAGTGGAGGCCTTCTCCATTGTACAGAGCAAGAAGACTTGAAAAAGCTTTGGATTCAACAGCAAAAATTTATTATAAATATGAAGGCGTAAGTCCTACTGGTAGTCACAAACCAAATACTGCTATAGCTCAAGCTTTTTATAACAAAGAAGAAGGAACAAAAAAAATTACAACAGAAACTGGTGCTGGACAATGGGGAAGTTCCCTTGCATTTGCATGTTCAATTTTTAAAATCGAATTAGATGTTTATATGGTTAAGATAAGTTTTGAACAAAAACCATATAGAAAAATGATTATGGAAACTTTTGGAGCAAAGTGTTTTGCAAGTCCTTCAAATCTAACAAAAACTGGAAAAGCAATTTTAGAAAAAGACCCAAACAACACAGGAAGTCTTGGTATAGCTATATCAGAGGCCGTTGAAGTTGCTGCTCAAAGTGATAGTACAAAATATTCTCTTGGAAGTGTTTTAAATCATGTTTTAATGCATCAAACTATTGTTGGAAATGAGGCAATACTACAAATGGAAATGGCTGGAGACTATCCAGATATCTTAGTTGGATGCACAGGTGGCGGAAGTAATTTTTCTGGATTGGCATTTCCATTTCTTGGAAAAAAGTTTAGAGATAAAAAAAATATAAAAGTTATAGCTTGTGAACCAAAATCTTGTCCTTCTTTGACAAAAGGTAAATTTGCTTATGATTTTGGTGATACGGGTAATTTTACGCCATTGGTCAAAATGCATACTTTAGGATCTTCTTTTATGCCTCCAGCAACTCATTCTGGTGGTTTAAGATATCATGGCATGGCACCTATGGTAAGCCATTTAACTGATCTAGGTGCAATTGAAGCTAAAGCTTACGGTCAAAAAGAATGTTTTGAAGCCGGTGTAAAGTTTGCTAACGCCGAAGGTATTATACCCGCTCCTGAAGCAACACATGCCGTTAAAGGTGCTATTGAAGCAGCACTTGAATGTAAAAAAAATGGTGAATCAAAAACTATTTTATTTAATTTATGTGGCCATGGTCATTTTGATATGAAAGCTTATGGAGATTATTTTAACAACAATCTTTCAGAAGATAATTATAATGAATCTGAAGTGAATAAGGCTTTAGAAAAGTTACCTAAGATAGCATAATTAATTAGCCAATAGTTTTTATTGGAGGATAATCTAATATTATTTCATTCAACCAACCATCTATATTTTTTATTCTATTGCTAGATGATGGATGTGTGCTCATAAATTCCGGAGGTTCTTTGCCTTTATTTGCTTCTTGCATACGTTCCCATATTTTTACAGTTTCTCTGATGTCATAACCTGATAGTGATGAAAAAATTAATCCTAAATAATCAGCTTCACTTTCTTGTTTTCTATTAAAAGGGTTAAATATACCTATTTGAGTCAATAGCCCTACTGAACCACCAGTCATTCTATTGGCCTGTGATATTTTTCCACCAGAAGCAATATCAGCTATTTGTGTACCTAAATTTATAACCATAGATCTACTTGCTCTTTCGACAGAATGTTTTGCAACAGCATGAGCAATTTCATGTCCCATAACAGCAGCAAGACCATTATCGTTTTTAGTAATATCTAAAATTCCTGTGTAAACAGCAATTTTACCACCGGGCATACACCAGGCATTTTTCATCTTTTTGTTATCAATAAGTATATATTCCCATTCAAAGTTTGAAGTAGGATCAGTTAAGTTAGATTGATAAAAATATTCACCGATAGCATTTTCTATATTTTTACCTATTTCTTTGATTTTGTTTAAAGTTTTTTTATCATTACTAAGTTTTTCTTTTTTTTTAACTTTTTCATAAATTGCAGCTGCTTGAGCATTTAATTTTGCTTCTGGTATCAGTTGTAATTGTTTCCTATCAGTAATAGGCACTGTTCCACATGATTGAATTCCAATAGATAAACAACCACAGCCCATAAAATGCAAAAAATTTCTTCTATTCATGTTTTAAATAATTATAATACTAATTTACTTGATTCAATATGGCTAGATTAAAAAGAAAAAAAATTTCTATAATAGCAAGATTAAGAAATTATTTTATTACTGGTATAGTTGTGCTAGTACCTATAGGCATTACTCTATATTTAACAAAATTTTTTGTATCCATTTCTTCTAAATTAATACCGTCTGAAATCAATCCAAATTATTATTTACCATTTTCAATACCTGGTTTGGAAATTTTTTTAGCTGTAATTTTAATTACTATTATGGGTTATTTGTCTTTATCATTTATAGGCAAAAAAATTTTACAATTATTTAATGATTTACTAAAAAAAATTCCTATTTTAAGAACAATTTATTCAGCAATTGGACAGATGGCTGAAACTCTTGCTCCAAAAAAAAATAATAAAAAAAGTGTCGTTTTAATTGAATATCCCAGGAAGGGTAGTTGGGCCGTAGGATTTGCAACAAAAGATAATAAAGGTGAGATATCAAAAAAAACTAATCAAAAATTAGTTAATGTTTTTGTTCCAACAACACCAAATCCAACAAGTGGTTTTTTATTAATGTTTCCAAAAGACGAGGTAGTTTATTTAGATATGACTTTTGAAGAAGCTTCTAAATTCATTGTTTCTGCTGGAACATCAAATCCTAAATCTAAATAATGTCATTTATTATATCCGCTTGATCATATAGTTTGAGTAGAAATTTGTATTTGTCTAGATTTTTTTCTTCTTTTTCAATTCTTTTAATTTCTTTTTCAGCAAGAGTAAACAAATCTTCATTCTGAATTGGGTCTGCTAATTTAAATTTTTTTAGACCACTTTGTTTAAAACCTAGTAGATCACCAAAACCTCTTAATTTCATATCTTCTTCAGCAATTTTGAAACCATCGTTAGTTTTTTTTAATATATTAATTCTTTTTTTTGCATTTAAGCTTAAATTATTTTTAAATATTAAAATACATGTAGATACGTTTGATCCTCTACCAACCCTACCTCGTAATTGATGCAATTGTGATAAACCGAATTTATTTGCATTTTCGATTATGATTGTGTTTGCATTAGGAAAATCTATTCCAACTTCAATAACAGTTGTTGAAACTAAAATTTTAAATTTTTTATCTAAAAAATTTTTTAATATGCTTTCTTTTTTAAATTTATCAACTTTACCATGTAAAAGAGATACATCTTTTGGAAAAATTTTTTCTAAATATTTATATTTATTTACCGCAGATTCATGATCAATTTTTTTAGATTCATCAATAAGAGGACACACCCAAAAAATTTGGTAACCTTTATTTATTTCTTTTTTAACAAACTTAATAATTTCGTTAATTTTAGTTTCTGGTTTACTGTATGTTATAATTTCTTTTCTGTGTTTAGGCTTTTCTTTAATTATCGAAATATCCATATCCCCATATACAGACATTATCAATGTCCTTGGTATAGGTGTGGCTGACATTAAAAGGACATCACAGTTTGCACCACCTTTATCAGATAAAAATTTTCTTTGTTTAACACCAAACTTATGTTGTTCATCGATAATTATGTAACCAAGATTATTAAAAATAATTTTTTTTTGAAATAAAGCATGTGTTCCAAAAAATATACTAGGTACTTTTGAATTGATTTTATTTATTATTCTTTTTTTATCATTGTAATCAGTTTTACTAGTTAATATCTCTATGTTAATTTTATTAGAAAACAAATTTTTAGCTAAATTATAATGTTGATTTGCTAATATTTCAGTAGGGGCCATAAAGGCAACCTGATAACCAGATTCAATTACATTTAATGCAGAAATCAATGCAACAATTGTTTTTCCACTACCTACATCACCTTGTAGTAATCGGAACATTTTTTTTTTAGATTTAAAATCTTCATTGATTTGCATTAATGATTTTATTTGGTCTTTTGTTAACTTGAAATTTAATTTGGACAAAGTTTCCGTATATGATTTATTTGTAAAAAACTTTGATTTTTTTTTAATTTTTTTAATTTTTTTTCTTATTTCTGAAGAAATTAAAAAAGATGCTAGAATTTCATCAAAAGCTAAACGTTTATAATAATAAGAATTATAATCTCCTATATTTTTTGGATTATGCAATTTACGTATTGAATCGTTCCAAGATATATAATTAAAATTTTTCATGATTCTATTATCATGCCATTCAACAAATATTGGTAAATTTTTTAATATTTGATCAATTAATTTATTGTAAATTTTTTGGGTTAATCCTCCAGTAAGTCTATATTTGGTATGAATTTTCTCTATTAAAGAACTATCTTTAGAAACATATGTAGGATTAGTAATTTGATATTTATTATTAAAATAACTTATTTTTCCACTAATAGTTACATTTTCATTCAATGGTAAAATTTTTTTTATATAACCTTCGTAACTATTAAAAAAAACACAATCAATTTTTCCAGTATTATCTTCGCAAACAACTCTATTAGGTAAATTTCTTATTCTTGGAAATGAATATTTTTTTACTTCAACATTTAATGTATGAATTTTTCCAATTTGAAGTTCATTAATTTTACTTTTTTCACTTCTGTCAACAAAAGACTGAGGTAACCTCCAAAGTAAATCAAATATGTTATTAATATTTTTTTTTTTATAAATTTCGGCTGTTTTTTTTCCTACACCTTTTAATTTAGTCAAATCTTTTAATAAGTAATCAAAATTATTCATATTTTTTAAAATAAATATAATATATTAATAAATATGAGCTTTAATATAGAGGAATTAAAAAAAAAAATTATTTATAGATCAACCTATCGTGGTAATAAAGAAATGGATAACTTGCTCGGTTCATTTACTAAAAATATCATCAATGATTTAAATGAAGAAGAGTTAATTGACTTGTCTATTTTATTAGATATTGATGATGAAAATCTTTATAAACTTCATCAAGGCATTAACACAACTATTAATATAAAAGAAAACAAAGTCAGCAAAATGTTTAAAAATTTCAAATATTGAATACAAATGGCGGAAGGACTGGGATTCGAACCCAGGAAAGAGTTGCCCCTTTGCCGGTTTTCAAGACCGGTGCTTTCAACCGCTCAGCCATCCTTCCTTATGCAAGGTTTTATTATCAAAATTTTTTAATTCAACAATAAAATAGATTTATTTAACAAATAATCAATTATAAAGGCAAAATAATATTTCTATTTATGAAAATTACAAATTTTAGCAAAGGAATAATTTCATCAAGCTCTGGGTCTTTATGGTGGGGTGTTATAGGCACTTATTATTTTAAGTATGTTAGTTTTGTTGGAACTTTTGAAGTTGTTGTCCACAGATGCTTATGGACGGCTTTAATTTTATTAATTACAACTACTATTTTTAATAAATGGAAAATACTGAAAGAAATTTTTTTCAGCAAAAAAAAAGTATTAATATTGTTTGTGACAAGTGTTTTAATCTTTGGTAATTGGTCTATATGGATATATGCAGTTTCAACCAATAAAATTATTGATGCAAGTTTTGGATATTTTATTTTTCCAATAATAAGTGTTTTTTTTGGTTATATTTTTTTTAAAGAAAAATTAAATAAAAAAAGAATCGTTTCTATAACTTTAATTCTTATATCAATATTATATCTTTTATTAAATTTTAATTCTTTACCATGGGTTGGTTTTGCAGTGGCTTTTTTATGGAGCATTTACACATTATTACGAAAAAAAATTAACGTTGATACTGATATAGGTTTATTTATTGAAAGTTTATTTATGCTTCCTATTGCATTTATTATTTTTTATTTAATTTTTCAAAATAATTTAAATGATTTTTCTTTAACAAATCCTTCGTTAATGGCATTATTATTTTTAGCTGGTCCAATGACAGTAATTCCATTGTTTTTATATATGAAAGGTATTCAATTTTCTGGTTTAGGTCCATCTGGTATGATTTTTTTTATAACGCCAACAGGCCAATTTTTGCTTGGTTTTTTTTATTACAATGAAACTTTTTCAACAGATAAATTCATAAGTTTTATTTTAATATGGATTGCTGTATTTATTTATTTAAAAGATCTTTATGAAATCAATTAGATACACAATTACATTTTTAATTATTTTATTTTGCACAAATGTTTATTCAAGTGATCATTCATTTTCTACTTGGCTTAAATCATTTAAAAAAATTGCACTTAAAAACAATATATCTGAAAAAACTTTTAATATGGCAATGACAAATGTTAAATTTTTACCAAAAGTTATTGAATACGACCGCTTTCAACCTGAATTTTATGAAGATACTATTACATATATATCTAAGCGCTCATCTAAAAAAAAATTTAAAATGGGTATTAATTTTTATTTAGAAAATGAATTTTTAATAAACTCAGTAGCAAGTGAATTTTCTGTAGACAAAGAACTACTATTAGCATTAATGGCAATCGAGACAAATTATGGAGCTTATGTTGGTAAAATGGATATTCTTTCTTCATTAGCAACATTAAGTTTTGATAAAAGAAGAAGTGATTTTTTTACTAATGAGTTAATAACTATACTTCAATTGATAGAAAAAGGTATAATAGATCATAAAATTCTATATGGATCGTGGGCCGGTGCTTTTGGAAATTTTCAGTTTATGCCGACCACAATTGAAAAATACGCCATAGATTATAATTCAAATAATATTATCGAATTACATAATTTAGAAGATTCATTTGCTTCGGCAGCTAATTATATAAATAAAATGGGATGGAATAAAAATAAACCCTGTTTTGTCAAAATAAAATTGTCTGATAAAATCCCAACGAAATATCTAAATACTTCAGCAAGAAAAATTAAAAATAAAAAAAAATTGAATTTTTTCAAAAAATATATAATTAATTTTGAAAATTTAAATATTGATAAAAATTTAAGAACAGCGATAATTACTCCGGATAAAGAAATTGTTGAAAATGCAAATAAATTAAGTCCAGCATACTTAGTTTTTAGTAATTATGAACTAATTTTAAAATGGAATCGATCTTTAAGGTTTGCTCTTGCTGTGTGCACATTAAAGGATAAATTTAAAAATGAATTATAGATATTTTTTATTTTTTTTTTTATTCATAATCAGTAGTTGTTCTACTTATAATGTTAACAATGTAGAAACAAAACATCTAAATAAAAGTAGATTTCAAAATAAAGGCTTTACCCTTGTTTATAATGAGAATCTTTTTAAAAATAAAATAGTCACAAAAAAAATTGATAACAGAAGTTTAATAATCTTTCAAAAAAATTTAAAAAAAGGATCTACAGTAAAAATAAAAAATATTTTAAATAACAAAACTATTATTGCAAAAGTTGGTAATAAATCAAAATATCCGTTATTTAATAATTCTGTTATATCTGATCGTATATCAAAGGAAATTGATTTAGATCCAAATGAACCATATGTTGAAATTATTGAAATTGTAAACAATTCATCATTTATTGCTAAAAAAGCAAAAACTTTTGATGAAGAAAAAAAAGTAGCCGACAAAGCACCAATCGATAGTATTAGTGTTAACAATCTTAATTCTGATACTGCAAATGAAATTAAAAAAAAAAATATAAAAAAATTTGATTATACAATTAAAATAGCAGATTTTTATTTTAAAAATACAGCACTATCTATGCTGGATAGAATCAAAAAAGAAACTTCAGTTAAAGAAATTGGAATAAAAACTTTATCAAATACAGAATATAGAGTTTATTTAGGTCCTTTTTCCAACATAAATTCTCTACAAAAAGCTTATAATGATATAAATGTATTAGAATTTGAAAATATAGAAATTATTAAAAATGATTAAATTAATTAGAAATTATTTATCCAAAATATTTTTTGCATTAATTTTGTCTACTCCAGCTATTGCTGAGTTTGACATAAAAGCAAGAACAGCAATTTTACAGGATTATTTCTCAGGTGAGATACTTTACGAAAAAAATGCAGATCTTTCTATATTTCCTGCATCTATGACGAAAATAATGACAACAATAATTGCTTTTGAATTATTAGAAAAAGGAGATTTAAGTTTAGAAGATAAATTTGTTGTTTCTGAAAATGCTTGGAGATTGTCCCAAGCTGGTTATTCATCAATGTTTATAATGGTTGGTGATGAAATTTCAGTTGAAAATTTACTTAAAGGCATAATAGTTGCTTCTGGTAATGATGCTTGTATAGCATTAGCTGAAGGTATAGCAGGCACTGAAGAAGAATTTTCAATAATTATGACAGCAAAGGCAAAAGAAATTGGAATGACAAATACAAATTTTACCAATTCATCAGGTATTAACGCACCTGATAATTTATCTACCGTTAGAGATATTTTAATTATGTCAAATTACTTAATCAAAAATTATCCTGATTATTATGAATATTTTAAAGAGAAAGAATTCACTTGGGACCGAACAGGCGGTGACCCAATCACACAAGGTAATAGAAATCCATTACTTTATAAAAACATGGGCGTAGATGGTATTAAAACAGGTTTTTTAGACTATGAAAAATATTCACTTTCTGCATCTATGAAAAAAAAAAATAGAAGAGTGATAGCAGTTTCAAGCGGCTTCGAAACAAAAAATATTAGATCTAAAGAATCCGCTAAACTTTTAACTTATGGAATTACAAATTTTGATTTAGTTGAAATAGCTAAAGAAAATACCGAAATAACTGAATTAGATGTGTGGTTAGGAAAGAAAAATAAAGTTAAAGTTTATCTCAAAAATAATGTTTATAAAACAATCCCGAAGGCAAGAAAAAAATACTTGAAAGCTATAGTAAATTATAATGGGCCTATAGAAGCTCCAATTTTGAAAAATGATGTACTTGGAAAATTAAAAATTTATTACAAAAGTGAAATTTTAGAAGAACATGATTTGCTAGCATATGAAAATATAGAAAGAGTGAATATTTTTTCCAGATTGATGAAATCAATAAATTATTTAATCTGGGGTGATGTATAAAAAGCCAATCATTGTTTTTGAAG
>CACIVL010000011.1 GCA_902590125.1 uncultured Pelagibacteraceae bacterium | reverse complement strand
TTTAAATAATTTAAATAAATCCCAAAAAGAAGCCATTTTATATCTTAAGGGACCACTTTTAATTGTTGCCGGTGCAGGATCGGGTAAAACAAAAGTTCTTACATCGCGAATTGCCCATATTATTAAAGAAAAAAAAGCATATCCAAACCAAATACTATCGGTAACATTTACTAATAAAGCTGCTAAAGAAATGCACAATAGAGTGAGTTCAATTCTTAAAACTGATGCTGTCGGTTTATCTTGGCTTGGAACATTTCATTCAATTTGTGCCAAACTTTTAAGAAAACACGCCACAGCAGCTGGATTAAACTCAAATTTTACAATTATAGACCAAAATGATCAAGAAAGATTAATTAAAAATATATGCAAGGCTGAAAATATAGATGTAAAAAAAATAACCCCCAGATATATCCTCTCAATAATAGATAGATGGAAAAATAAAGGCTATTATCCAGAAAAAGTCATTTTGAATAAAAAAGATATTTTTGAAAAAAAATTATTACCTATTTATAAAATTTACCAAAAAAAATTATTAGATTTAAATGCATGTGACTTTGGTGATTTAATTTTACATTGTGTAGATATTTTTGAAAATAATTTAGATATTAATGAAATCTACTCTAACAATTTTAAATATATCTTAGTAGATGAATACCAAGATACAAATTTTATTCAGAGCAAATGGCTCAATCTTCTAACAAAAAAACACCAAAACATTTGCTGTGTAGGAGATGATGATCAATCTATTTATAGTTGGCGTGGTGCTGAAATTAAAAATTTTCTAGAATTTGATCAAATCTATAAAAAAACAAAAATAATCAGATTGGAAGAAAATTATAGATCATCTCAAAATATTTTATCAGTTGCTTCAAATCTTATTGCAAATAATGAAAATAGAGTTGGTAAAATGCTAAAAGCCACAAGAGAAGAAGGTGATTTAGTAAAACTTAATTGTTTTAAAAATGGAAAAGATGAAGCTATAGGAATTGCAGATGAAATTGAAAAAAAATTAAAAAAAAAATATTCATTAAATAATATAGCTATTTTAGTTAGAGCAATTTTTCAAACTAGAGAATTTGAAGAACGCTTTCTTAAAATAGGTTTGCCTTACAGAATACTTGGAGGAATTAAATTCTATGAAAGAGCTGAAATTAAAGATTGTGTTGCTTATTTAAGATTAATTTACCAAAATAAAGATGATTTAGCTTTTGATCGAATAATAAATAATCCTAAAAGGTCGATTGGAGAGAGTACTACAAAACAAATTCATGAATTTTCAAAAAAAAACTTAACAACTTTAGAATATTCCTCAAGAAAGCTTATGGAACTCAATCTAATAAAACCAAAGGCAAAAATAGGACTTAATTCTTTTTTAAATTTAATGGATAAATGGAGAAATGATTTAAAAATTAAAAAAACAAATCATGTAAAGCTTTTACAAATTGTTCTAGATGAATCTGGGTATTCGATGATGCTTAAAAACAAAAAGGACCTAGAAAATGAAAGTAGATTAGAAAATATTAAGGAATTGTTAAATGCTATGAAAGAATTTGATAATTTAGAAAATTTTTTAGAGCATGTTGCTCTAGCAACTTCGTTAGATCGAGACTGGGATGGTAAAAAAGTAAACCTAATGACTATGCATAGTGCAAAAGGGTTAGAATTTGATGTAGTATTTTTGCCAGGGTGGGAAGAAGGTTTATTTCCACATCAAAAGTCTATCGAAGAAAAAGGACAAAATGGTCTTGAAGAAGAAAGAAGACTTGCTTATGTCGGTATTACAAGGGCCAAAAAAATAGCTTTTATATCATTTTCAATGAATAGATTTTATCAAGGCGATTGGATTGACAGTATGGCATCAAGATTTATAGAAGAATTACCTGAAAAAAATATTGAAAAAAATAGCTTTTTCGATGAAAAAAATAATCAAGAAGATGATTTTGAATTTAATCAAGATTTTGAAATTCAAGATGAGATAAAAAGCCCTGGATGGATAAGGTACCAAAAAAGAATAAAATGATTAGCAATAAAATTAATAGTTTAAGAAAAAAATTTAAAAAATTTGATATTGATGGATATGCTATTCCAAAAAATGATGAATTTTTTTCTGAATACGCTGTTAAAGATAGATTAAAAATTATATCTAATTTCAATGGATCCGCAGGATTAGCAGTTATTTTAAAAAATAAGAGTTATTTATTCGTCGATGGTAGATACACAATTCAAGCTCAAAAACAATCAGGAAAACAGTTCAAAATAATCGAAATTCATAAATTTCTACCACATAACATTATTAAAAAGTTAACTCTTGGTTTTGACCCAAGTTTGTTTACAAAAAAACAACTTAAAAAATACTTTGGTAATTCTTTAAGGCTAAAGCCTATAAATAAAAATTTAATTGATGATATTTATAAATTTAAAACTCCTAAAAGCAAACCATTTTATTCTTTAGACAATAAAATTGCAGGAGAAAGTCATAAATCAAAAATAAATAAAATTTCTCAAATATTAAAAATAAACAATGCCAACTATTTATTAATAACTGCTCCAGAAAATGTTGCTTGGACTTTAAACATAAGAGGTTATGATAATCCAAATAGCCCAATACCAAATTGTCGCTTAATAGTTGGAAAAGATAAAAGTTTCCATTTAATTGTAAATAAAAAAAAAGCAAAAAAAATAATTAAAGAAAAAAAATTAACTAAAAACCAAATAATTAGTCCTAAAAATTTTTCAAATTTAATAAATAAATTGAAAGGCAATAAATTTATTATAGATCCATTGTCTTGTTCTCTACTTAATGAAAGTATAATCAAATCTAAATTTCAAATAATAGATATGTATGATCCTTGCTATAAATTAAAATCAATTAAAAATTTATCTGAAATTAAACATATGATTAATGCACATATTAAAGATGGTCTTGCATTAACTAAATTTATTTTTTGGATAAAAAATACAAATAAAAAAAAAATAACTGAAATCGATGCACAAAATAAACTAGAGAAATTTAGAAAAATTAATAAAAATTATTTATTTCCAAGTTTTAACACAATTGCTGGCACAGGTTCTAATGGTGCTATAGTTCATTATAAAGCATCAAAAAAATCAAATAAAACTATTAAAAAAAATGATATTTTTTTATGTGACTCAGGAGGACAATATAAATATGGAACAACTGACGTAACAAGAACAATTTGTTTTTCTAAACAAAAAAAATCTATCAAAGATATATTCACAAAAGTATTAAAGGGTCATATTGCGGTAGCAACTACAAATATAAAAAAATTTAAAAATGGTAAACAAATAGACTCCAGGGCAAGACAGTTCTTAAAAAAAGACGGACTTGACTATGCACATGGTACTGGTCATGGAGTTGGTTTTTTTTCAAATGTGCATGAAGGGCCTCAATCAATATCAAAATATAATACGGTTGAATTAGAAGAAGGTATGGTTTTAAGCAATGAACCTGGTTTTTACAAAAAAGATCATTATGGAATAAGAATAGAAAATCTAATTTATGTTAAAAGAAATAAAAATAATTTATTTTTCGAAAACTTAACTTTAGTGCCAATCGAAAAGGATTTAATTAATTACAATTTATTAAATAAAAATGAAAAAGATTATTTATTTAATTATCATTTAAATGTTTATGCAAAACACTCAAAATTTTTAAACAAAAAAGAAAAAAAATGGTTAGCTTGTCTTATTTAGCATTTTGAGCCATTCAGACTGGGTAATAACAGAAATTTTTAATTCATTTGCACGGTTAATTTTTTTCATTGTAGGTTTTTCTCCTATGATTAAATAATCAAGTTTTTTATTAACATTGCTTATTATTTTTCCTGAATTTTGTTCAATAATAGATTTGGCCTCTGCTCTACTTATTCCTTTTAACTTTCCAGTTAACATAAAGGTCTTATTTTTTAAGATGCTAGTTTGATTAATTGAAACAACACCTCTTATTTTAAGAATTTTTTTAAGCTCTACTAAAATATTTAAATTAATTTTATTTGAAAAAAAATTTTTTAAAGATTGTACTTGCATTTCTCCAATTCCATCAATATTTGAAAGTTCGCTCATATTTTTAGTGCTGGATAATTTAAAAAAGTTATCTGAAAATTTTAAATGTTTTGCTAAAAGTTTTGCATTTTCTAAACCAATATGTCTTATACCAAGTGAATAAATAAATTTATCAAGTGAAATGTTTTTTTTATTATCTATGGAGTATTTTAAATTTGATACTGATAACTTTCCCCATCCTTCAAAATTTTTTATTTTTTCATAATTTAAATTGAAAACATCTTGAGGCAATTTTATTAACTTAATTTTAAAAAAATTTTCAACAATTTTTTTTCCAAGTCCATCTATATTGAATGCTTCTTTTGAGACAAAATGTTTTATTTTTTCTATAGCAATTTTTTCACATGCATATGCATCACTAGAACATCTTCTAACGGCATCTTTTTTTTTAGTAGTTTCGTTATAATCTTTTACAGTTAATGATCCACATGAAGGACAGTTTTTTGGAAAAACAAATTTTTGTGAATCTTTTTTTCTTTTTTTTAAATCAACTGAAATTACATGTGGTATAACATCACCAGCTCTTTCTACTGTAACTGTGTCTCCAACCCTAATATCTTTTCTTAATATTTCATCCTCATTATGAAGTGTAGCATTGGATACTTTTACACCTCCAATATTTACTGGTTTAATTTTAGCCACAGGAGTTAATGCACCTGTTCTCCCAACTTGAATCTCAATATTTAATATTTCTGATACAGAATTATTTGCTGAAAATTTATGCGCAATTGCCCATCTTGGAGCATTAGCGGCAAAACCTAATCTTTTTTGTAAATCAAAATTATTAACCTTATAAACAATACCATCAATATCAAAATTAATTTCTTTTCTTTTTTTTTCTAAGTTTTTATGATTCAGAGCTAAATTATGAACACCTTTAATAATTGAGTTAAATTGATTAGTTTTAAATCCCCAATATTTCAAATTTTTCAAAAAATCTGATTGATAATCAATATTTATATTATTTGCATAACCATATGTGTACGCAATAAATTTTAATGGAATTTCACTAGTAACTTTTGGATCTTTCTGTCTTAAAGATCCTGATGCCGCATTTCTTGGATTTGCAAATTTTTCGCTTATATTTTTAAAATCATTATTTTGAATAAATACTTCTCCACGAATATCAATCTCAGTAGGAAAATTTTTTACTTTTATTATTTTTGGTATATCTTTTATAGTTTTTAAATTTTCAGTAATATCTTCTCCTTCTTTTCCATCTCCTCTAGAAAGTCCTTGAATGAAACGGCCATTATTATAAATTAAAGAAGTTGATATACCATCAATTTTTGGTTCTGCGCTATATTCAATTTCTTCTGATTTTGACAAACTAAGAAAATTTATAATTTTTTTTTCAAAATTTAGTAAATCTTTTTCATTAAAAGCATTATTTAATGAAAGCATTGGAACTCTATGCTTGACTTTTTTAAAGTTTTTAGAAGGTTTAAAACCTAAAACTTTAGATGGTGAGTTTTTATGTTTTAAAAAACTATATTTTTTTTCTAATTCAAGAACATTTTTTTTTAATATATCAAATTCCTGATCGGTTATTAACGACTTGTTCTCATCAAAATATGCTTTGTTATACTTATGAAGTAGTTTAATTTTTTTTTTATATTCATTTTTAATTGAACTTTCTTTCATTAAATTATGTATTAGTCGCAGCTTTAAAAAGAGATTTGAATTTTTTCCAAATTAAACCTCTCTTTTTCTTCTTTTTTTTAACTATTTTTTTTTCAATTTTATAATCTTTATTAAATATTTTATAAGATTCTTTATACCATTGACTTGATTGATAATTATAACCAAGTAATTTTGCATATCTCTCAGATTCTTTTTTTAAACCAATTCTATAGTGTATTTCGACCAATCTATGCAATGCTTCTTCAACATAAATAGTGGTTCCATAATCTTCAACAACTTTTTTATACCTGTTTATAGCTGGTATCCATTTTTTTTTTTTTAAATAATGCATTCCAATATACATTTCTTTGGCTGCTAATTTATCAGATATTAAGTCTAATTTATATTTTGCATCCATTGAAAAATCTGTGTTTGGGTAATTATTCATAATAATTTCAAATTGTTCTTTAGCTTTAAGTAATGGTTCTAAATCTCTTTTTTCATCAACAATAGTTTCGTAATAGCACATGGCTAAAAGAAAATGAGCATAATCAATATTTTTATGATTTGGATATGTTTTTAAATATCTTTCAATTTCAAATATAGCATCACCAAAATAATTATCTGAATAATATGTATATGCTGCCATAAGTGCGGCCTTGGGAGCCCATTCAGACTGTGGATACAAAAGTTCTGCTTCATTAAATTTTTTTGCAGCATATAAAGTATCACCTTCAATTAATTGATAGTATCCTTCTTCAAAGGCATCAATCATCTGGGATTCAACATCATCTTCTTCAAGTATTGAAACTTTTTCTCCTTTGGAACAAGAAATCAATGTAATGCTTAAAATTAATAATAAAATTTTTATAATATTTTTCATTTAAAGTTTTTTACCAGATTATACAAAAAACCCTAAACTTTTAAGCTATAGATTTTAGAATATTTCTATTGATTAAGAAATGGGGGATGCTTTTCTCTTTAACTTCAACAAGTGAAAAATTAACGTTATCTTCAAAAACTCTTCTTAATAGTTGATTTGTGAGCCTATGTCCGCCCTGTGAGCATATTAATTTTCCAATAATTTTATATCCAGACAAATACAGGTCTCCCATACAGTCCAAAATTTTGTGATTTACAAACTCTTTTTCATTTCTAAGTCCTGTTTTGTTTAAAATTTTTTGTCCTTTCACCACAATTGCATTCTCCAATGTTCCTCCTTTTGCTAAATTCATTTCTTTTAATTTTTCCACGTCCTCAAATAAGCAAAAAGTTCTTGAATTATAAACTTCAGTTAAATCATCTTCATAGACTTTAACTAAATTTCTTTGTGTTTCTATATATGAGTTTCTATACTTAATTTCAAAATCTATATCTAAACTAATTTTATTTGGTTCTATTGAAATTGTTTTTTCGCCATCCTTAAAATTAATTTTCTTTTCAATTTTTATAATTTTAATTGGAGTCTCACTTGCTCTTATTCCAACTCTACTTATCTCGTTAACAAATTTTTTTGCTGAACCATCCAAAATTGGCACTTCTTCGTTATTAATTTCAATTAATGCATTATCAATTCCCATTCCAAAGAATGCTCCCATTAAGTGTTCTATTGTCGAAACACTAACTCCTGAATCGTTTGAAATAGTTGTACAATATGCTGCGTTGCTCACATTAAATACTCCTGGAACAACAATATTGTTATTTTTAATATCTGTTCTTTTAAAAACTATTCCAGTGTTTGGCTTTGCAGGCTTTATTTCCATATAAGCTTTTTTGCCGCTATGAAGTCCAACTCCTTCGAATGCTATAGTTTCTTTAAGTGTTTTTTGATTTAAAACAGACATAGGAAACTTATAAATTCTTTAAGTAATCTTTAAAAAACAACTAATGTTACAAGAAAATACTAACTCTATTTAAAAAAATGAAAGAGTCTTTCAAAAAAACCTTTTTTTTCTAGCTTTCTAGGGACTATTACAACCTCTTGTTTATTAATGCCTTGCATCAATTTTAATCCGGATTCACAAATATTAGCGAAAGACTTATTTTTGGTAAATGATTTTGCATAATTACTACAAATAATTTTATTTATATATATTTGATGACTATTAAACAGTTCCTCCAATTTTTTAATTAAATTTTTTGGAAAGCAAATAAAATTAATATCGATTGAAAATTTATTACAATTTACATCTAAAGGTAAATAATCATATAAAACATCATCAATAACATAGTTGTTAATAATTATATGAATAATTTTTTTACTTTGATGTGATCTCAAAATTTGTTGTCTGGCATCTTGGACCAGATATTCAACATTTTTTTTTTCTATTCTTTTTCCTTCATTATTTTTTATTAATGAAATCTTTATAGAAACAGACTCAGGCGTTTCTACCATCAAATATATGTCATTTAAAAATTCACCTGTTTCTTTTTCTATTTCAAAAATATTTTTTTCAATTATTTCTTCTGTGTTTTCAAAATTCAATTGATCTTTATTTAAATTAGTCACACAGCTGTATTCTTTAAAGAAAGTTTTATGACCATCATATTTTCTAAATGCTGCAATACTTAATTTTTTGGAACTCAAATCAATATAAATATCAAAATTCTTTTTACTCATTAGTTGAAATGAAATTTTTATAAATTCTTAAATCAATAACTTTATCATTTTTGAAGTTTTCATTAATAATAAATTGATGTGCTAAATTTAGTGCTTCAAATAAATTTGTTTCGGGAAACTTAATTAATGTATCTTTATTAGTTTTAATGTCCCATCTGCCAGATGGAAAAAAATATAACTCTGAAATTTCTTCAAAATCAAATTTGGATTTATTAATAATTTTAGTAAAAGCAATAAAATCTTCAACATTAATTTTTCCAAAAACGTAAGGCAAATTCACATTGTAAGGTTCAGGGTTAATTAACTTTCCATTAGACCCGATAAAAAATTTCTTATCATTGTGGTTGGTAACAGCTAAAAATTTTGTTTTATAAATTTGTATCTCAACTGAGTTTGGATAAATTTTTCTAACTTCAAATGAATGAATTAAATTGTTTTTTTCTAAAATACTTTGAAAATATTTTTTATTTACAAAAAATAAATTTTTTTTACCTACTAATGTATTAAATTCTTCTGAAATCTTAATATTGTTTTCACTGCTGAGTCCAAAAACTTTAATCTGTTTAATTTTTAATTTTAAATATTCAAAATTGTTCAATGATAGATTGTTAATTGTAGTTAATAAAAACAAAAAAAATAAATATATAAATAATTTTTTTTTTCTATCTATTTGTTGAAGCATCATTTAAAATCCATTCAATTAAATCAATAAACTTCATACCCGTGTAGTTTGCTATTTCAGGAACTAACGAAAGTTTCATCATTCCTGGTTGAGTATTTGTTTCTAGTAAAAAAAATTTTTCTTTATAAAATTTAAAATCTGATCTTGTAACGCCTCTACAGCCAATTAATTTATGTGCTTTAAGAGCAATATTCATAACTTTTTTTAAATTTTTATTACTTAAGTCAACAGGAATTATGTGTTTTGTTTTTGCCTTCTCATTATATTTTGCTTCATAATCATAAAATTTTCTTCTAGGTTTTAGTTCTATCGCTCCTAATTTTCTTTTGCCTAATATTGCAACTTGAATTTCTCTACCTGGAATAAATTCTTCAATCAAAATCTCTTTATATGATGTTAATTTTTTTAAATTTTGAATAAAGTTTTTTTTATTGCAGATATAGACATTAACACTAGATCCCTCGTTAATTGGTTTTATAACAACTGGAAATTTCAATTTTTTTTCAGTTTTAATTATAATATTTTTTTTAATTTTATTATTTTCAAATTTAAATTTGAAATATTTTGGAGTTAGTATTTTATTTTTTATATAAAGTTTTTTTGAAATCTCTTTATTCATAGCAGTAAATGAAGCTATTACTCCAGAGTGAGTGTATTTTACCTTTTGAGATTCTAAAATTGTTTGAATATAACCATCTTCTCCAAATTGTCCGTGTAAAGCATTAAAAACAATATTTGGTTTAAAAATTTTAATATTTTTAATTAGATTTCCATCTGGCTCACAAATTTTAACTACATATTTTTTTTTTTTTAACTCTTTAAAAACACTTTTTGCTGTTTCTAGGCTAATTAACCTTTCTTTAGAAATTCCTCCTCCTAAAATTAAAATCCTTTTTTTCATTGAATTATTTCTATTTCAGTTTCTATATTTATTCCTGTTTTTAATTTTACTTTTTCTTTAACAAATTCAATTAACTTTTTCATATCTTCGAAAGTTGCATTATTTTTATTTACAAAAAAATTACAGTGTTTTTTAGAAATCTCAGCATCGCCAAATTTAGTGTCTAATGAAACTGATTTTTTAATTAATTCCCAAACTTTTTGATCAGTTTGTTTAATGGGGTTTTTAAAAGTACTACCTCCAGTTTTTATTTTTGTTGGCTGGGCATGATCTTTTTTATTTTTTATAACATCCATGTATTCTTGAATTTTTTTTTTTTCTTGAATTTCTCCTTTAAATGATGCACTTAGAAATATTAAATTTTTATGTAAATTATTTCCTCTATACGAAAATTTAATTTCCGATACTGGAATGGTTGAAACTTTTCCTATCCTGTCTATTGCTTGTACAGATACTAAAACATCTTTGAACTCTTTATTAAAACAACCTGAGTTCATTCTTAAACCACCACCAATTGTTCCAGGAATACAAGATAAAAATTCTAAACCGCTTATATTGTTTTCTAATGCAAATGAAGACAAACTTTTATCACTAGCTGCACTTCCTGCTACAATTGTTTTGTTTGGTAATAGTGAGATATTTGAAAAATTTTTTCCTAATTTAATAACAACTCCGTTAAATATTCTATCATTTATCAGTATATTTGATCCAGCTCCTAATATAAAAAGTTTTTCTGTTTTACCAAATTCTTTTAAAAAAGAAATCAATTCATTTAAACTTTCAGGTTTAAAATATGCTTTTGTTTTTCCGCCAATATTAAACCAATTAGTTTTTTTTAAATTATAATTGAAAATTAATTTTCCTTTAATTTGTTTTGAAAAATTTTCTAACTTATCAATTTGCATTATATCAAATTAGGTAACTCTCTAATCCAATTTGAAATTGAACCTGCTCCCATACCTATAACTATTTTTTTTCCATAAATATTTTGTTTTATAAACTTCGCAAGTTGATACTGATCTTTAACTATAAATAATTTTACTTTAGAATTGTCGATTATTTCTTTTGCATAATTAAAATAGTTAAATCCAAGTTTTAATTTTTCGCCAGCTGAATATACTGGGCATAAAATTACACTATTGGCCTTTTTAAATGATAAACTAAATTGTTTTCTAAGATCTTTTAACCTGGATATTCTATGAGGTTGAAAAATACAAATTATCTCTTCTTTTTTAAATGCTTTTTTAACTCCATTTAGAACTTCTTTAATTTCAGTTGGATGGTGTGCATAATCATCATAAAACTCAGTTTCTCTAAACTTAAATATTTTATTAAATCTTCTTTGAACTCCTTTAAATTCTTTAAGTCCTTTTTTAATAGCATCTTTCGATATTCCTATGGTTATTGACATTGCAGCAGCGGCAGTAGCATTTCTAACATTGTGTAATCCTAGAAGAGGAATTATTATGTTTTTTATATACGTTTTTTTTTTTCCAGGTAATTTAATATCAAGATTAAATTTGGAAAAATTTCTGTATTGAGAAATATTTTTTATTTGAAATTGTGAATTTTTATTTACACCATATGTATAAAAGTTTTTAATTTTAATTTTTTTAATTATTTGTTTATTATTTTTGTCATCTACACAAATAAATGATTTTCCAAATGATGGAACTTTTTCAATAAAATGAATAAATAATTCTTTTAGTTTATCCATAGATTTATAATAATCCATATGTTCTCTATCTATATTGGTTATAATTGAATATGTTGGAAGAACTTTAATAAAGCTTCCATCTGACTCATCGGACTCTAAAATACACCAATTACTTTTTCCTAGTCTTGCAGAATTATCAAAAGAATTTAATACGCCACCATTAATAATTGTTGGGTCTAATTTCGTTTTTGAAAAAATACTAGCAATAAGTGATGTTGTTGTTGTTTTGCCGTGCGAACCAGCAACTACAATATTTTTTGTCAATGAAACAATATGTGCAAGCATATCTCCTCTTTTATAAATTGGAAGTTGTTTATTTTTTGCTGATAATATTTCAGGGTTATTTTTTTTAATAGCTGAAGAAATTACTAAAATTGTTGCTTTGTTAATATTTTTTTTTTTGTGTCCTATAGCTATTTTAATTTTATTTTTTTTTAACCTTTCAATATTTTTGTTTAATAAAATGTCGCTACCCTGAACTCTAAAACCCATACCTTTCATTATTAAGGCAAGACCACTCATGCCAATTCCACCAATGCCAACAAAATGTACAATTTCTGTTTTTCCTAATTCAATTTTCATTAATCACACTTATAAGTTTTTGATTTGTATTTTGCCAAGTATTTTTACTACTAAAATTTCTCATACTTCTTTTTTTTGATAAATAATCATCTTTATTCTGAATTATATTTATTAAATTATTTTCTAACACATCTTCATTAAGTTCATCTTGCTTTAATATCCAGCAACAATTCTTGTTTTTATAAAATAATGCATTTTGAAATTGATGATTATCTTTTGCAAACGGATATGGAATAGCTAAAAATGGTATATTTAAGTAAGTCAATTCCGACAATGTTGATGCTCCAGCTCTTGTTATGCATAAATTGGCATTGCTAATAAGTTTTAGAATATTTTCTTCAAAATTAAATAACTGATAAGAAATATTATTTTGACTATAAAAATCTTCTAAATTTTTTTTATTTTGAAAGCTGGTTTGCTGAGAAACATTCAATTTATATTTTTTTGATAAGCTAATAATTGATTTTTTCAGTTTATTATCAAATGCTTCTGCTCCTTGACTGCCACCTATGATTAAAAGATTAATTTCATTTTTTATTTCATTATTATTTTTTGATGTAAATGAATAAAATTCTTTTCTAAGTAAAGAATCAATTAATAAAATTTTACTTAAGTATTTTTTTGGAAAATTGATAATTTCATTTGAGTAACAAAAAATTTTCTCAGTGTATCTTAAAAAAATACTATTAACTCTTCCCAGAACCATATTTGGTTCAAATAAATAAATTTTTATTCTAAAAAATTTTGCTGCCATACATATTGGTAATGACATATATCCTCCTGTAGAAATTAAAACCTCTATTCCATTTTTTTTTAAAAAAAATAAAGATTTAATCATTGAAAAAAGCAAACCAAACAAATTCAATGGTAATAAAAACAAATTACCAGTTAATTTTGGAGTATTAATGATTGTAAGTTTATATTTATCCAAATTTAAAAACTTGAAACCTCTTTTATCTGTAACTAAAAATACATCAAACTCATTCTTTAATTGTTCATAAAATATTGTAGCTGGAATAACATGCCCTCCACTTCCTCCTGTGCTAATTAAAATTTTTTTTTTCATTTATTGGTTAATTCTTCTTTTTGTAAGGTTCAAGATAATACCAGATAAAATTGCTGTTCCTAATATTGAAGATCCTCCATAACTTAAAAATGGCAAAGTCATCCCTGTAGTAGGAAACAATCTTATGTTAACGCCAATATGAATTAAAGCTTGAAACAATATAATTGAAATTGATCCCACAAGGATTAATTTTATTTTGTCATTCTTTTCAAAATACAATTTTTTAAATACTTGATAAACAAAAAATAAAAAAATTATCATTAAAATAATTATGATTATTGCTCCAAATTCTTCGGATATAACTGAAACAATATAATCTGTATGCGCTTCAGGAACTCTATTTTTTAAAATACCTTCTCCGATTCCTTTTCCAAAAAAACCTCCATTAATTATTGCTTCTGAAGCTTTTTCTGATTGATAATTATTTCCTGAAGTAGGGTCAAAAAATGACTTAAGTCTAATTAAAATATAACTAAATTTTTCTACAAAAAAAATAAGATAAAGTAAAAATGCTAACATCAATCCAAAAAATAAAAAGAAAAATATTAAATTAATACCAGAAATGAAAATTAAACTTAGCCAAGTTAAAAAAATTAAAAAAGTTTGTCCAATATCTGGTTGTGTAATTAAAAGGAAAACAATTGGTATAATTAAAATAAAGCTCAAAAAATATTTATAATATAGATTGTTATTTTCTTCTGAACTTAAGATTGAAGCAATAATTACAATAATAAATGGTTTTAAAAGTTCTATTGGCTGAAACCTGGGTAAAAAGAAAAAATCTAACCATCTTTTTGATCCTTTAACTTCAACACCAGCTATTGGAACCAATATTAAAGAAATAAAACAAATAAAAAATAATACAATTGAAATTTTAAATAAATTATCTTTTTCAATTGATGAAAAAAAAAATATAAAAAAAATACCAATACAAATGTAAAAAAAATGTTTGAAAAAAAAATAATAACTATTTGTATTTAATTTATCTGATGCAATTAATGAAGTGGAAACTAAAGAAAAAAATAGCCCCAAGCAAAATAACAAAATAATCAAAAAAAATATTGATTTATCAATATTTTTCCACCATCCATAATAAAATTTATAAATAAAACTAATATTTTTCATTAATTTTTTCTTTTAAATTTAATTTTTTTATAAGTTTATTAAATTTTTCCCCTCTATCTTCAAAATTTTTATAACTATCAAATGAAGCAGCGGAAGGACTAAACAAAATAGTTTGGTGCTCTTTTTCTTTTTTTTTTAGCTTTATATCTAAAATAATTTTTTTTAGCGCTTTTTCTAAATCACTAAAATGTTCATATTTTATTTTGTTTTTCAGTTCTTTAATAAAAAAATTTTTATTTCTACCAAAAATATAAGCTTTAATATTTAAACATTGATTTTTTGGCATTAAAAATTTATCACCTAATTTAGGTATCCCACCTACTAACCAAAAAGCTTTTTTTAAAGTTTTAAGAACATTCATGGATGAAGAATAACTTGTAGCTTTTGAATCATTAATTAATGTAAATTTTTTTGACTTATAAATTACTTGTTGTCTAAATTTTAATCCTTTGAAGTTATTAATTGTTTTAAACAAAATAGTTTTCTTTACACCAAGTTTTTTTGCAATTGAAAAAACGTGTAATAAATTCTGTCTATTGCCTTCAGTTAAAAAATAAGTATTTTTTATATTTAATAAGTCTTGATTTAATTGTCTTATGTTAACGTTAATTTTTTTAGAATTTAATTTTTTTTTATTAATTTCTTTTTTTAATAATTTATTGTTCATATTTAAAAATGAATAATCTTTATTAGTTTGATTTCTAAATAACTTTAATTTTGCTTTAACATAATTTGAAAATGTTTCATGACGTTCTAAATGATCAGGAGTAATATTTAATATTACTGCATAATTTGCTTTGAATTTTTTACTATACTCTATCTGATAAGAAGAAGCCTCTATTACAAAAATAGTTTTAGGAGTAATTTTTTTTTCAGCTAAAATTGGACTTCCAATATTTCCTGTCAATCTTACATCTTTTTTTTGATTTTTTAAAACATCGAATAGAATTTTTGCTGTTGTTGATTTTCCATTTGTGCCAGTAATTGTAATATTTTTATTTTTAGAATAACGATTGTAAAAAACATCTAAATCAGTAATTATTTTTTTAAAATTTTTTTTAAGAAAGTTTTTTAGGTAGCATTTTTTAATATTAATACCAGGGCTAACTATTATAAAATCAATACTAATATTATTAATATGATTTGATTTAACTATTAATTTTTTAATTTTTTTACTTTTAATAATATTTTTATTATCGTCATACAAATAAATATTATTATTTTTTCTTAAAAAGTAATAACTAGAAAGGCCACTTTTGCCCAACCCATAAATTAAAATTTTTTTATTAAAAAAAATATTTTTGTTACCTGGCATTATCTAAATTTTAAAGTAGCCAAACCAATCATTGCCAATATTATTGAAATAATCCAAAACCTAATAACTACGGTTGACTCTGGCCAACCTTTTTTTTCAAAATGATGGTGTATGGGAGCCATTTTAAAAACTCTTTTTCCAGTTAATTTGAATGAAAAAACTTGAACAATTACTGACACTGCCTCAAGAACAAATAAGCCTCCTGTTATTGCCAAAACTATTTCATGTTTTGTAATAATTCCAACGGTACCTAAAGACCCTCCTAAAGCTAAAGAACCTGTGTCACCCATAAATATTTTAGCAGGAGGTGCATTAAACCATAAAAATCCTAAGCATGCCCCAATCATTGACCCCAAAAAAACAGCAACTTCTCCGACTCCTTCGATATATGGAATTTGAAGATATTCTGAAAAGACAATATTACCTGTAACATAACTTATAAAAGCAAAACATGATGCAACAAGAATCACTGGAACAGTAGCCAAACCATCCAATCCATCAGTTAAATTAACTGCATTAGATGACCCAACAATTATAAAAGCTGCAAAAGGAATAAAGAACCAACCAAGATTTATCAATAAATTTTTAAAAAAAGGAAAATATAAATATTCTAAATCAGAATGATCTGAAAAATTAATTAATATGAGACTTGCTAAAATAGCAATTATAAGTTGGATTATTATTTTAAATTTAATTGAAACGCCAGATGAGTTATTAAATTTAATTTTTTTATAATCGTCATATGCCCCTAGTAATCCAAAACTAGTAACAACAAATATTAATGTCCAAATATATGGATTGGACAAATTGCACCATAACAAAACACCAAAAAATAAACCTAATAAAATTAAAACGCCGCCCATTGTTGGTGTTCCAATTTTTTTAATTATGTGATCATCAGGGCCGTCTTCTCTTATTGGATTAATTATTTGTTTTGCAGAAAAAAAATTTATAAAAGGAGTGCCAATTAAAAAAACTACAAACATAGATGTAAACATAGCTAATCCAGTTCGCACAGTAAGATATTTAAATACATTTAAAAAAGTAAAACTATCTACAAAATTTAAAATGAAGTTATAAAACATTTTTTCTTTCTTTTTTTAAATCATTTGTTAATTTATGAAGTCCTGTAGCATTAGAACCTTTAATCATTAAATAATCATTATTATTTATATTGTTTTTAATCAAATCAATTATTTGCGAAATTTCTTTTAAAATTAAACCTTTTTTCTTTTTTTGAATGTTCTTGTAGGTTTCTTTAATGTATTTACCAAAAACATGAACATTATTTATTGAAGAAGAATTGATTATATTGCTCATTTCTAAATGCAATTTTTTTGAATGTTTGCCAAGCTCTAACATGTCTCCTAATATTATGTGTTTTTTATTTTTTTTACTATCAATTAAGTCAAAATTATTAATTGAAGACTTTAAAGATAGGGGATTTGAATTATAACTTTCATCAATAAGTAAAATATTCTTTTTATTTATCTTAATTCTAGAAAAATCACCTCGTCCATATGGAACTTGATAGTTGTAAAAAATATTTTTGTTTAAATTTTTAATATCTTTATAAATTGAAATCACTGTAATAGCAGCAAGCAAATTTTTTAAATTATTTTCAAAATTAGATGAAATTAAAAAATATTTTTTTTGATTACCAATTTTTATAAAAACTTTAAATTTTGATTTTTCTTTTTTTATAGAAATTAAACTAACTGTTGCAGTTTTTTTATTTGTGCTAAAAGAATAAATTTTTAGTTTTTTTTTTAAAGCTATATTTCGATGAAATTTATAAAATTTATCATCAGCATTTAAAACTATTGATCCGCCATCAACAATATTATTAATAATCTCAGACTTCGCCAGTGCAATTTGCTTTAAATTTTTAAAATTTTTTGCATGTGCATAAGATATATTTGTAATTACTCCAACATCTGGTTTAATTATTTTTGTTAACATATCTATTTCACCTTTTTTATCCATTCCAACTTCAAAAACCCCAAAGTCATCTTCTAAATTTAAGTTAAATAAACTTAATGGAACTCCAAATTTGTTATTAAATGACTTAAGCGAATAAGATGCACGACAAATTTTGTTAAGAGTAATACCAATTAATTCTTTCAAAGACGTTTTTCCACAACTTCCGGTTATTGCAATGATCTTTGCTAAAGAATTTTCTCTGACTTTGCTTGAAGTTTTTGTTAAAAAACTTAAAGTATTTTTTACTTTAATTTGTTTAGATTTTTTTTCTACTTTGCTAATTTTGTTTACTATTGCTAAAGAAGCTTTTTTATTGAAAACTTCTTTTAAATACTGATTTCCGTCTTTTTTTTTACCTTTAATTGCAAAAAAAATATCATTTTTTTTTATTTTTTTAGAATTAATTGATGCTTGTCTCAGTTTTGTTTTTAATGAAAAATGATTTTGCTGACTTTCTTCTTTTAAAATATTTAATTTTAAGTTTTTTGATAAATATTTATTTTTTTGTTTAATATTTTTTAAAATGCACTTTTTGTCAGAAAAAAACTTTTTTGAAATTCCATAATCCTGAATATTTTCATGTCCTTTTCCTGCTACAATTAAAATTTCACCTACTAATAAATTTTTGATCGCCTGCTTGATTGCTTTTTCTCTACTTGGTATCTCACAAAGTTTTGATTTGTTAATTTTTTTTTTAATGCTTGATCTTATTTTTTTTGGATTTTCGTTTCTTGGATTATCATCTGTTAAATAAATTTTGTTACAAAATTGATTTACAATTTGTCCCATTCTAGGTCTCTTAAATTTATCTCTATCTCCACCACACCCAAAAACAATGGAAATTTTACTATTTTTGAATTGATCTTTTAAACTTTGAAGAGATGTTTTAAGAGCATCTGGTGTATGAGCATAATCTAAAATTATTTTAGAATTGTTTATAACTTTTCCAATTTTTTCTAGTCTTCCACTTACAGGTTTTACTTTGTTAATTACATTTGCAATGTTTTTAAAATGAATATTGCTTTTTTCTGCAGCAATCATTGCCATTAATAGATTTTTGATCTGAATTTTTCCAATCAATCTTGTTTCAAAGTTGAAAAAGTTATTTTTATATTTAATTTTAACAATCTGCTTTTCACCCAAATATTTGTGACTGATTATATTTAAATCACTTTTTTTATTACCAATAGTTTTTAAATTTAATTTATTCTTTAATGAAATTTTTTTAATTTTTTTATATTCTGGAATGGATATATCTGTAATAATATTTGAGTTTTTATTAAGCAATTTTTTAAAAAGATAAAGCTTTGCATTTAAATAATTTTTAAAATTTTTATGATAATCTAAATGATCATGAGATAGGTTTGTAAAAAGAGCAGTTTTAAAATTTAGTCCATCTAATCGATTTTGTTTAATGCCATGACTAGATGCTTCAAGGATAACGTTGTCTATATTTTGTTTTTTTAATTTTTCTAAATAATAACTCATTTTAATTGGATCCAGTGTTGTATTGGCTACACCTGTTTTTCCTGAAATTGTTTTAATTCCTAAAGTTCCTATAGAAGCTACTTTTTTTTTATTTAATTTTAATATTTGAAAGTAAAAATCTGCTATTGATGATTTGCCATTAGTTCCTGTAACAGCAATTAAGTTTTTTGGTTTTTTATTGGCAATTTTAAAGGAAACTTCTGAAAGTATTTTTCTTACATTGTTAACTCTAATATAAAGGATATTTTTTTTTAGTCCTGCAAATTTTTGATTTGATACAATTGTTGTAGCACCTTTTTTTATTGCATCTTTAATAAATTTCTTACCATCGTTTTTTGTTCCTTTAATTGCAAAAAAAATATTATTTTTTTTGCAAGTTAAACTATTAAAGCTTAAACCCGAAAAAAAATGATTTTTATTTTTTAAATTAATATTTTTAAAATAGCTACCGATTAACATGTAGTTAATAAACTTCTATATATTTTGTGGCTAAAATGGGTCCGATTTTTTCTATAATTTTGCCTGCAATTTCAACTGATGTCCAACCAGCAGTATTGTAAGGAGTCCCTGTTTGTTTCCATCCACTGCCGTCCTTATAATAATAAACATATTCTTTCGAAAGTTTTGGTTCATCTAATAAAATTAACAAAACATACTTTGGTTTTGATGTAGGAAATATTGACACAAAAGTATTAATTTTATCTTTTGTATATCTGCCATATTTTATCTTTTCAGCTGTTCCAGTTTTTCCACCAATCTCATAACCTGTTATATTTGCAAACGTAGCAGTTCCTTCTTTGGTTGATACTACTTTTCTTAAAATAGGATTTATTTTTTCAGAAACTGACGCTTTTAAAATTCTATTTCTTTTCTCTTTTTTTTTTAAAGTGTTCTTGACTAAAGTTGGTTTAATATCATAACCACCATTTGTTATAATTGAGTAACCTTTTACTAACTGCAATGGTGTAGTTGTTACACCGTGACCAAATGATGATGTTGCAAGTTTGCATTTTCCCCATGTAAATGGAATAGGTTGACCAACTTCTTCAAGATCAAATTCAATTTTATTCAAAACTCCAATATTTTCTAAAAAAGATTTAAATTTTTCTATTCCTATTTTTTGTCCAATTCTAACAGAACCTATATTCCCTGATCTTATCAAAATTTGTTCAGCAGTTAAGTCTGAAGGAATTTCATTGTCATACTCTCCTATAGATCTTCCAGCACATGTGATTTTTTTTGGCAGATCACTAAATTCAGTTTCTGGTTCAATGGCTTCCTCATTTAATCCAGCAGCAATAGTAAAAGTTTTAAAAACTGAACCAAGTTCATAAACACCTTTAGTTGCTCTATTTATATAATTTACATCTTTAATATCTTTTCTTTTGTTAAGATTAAAATCTGGCAATGAAATCATTGATAATATTTCCCCGCTATTAACATTCATAAGAATTGCTGTACTTCCTATATATTGAAAAATTTGTTGATACTTTATTAACTCTTCTCTAATTAAAAATTGTATATCTGCATCAACAGTTAATTGTAATGGTTCCTTTCTAGTTTTTAATTCATGATCAAAAAACTTTTCAATTCCCGATACGCCATTATTGTCATCATCTATCTGACCAATGATGTGACTAAATAAATTTTCATGTGGATAAAATCTGGTTATTTGTTCTTCAAATTTTATAGACTTATCTCCCAAAAGACGGAGCTTTTCAATTTGAGTTTGAGTAAGTTCTTTTTTAAAACGAAAATATTTTTGTTTTTTAATCTTTTCTTTAAAATTTTTAAAATTTTGATCTGGAAACAATAACTTCAATTTTATTAAAAGTTTTTT